>CAIMCI010000182.1 GCA_903839465.1 uncultured Pseudomonadota bacterium
CGCCGACGACAGCCGTGCAACCGACGGTCGCTGCCCCGAACGCGCTCGTCGGCGCGGGCCCGTCCGCGACCGCAAGTCCCCAGCTTGCCCCCTCGCCCCTACGGTCGCTGGCCGCCGCCGCCGTGGCAAGCCCCCTCAACGGCGGCGACATCGGTGCGGTAACGACCGCGGGCACCTACGCCTATGACGGGACGACGTTCACGCTGAGCGGCGCAAGCGCCGATATCTATGGTGGCGCCGATGCCTTCCAGTTCGACTCGACGCCGCTGACCGGGGACGGCAGCATCACGGCGCTCATCGCCTCCGACACGGCCCCGAACGCCTGGACCAAGGCCGGCGTCATGATCCGTGCGACGCTCGGGACCGGATCGAGCAACGCCTTTATGGCCATTTCGGGCGCCAACGGCGCGGCGTTCACGTACCGGAATGCCGCCAACGGCACGACCGTCAGCGTGCACGGGCCGGCCGCGATCCGCGCGCCCTACTGGGTGCGCCTCGTACGCCTTGGCAACGCCTTCACGGGCTCCGTGTCGGCCGACGGCCTGACCTGGTCACCCGTTAGCCAGGTGACGATCGGCATGGGCAGCAGCGTCTACGCCGGCCTCGCCCTGACCAGTCACACGACGCTGCCCGCTACCGCGACCTTCTCGTCGGTGAGCGTCGTCGCCGCGCCCGCAGCCCCGGGCAACCTCACGGTGGTCGCCAACGGAACCGGAGCCCAGCTCAACTGGACGGCACCGGCCGCCGGCACGAACGGGCTGGCCGGCTACCGGGTCTACCGGACCGACCAGGCGGCGCCCCTCGCGACGGTGACGGGCGGCACGACCTACCTCGACGCGACCGTAGTCGCCGGCACGCCCTATACCTATTACGTCACCGCCTTCGACGCGACAACGCCGACGCCCTTTGCGTCGGCGCCGTCGGCGAGCGTCGCGTTCTCGCTCCCCACCCAGGGCGGCTCGGCGCCCAACGCTCCCACCGGCCTGCAGGTCGGGATTGTGACGCCGACCACGGTCACGCTGAACTGGACCGCCGCCACAGCGGGCAGCAACCCGATCGCGGGGTATTACGTCTTCCGCAACGGCGCGACCACGCCGACCGCGACCGTGCGCAGCCCCGGCTACACCGACACCGGTCTGCAGCCGGGCACGACGGCCACCTACACCGTAACGGCGTTTGACAACTCGGTACCGACGCCGCTGCAGTCGACTCCCGCCGGCCCGATCTCGGCCACGACACCGACCACCCTGACGTGGACGGGCACCAACGTCGGCAGCCCGGGCGCCGCCGGCTCGTTCAGTATCGCAGGCTCCGCGCTGACCGCGAGCGGCGCCGGTACGGACATCTACGGCACCGCCGACTCGTTCTACTTCGTGGCGCAGCCCTTCGTCGGCGACGGCACGCTCACAGCACGGGTAGCGAGCCAGAGCAACACCAACGGGTGGGCCAAAGCGGGCCTCATGATCCGCGAGACCCTCGCGGCAGGCGCCTCCCACGCCTACGTCGCGGTCACGCCCTCGAACGGTACGCTCCACGAGACGCGGATCGGCAGCAACGCGGCAACGACCAGCATTCGAGGCCCGTTGGTTGCCGCTCCCTACTGGGTGCGCCTGACGCGGGCCGGAAACGTGTTCACGAGCTACATCTCGCCGGACGGCAACACGTGGACGGCGCTCGGCCAGACGACCGTGCCGATGGCAACCGCCGTATACGCCGGCTTTGCGGTCACCGGCCATGCGGGAACCGTGCTCTCGACAGCGACCTTTGATCACGCCGCCCTCGGCGGCGGCGGTCTCATCGCCCCGTCCGTACCCGGCAACCTCGCGTCGACTACGATCGCGCCAACATCGATCGGCCTGACCTGGAGCCCGTCGATCCCCGGCACGAACCCCGTTGCCGGCTATTATCTCTACCGTGCCGACTGGAGCGCGCCGGTCGCGGTCACCGGGACGAGCTACACGGACTCGACCGTCGTCGCGGCGACGTCGTACACCTACAGTGTCGCCGCCTACGACTCGTCTACGCCCAGCGCCCTGCAGTCGGCGCCGAGCGCTCCCCTCCAGGTCACCTCCGGCCAGGGCGGCGGACCGATCGCTCCGTCCGCACCCGCCAGCCTATCCGTCAGCACAATCGACGCCCAGTCACTGTCGCTCAGCTGGCCCGCCGCGACGCCGGGTACGAACGGTATCGGCGGCTACTACGTCTACCGTAACGGCGCGACCTCGCCGAGTGCGACCGTCACCACCGGCACGAGCTATCTCGACACGGGCCTCGCCGCGGCCGCCAGCTACAGTTACCAGGTCGCCACCTTCGATCGGACGACACCCACGCCCCTGGTGTCCGGCCTGTCGCCACTGGCTTCGGGCACCACCCGTCCCGCCTCTTCCGGCGGGACACCGTCTGCCCCGACGGGCCTCACGGCAACCGTTACCGCGCCCAACACCGTCAGCCTCGCCTGGTCGCCCTCGGCCATCGGCAATGCCCCGCTCGCCGGGTACCTCATCTATCGGGGCGGGGCTTCCGTGCCCATCGGCGTGACCGCAGGCGCCACGACCTACGACGACACGACGGCAGTACCGGGCACGACCTACACCTACAAGGTCGTGGCCTACGACACCGCGGCCCCCGCCCTGCTCTCGCCGCCCTCGGCGCCCGCCTCGGCGACGACGCCGGGCACGGCGCCGATCGACATCGATATCGGCGCCGTCGGCGCTGCGGGAAGCCAGGTCGAGACGGGCGCGTCCTACGCGGTCTCCGGCTCCGGCGCCGACATCTTCGGCACAGCCGATGCGTTCAATTTCAACTACACGCCGCTCATCGGCAACGGCTCGCTGACCTTCCGTGTCTCAAGCCAAACGCCGACCAATGCCTTTGCCAAGGCGGGCGTCATGATCCGCGACTCCCTCGCGCCCGGCGCCGCGAACGTCTTCATGGCACTGACACCCTCGAGCGGGCCAATCTTCTCCTATCGAACAACGGCCGGCGCCTCAACGGTCAGCGTCAAAAGCACGCCCGGAATCGCCGCTCCGTACTGGGTACGCCTGACCCGTGCAGGCAGCCTGTTTACAGGCTACGTATCACCCGATGGCATAACGTGGACGCAATTCAGCTCCCTTTCGCTGTACATGGCACAAAATACGTATATCGGGCAGGCCGTATCCAGTCATTCTTTGGGCGTTCTCTCGACGGCCGTCTTCGATTCGGGAACCACTGCGACTCAGCCTCCCGTGCCGCTGACAGTCGCCCCGCGCAATGCCAGTGTGACCCTGTCACAGACCCAGCAGTTCACGGCGACGTTCTACGGACAGCCGAATCCGTCGCTCACCTGGGCCGTGGACGGTATCGCCGGCGGAAATTCGGTCGTGGGCACAATTTCGGCGTCCGGCCTGTACACGCCGCCGACCACTCCGGGTGCGCACACGATCCTGGCGACCAGCACGGTCATCCCGTCCGTCTCGACCACTGGCGCCATCGGCGTGACCGACATCGCGGGCATCTACACTTATCACAGCGATCAGGCCCGAACCGGCCAGAATATTCAGGAATACGCCCTCAACAGCAGCACCGTCCGACCGGCAACATTCGGCAAGGCCTTCTCCTGTGTGGTTGATGGGGATATCTACGCGCAACCGCTCTACGTCGCCAACCTCAACATCGGTGGCGGCGTTCACAACGTGATCTTCGTCGCCACCATGCACGATTCGGTGTATGCAATCGACGCCGATAGCCCGTCGTGCGTGACGTACTGGAAGACGGCCTACGTCACCGGGCCCGGCGTCACCCCCGTGGTGACGTCCATTCCTGCGACGGCGACCCAGTGCACGGACATCGTCAACGAAGTCGGTATCCTCGGCACGCCCATCATTGACCCCACCACGCAGCGCATCTACTTCGTCGCCCGCACACTGGAGTCCGGCAACTACGTGCAACGCCTGCACGCCCTGTCGCTCGCGACCGGCCAGGAGGCGATTGCCCCGCACGTGATCGTCTCGGGACCGGGAACAAGTTACTCGGTGGAAGGGTTGCACGCACTGAAGAGCAACCAGCGTCCCGGGCTCGCCCTGTCGAACGGTCAGGTCTACGTTGCCTGGTCGTCGCACTGCGACAACGGCCCCTATCACGGCGTGGCGATCGCATTCGACGCGCAGACACTCGCCCAGACCGCTTACTTCAACGTCACGCCCAAAGGCAATGCCGGCGGCATCTGGATGGCGGGCGGCGCACCGGCCGTTGATGCGAACGGCAATTTGTATCTGACGACCGGCAACGGGAGCTTCGACCAGACCACGTCGGTCGTCACCCCGCTGGCGCCCGGTAGTGATTTCGGCGAGAGCTACGTTCGCCTGACCCTTTCCAATACCGGCGGCAAAGCGGTGTTGGCGCCGTCGGACTTTTACACGCCTTCGCAGAACGTCAAGTGGAGCAATCTCGACTCCGACTTGTCGTCGTCAGGAGTGGTCGTCCTGCCGGACGGTTTGGGGCCGACCGGGCATCCCAATCTCGTGGTCGGATCCGACAAGCAGGGTCATGTCTGGCTCCTGGACCGCTCGGACCCGCAGGGCGGGGTCACGTCGATGGGTGGATTCAGCAGCACCGGCGAGAACGTTGTCCAATACCTGAGTATGTTACAGGCAGGCTCCCCGGTCTGTGGCGAGGAATGCCTGCAGAGCACGCCGGCATACTGGAACGGCACGATATTCATGGGCGTCAACGGCCAAATTCAGGCGCTAAAGGTTGTTAACGGTGCCAGCGGCCCGATCGCGAATGCCAATGGCGTGACCGTCCCAACGGCCCTCAGTCTCCGTCAGTACTACCCCGGACCCACGCCGGTGATCTCCGGGCTAGAGAATACGAGTGGTGTCGTATGGGCGATCGACGCTGGCGGAAATGCCACGAACGGCAGCACAGCGGCACCAGCCAAGCTGCGAGCCTACGACGCCACGACGTTAATCGGACTGTATGACAGCTCATTCAGTCCAGCCGACGCCGCTGGAAATGCAGTTAAGTTCGTCCCACCGGTCGTCGCAAACGGCAAAGTGTATGTTGCCGGAAGCGGACAGTTGACGGTCTACGGATTAAAAAACTGAAGCCGTACATCTACCTCGCAAAATTCCGCCGCCTGCCCGTGCCGTAGGTGCATCAGCGCCTACGAACGGGGCGACGCAATTCCGGGCCACAGGATTTCTGATCCGGCAGTGCGTGCATCCATTTGGTCACTCGCGAAGAACCCCAACGGCATACCATGTGCACTAAATGAACAGCATGTCGGATGGTAAAGCGTCCAAAGTCGACGGTACCTTGCTTTCGGTTTCGAGCGGTCGGGACAACAACCTACTGCTGGTCAGACTGTTGGCGGCAATCGCTGTTGTCTATGGCCACTCATATGGCACAACCGGCGCAACGTGGTCAGAGCCTTTTTTGCGCGCGACAGGGCTTGGATCTGCCGATACGGCAGTAAACGTTTTCTTCGTTATTAGCGGTTTCTTGGTTTCCAAAAGCTACCTTAGTCGAGATTTGAAGTCGTTTGTTTGGGCGCGGATTATTAGAATCTTTCCGGCGTTGTGGACCTCGACTCTATCGCTGGTGATCATAGTCGGACTTTTCTTTAGTCCACTAGGCGCGGCTCAATTTTTTGGACTCCGGAGCACTCAGTCTTATCTGATCCACAACCTTTCAATGATTCCATTGGTCGGCGCGCAAACCGCGCTTCCAATGGCATTTGCAAACTCAAAGATTGATGACTTCAACATCTCGCTTTGGACACTTCCTTACGAGATAGAAATGTACGTATTGTTGGTTGCTCTCGGTCTTGTCGGCGCCCTACGGCGACCGGCGCTTATTGCGCTTCTTACGGCATCGGCTGGCGTGTTGTACGTTGCCGGAGATTTCTTCCCGCATGCCGCAATTGGCAAAATCCCATCCCGATTCATCTATTTCTTTTTTATGGGCACGACAATGTTTTTGTTTCGTGCTCGAATTAGCGTGTCAAGCAGTTGGTTCCTTGTCGCCTGCACGTTGCTTTCATTGCTTCTACTTCTGCCCAAAAACGATGCGACGTCGCATTTTATACTTGGCGCGACACTGCCCTACATCATAATTTGGCTATGTTTCGTGCCGACCGGAGCGATTCGCGCGTTCAATGAATTGGGCGACTATTCCTACGGCACGTACATTCTGGCATGCCCAATTCAGATGTATCTGGCTCTAAATGCACACTTTGAGCATACCGCTTTCTACTTCTTTGCCGCGCTGGCAATCGTATTGCCCTTGGCGGCAATATCGTGGCACGCAATCGAAAAACCGGCGTTGAAGCTAAAACTCCGCTAGACGCACCTACGACTCGCCGGTTGGGAATATTGCTCCCAATGGGCAGCCAGCGAATTAATTCACTTTTAGGGCCGGAGGACTAGGTGGCCTGTTCGATACGCCGCCGCCGGCGCCGCCGCCGATTACTACGGGTATTCCAACGGAACTAACCGGACCGCCATTCGAAATTACGTAGGCGTAGAGCGGACGCGATGCGGACAATTCGCCCAAGTTGAGCGCAAATTCGACCCTGCCGGCCTGCCAGGACGTTACCGGCTGGATCTCACGATGGAGTGCGCCTGACCAGGTACTAGAATCAGATATTTCAAGGCGAACAGGGGTGAAGTCCACATAGATGTCGTCATAGTTAAACGATCCGCCCGAAGTTCCACACGACGCGCCGTCCAACGCAGACACGCGCTTTGGACTGTCTATCATGTTCGGAAAGTCGAGAGTGTGCCCATTGAAATTGACAGCCGAAGAAAGCCAATTCGACGCCTTCCAAGCGCTGACACCATCGACAGTCACTGAAACTGATCCGCTGGAAGCAAAGACTTCGACACGGTGCCAGACGCCGACGTTCAATTTTGGAACTGAACTCCACTGGACCGCTTTGGCTGAACATTCCGCTGCGTTGCACTCAGAGTTCCCGCGGACGCTAAAGTCGCGACAACCCGACGCCGCATAGAAATCCGCGGTTGGCTCCGACGCGTAGGCACGAAAGATTTTTCCCGATTGCGTATTCGGCCCCATCATGAACTTGAACGTGCTGTAGATGGTTCCGTTTGACCCATGGACGTTGACTGACAGTCCGCCCGATTCGCTATTGTTTCCCCGCTGCGTATAGACGCGCCGGATGAACTTCTGCGAGACCCCAGGACCACCTCCAGGCTGCAGGGTTAGGGCATCGTCGGTAACCGTCCAAGGAGCGCCGCCCGACTGCGAATAGAATCCATTCTTGTCGTAAGGGACCGCGCCGCCAACCGGGTCACCGGCTTCGAAATCATCGAACCTAAACGAAATGAATCGCTTATTTCTCCAAGCGAAATTGTCTAAATTGAAGTCTGGTCTCGTGCCAAAGTCGAGACATCCAGAACCTACTACCGTAACCGACCCGGTACTTGCCTGCTGGCCAGAGTCGACCGCCGCCGCGTAGCAACCGCCAGCGCGCGCTGCGGTACCCGCCCCGAGACCAGCCGCGACCGCGCACACCATCGAGAGCGTCGCAACGCGGTGATTCGATGTCGTTTTCATTCCCTACTCTCCACTGTGCGAACCCGCCTGGCCGCGCAGCCCCACGATACTACGCCGTGAAGTTGATGAGCCTGTCGCGGCTGTCGCCATGAGGCGACCGAAGCGGACCTGGCTCACAATTCCAACAGGTTAGCCCCCCCCCAAGGCCGTGCCCCGGCGCGCATCGGCGACTCGCTGACACCGGTTACGGCGTCGCCGGACCGATAAGTACCTCGGCTCGTCGGTACCACAAGTCCTTTAGCTCGCGGGCCCGGACGGCGGCGGCTTCGGATATCGGCTCGGCGCTGGCCACAGCCGCGCGGAGCGCGGAAACCAATGGCTCGGACCGATTTTCGGTGTACAGCGCCGCCGCGCCAAAGAGATTTCGCGCCGCCGGATCATCGGTCAGCACCAGCGGCCTCGCCACGGCGATCGCCTCATATCCACCACAAACGAGGCAATTGGGCATGTCGGTCAGGTCGAGAATCACGCTGGCACCGCGCAGCAAAGCCCAATAATCGCCGTCCGGCAGGAAGCCCGTCGGCCGCACATTGCTGACCCTGCCGATCGCCGCCCTCACGTCGTCGTCTGGTAACCGCCCGGTCACGTGAAACGTGAATTCCGGGAGCGCGGCGGCGGCCTCGAGGACGACGGCCAACGGCTCGTCCGGCGCGAACGTGCTGATGACGACGACGTTCGGCCCGCTGCCGAGCAACGCCGGCTCCACCGCTGGCGGCACTGGAATCGGATCGAACAGCACGAACGGGTGCCCGCCCGCCTGAGTCACGACCGCCGCCAGCGCCTCGTTCGTCACGAGAGTGCGGTCCGCCCGGCGCAGGAGCCACGCCGCAATCCGCCGGATCGCAGGCCTGTCGTGGATGTACGGCGTCACCGCTTCGTTGTGCGCGTCGATGAAGAGTCGGTAGCGGAAGATCGGGCGCAGCAGCGTGGCGAGCACCGCCGTTCCGATCGACGGGTTCTGGACGAGCAGCACTCTCGGACGTGTCTTTATGAGGAGATGGATGGTACGCAGGCTGAGGGTAAGATAGCGCAGCGCTCCGCGGCGGCGGGTCGCGAGCACGTGCAGCGGGATGCCGAGATCCCGGCAGATTGACTCGGTGCGCCGGTGGGAAAACCACGCGACGGCAACCCAGCCCGAACCCGGCCCCAGCACAGACCGACGCCCGGTCGTCACGGCATTCGGTTCCGCTGCCCGACCCAGCCGAGCAGGCTGAGCACCGCGAACAGCACCTTGCTGTTCTTCTGCGCGCCGCTGACGTGCTCGTCGCGTAGCGCCTTGACAACGCGCCAGTTGAGGAGACCCGACGCTTCCACGGTGTGCTCGTTGACCCGAGAATCAAAGAAGGGCAGCAGCGGTCCGCGCAGCCAGGCCCCCATCGGCGCCTCGAAACCCTGCTTGCGATGCCCTACAACCGACGGTGGCAAGAGACGCCGGGCGATGTCGCGCAGAACCCGCTTTTGCTGGCCTCCGGTGATACGCATGGAATCCGGCAGATGGTTGGCGAGCTCGACAAGCCGCCGGTCGAGGAACGGCACACGCAGTTCGAGGGAGTGCCACATGCTGAGCCGATCGGTCAGCGTCAGCACGTCGTCCGGAAGGTAGACAGTCTGGTCGGCAATCAGTGCCCGCTGGAGCGCACTGCCGGCGACCGGGTATTCGTAGGCCTCGCGGATCACGAGGGGCGCGGGAGAGGCATCGGCGAGCGCCCGGCGCATGCCATCGGAATACAGTGCCTGCCGGCGCGCGACGGGTAGCGCCGTCAGGAAGTCCGCATACCGTTCGGCGCGCGAGCCCCCGCCCCGCACGAATCGCTTCATGTGGTCGATGGCGTCGCTCGTCGCCCACGACTCCGGGACGAGGCGCGCCGGCACTGCCAGGAAAGCGCGCAGCACGTCGCCACCCACGCCAAGCTCGGCATCGAGCTGGATACCGCGATGACGCCGGTAGCCGCCGAACAGCTCGTCGCCGCCCAGACCGGTCAGCGCCACCTTCAGGTGCCGGCGCGCGAGCTGAGATACGTAGTAGCTCGGGATCACCGAGTCGTCGGCAAACGGCTCGTCAAATGCCCGGATCACCTCGTCGAAAATGCCCTCGACGTCCGGCTGCACCTCCAGCTCGTGGTGCTCGCATCCGTAGCGGGTGGCGATCTCGCGGGCAATGACCCGCTCGTCGAGAAATGCCTTGCCACTCGCGCCAAAGCCGATCGTGAACGTGCTGAGCGGCTTCTGCATGGCGCTCGCCGCCATCGCCACGACGAGCCCGCTGTCAACGCCGCCCGACAGGAAGGCGCCGACCGGCACGTCGCTGACGAGATGCGACTCCACGGCAGAGCGAAGCGATGCCTCGACGGCAGCCTCGGCTTCCGCTTCCGGAACCTCGACGGTAACGCTGCGCGGCAGCGACCAGTAACGCTCGACGCGCGAGGCTCCATCTGCCTCGACTATGAGGCGCGACCCGGGAAGGAGCTTGCGGATGGACCGGTAGACGGACAGCGGCGCCGGGATGAAGTTGTGCGCGAAGAACAGGTCGACCGCCGCGTAGTCGATATCGGTGGCGACGCTACCCGACGCCAGGAGCGCCTTGATCTCGGAACCAAAGACGAGACGCCCGCCGGCCTCGGAGTAGTAAAGCGGCTTAATGCCAAGCCGGTCACGGGCGATGAGCAGACGTCGCTTCGACCTATCCCACAGCGCAAAGGCGAACATGCCCTCGAGGTGGTCGACGAGACTGTCGCCATACTCCTCGTAGAGATGAACCAGCACCTCGGTGTCGCTGTGCGTGGCGAGCCGGTGACCGCGTTCCCGCAGGCGCGCCTGCAGTTCCTGGTAGTTGTAGATCTCGCCGTTCATCACGACGACGACCGAGCGATCTTCGTTATAGAGCGGCTGCCAGCCCCCTTCGAGGTCGATGATCGCGAGGCGACGCATCGCGAGGCCCACGCCGTCGGCCTCGAAATAGCCCGCACCGTCCGGCCCGCGGCGCTCCAGGGTCGCATTCATTGCCTGCAGCGTGCCGTCGGGCAATGCTGCGCCGGTTCCGGCCCAGTAACCGCAAATTCCGCACATGGCTGTTCGTTTCCGAGGTCGCCGAGATCCCCTGCCGGCCCGCGCCAGCGGCGCGCTGTCCGCAACGGAGAGCCCAATATTTCCACTAGGATAACATGGGCTTGGACGATCCATTTCGAAGTACGTCGCGGATTTTGCGGGGCTTTTCAGTTGCCGGCGCGCCAACCGTCGGCGGCGCTTCGTGACCGGCCTCACGGATTGGGGGCCGGCTGCTTGCAGCTTCCGCTCAGTAGCGCTCGAGCAGCGCCCAGTGCGATCCGAACTCCAGGTCCACCGACGCGGGCTCGAACGGCATAAGACCCGCGTGCGGGTAATTGGTCAGCTCACCGAAAACGATCCGCCCGTCGATGTTGTAGAAGTCGGCCCGGATGAAGTCGAATTCGGCACCGAGGGTCTCGGCGAACCGGACCATGGTCTCAAAGTTGGCCGGCCAGACGGGATCCCTGTCCCGGTCGTCCACGAAAGACCGGACCCGCACCCGACTGCGGTCCATCCGGTAGAAGCTGTGCCGGTGCGCTTTGTCCCGCCCGGTGTCGACCTGGACGTAGCGGGCCTTGCCGCCGAACACGAAGAATTTCCAGTCATCGGGCAACCCACCGTCCTCGCCCTTGAGAAACTCCTCGATGAAGGCGAGCGGTTCGATATCGCGGTAGCACCACTCGCGGGAGTAGGTATAGAACGAGCTGTCGATCCAGCCACGCAGGCGGGACACGGTCGCCAGCCTGTCGAAGGCCGTCCGACCGTTCACGACGATATTGTAGCCACTGCCGTGATTGGCCTTTGCCACAAAGCGAGCGGGCAAGGACGCCCAATCGATCGCGGCGGGATCACGGTTTACGGCCATCATCTCCGGCAGGCATTCGGCACCGATACGCTCGGCGACAAAGTCGCGGACGCGAACCTTGTCCGCCACCCGGGTCAGCAGCGGCCGTCGGTCGTAGAGCCGCTTGTAGATCACCTTTTCGGAGAACGTCCGCGGGCTCTCCAGATTGGGGTATTCGCCGAAGGCCCGGTGATACCGGTGCCTTATCACGTGGTAGTCAAACCACCGCTCGAGCCTCGGATTGAGGCCAGGGATTCGATAGAAGAGGTTATTGGCCTCGTCACGCAGTGCAGCAGGTATAGTCGTCCAGCGCAAACCGCAGGCTCCGGTTTTTTGTGCCCGGACAGAATAATACGCCAGCCTCGCGCGTCGGCGTCGAGCCCGCCCACCTCCCGGCGGAAATCAGGCAAGTCGGCGGTGATTTGCTAGGATTCCCGCGCGTCAGCTGCCTTTAACAGTCCGGAGTCCAATCCCGCGATGACGTCGTCCCGCCACCCAGCTCCGCCCTGTGTCGGTCTTGTCGTCGCCGGCGATGTCTTCGGTGGCGCCGAGCGCCAGGTCGTCACGCTCTGCAGGGCCGCGGGCGGCCGCTACCGGCCGATGCTGCTGCCAACCCTCCCCGGTGCACTGACCGCCGAAGCGATGGCGGCCGGTGTCGATGTGCGCCCGCTCTACCTCGTATCGACGTCCGTGCCGTCCTGTGCGCATCGCCTGCACGATCTCGCCCGCTCGATTGGCGTCGACGTGCTGCACACCCACGGCTACCGGGCCGCGGCCATCGTCGCGCTCGCCGGCCTTCACGGACGGCCGGTCGTGCGCACGGTCCACGGTGCCCCCGAGACGTTCGGCTCGCCGCGCATGGCCCTGAACGAACTGGTCGGACGGCTCGCAGACCGCTGGTCGCGGGCCACCCGGGTCTACGTCAGCGAGGACCTGAAGGCGCGCCTCGAAGGCGGCGGACGCGATACCGTGATCCACAACGGCGTCGACAGTCCGGACGATCGCCCGCCGCGACCGGAGGCCTTCGTGGCCGGGCGCGCTCACTTCGTGGCGGTGGGCAGGCTCGATACGGTCAAGGCCCTCCACGTGGTGATCGATGCCATGTCCCGTGCCGACCTCGCAGCGCGTGCGGTGCTGCATATCGTCGGCGAAGGCCCGGAACGGGCGGATCTCGAGGCACGGGTCACCGCCCTCGGACTCGGACAGGCGGTCACCTTCCACGGCTTTCGGCGCGACGCGCTGGCCTTCATCGCCCATGCCGACGCACTCGTCCTGTCCTCGAGCCACGAAGGTATCCCCTACGTCCTCCTCGAGGCACTGGCGTTCGGCCGGCCGGCGGTCTGTACCCGCGTCGGTGGCATCCCGGAAGTCGTCCGCGACGGAATCGAGGGCCTGCTGGTGCCGCCTGCCGATCCGGCGGCACTGGCCGCGGCCCTCGGCCGGCTGCTCGACGATCCCGTGCTCGTCGCCGATCTGGCCAGCGCAGGGCGCGTGCGGATCGCAAGCGAGTTCAGCGCACCGATGATGGCCAGCCGGTATGCCGCGCTCTACCGGGAGGTCCTCGACCGAGGAGGCGGCCGCTGAGCGGGCGCGGCGACCTCAGCGCCGCGCCCGAAACCCCACGACGAGCCGGCTCCGCTCGTCCGCCGACAGCGCGGTGAACCAGCTGACGACGAGGTACGGCACGGCGCCAATGAGGCCATGCACGGCGATGCGCGCGTAGCTCGCGGCCGGCCAGACCGCCGCCGCGGCCGCCATGCACAGCCCGCCGACGACGACCGGCGGCAGGTTGCGGCGCACCGCCCCGAGCACAAGCGGCGCACGCTCGACGCCAAGGGCCCGGCAGACCAGCGTGAACTCCACCAGGTTCAGGCCCACCATGAAGGCGAAGGCGGCGCCCGCCGCCCCCGTAATGCCGAAGGCCATCGTCGCCGGAATCGCCGCCGCGAGGCATAGCGCGCCGAGCACGAGCGCCGCGATCGCCGCCCTGCCGTGCTGGTTCAGGCTGACGAGCATGCGGTTGGCATTGGCGCCGACCACCGTGCACAGCGCCGCCGCGCACAGGAAATAGAAGACGCCGGCACCCTTGAGGGCATACTCCGGGCCCAGCCAGCGGGCGAGGAACGGCAGGCCGAGCCAGTAGAGGCCCATCGCGATACCCGCCTGGATGAACTGCATCACCCGGGTCGTGGACAGCCAGGCCTGGCGCGCCGCATCGATGCCGCCGCCACCGAACGCGGCGGTGAGGTACGGTGCCATTGGAAAGCCGATCGCCATGGCGAGCTGCTGCCCGTACTCGACGAGGCGGCCGGCAAAGACGTAGAACGTCACGGCCTCAACCCCAAGAACGTGGGCGAGAACGAAGAGTATCCCCTGCTTGACCAGCGAGCTTGACGCCATGAGCCCGGCGCTCTTGGCGCCGAAGCCGAAGAGGTCACGACCCTCAGCCCAGCGGGCGGTCCACGGCGCATAGCCATGCCCCAGCATGGCCATGAGCAGCGTGGCGAAGAACAGGCTCTCGAGCAGTGTCACGACGACGCAGACGGCAGCGACCACCACGAGCGCATGCCCCGGATAGCGGGGCAGCAGCGTGTAGATCGCGATCGCCTGCCCGAAGGACGTCACGATACGGGTCGTATTGACGATGCGGTGGTACTGCAGGCCCATCAGCGAGGCGGAGAACGTCGCGCGGGTGAAGGTCAGCAGGAAGATCAATGCCGCGAGCAGGATCGCGAGCCGGGCATCGGCGAGACCGACCGGGATCTTCGCAAAAGCCCACTCGGGGCGGATCGAGATCACGGCGATGACGCCGGCGCCAAAGAGCCCCGCGACGAGGAAGGTCGCGAACCCCGCATTCACGACGCCGCGCATCCGCTCGCGGTCGCCCGAGGCATGGGCGAGGGCCACGAACCGCATGACCGCCGGCGCAACGCCCATGTCGAGGATGCCGAGGTAGCCGACGAGGCCGAGCAGGAGCTCCCAGAAGCCGTACCCGCCGTCGCCAAGGTAGCGGACCATCACCGGCGACATGACGAAGCTGACGATCACGCTTGCGGCGTAGAGCGCCGTACCCGACACCGAATTCCAGAAGAGCGCGCGTCGACTCATGGCAGGGGACACTCCGTCGCTGCGCTGGAGCGGCCCGCGCCGGCTTCCGAAAACCAGCCGGCCTCGACGAGACCGGAGAATACCGACCTGAACTTCGCGGCGCCAACCGTGTTCAGGTGAAAGCCGTCCGAAAAATCCTCGGGTCCGAACGCGTAGCAGTCACTCGTGTTGAAAACCGATACACCGGCTGCACGCAACCGAGCGACGGCAGCCGCCAGACCGTTGCCCTCGGCCTCCGGCATGATGAGGAGCGCGAAATGCGACCCGCGGCCAGCGACCACGCCGTTGATACGGAGAATCTGCTGCACGATCGCTACCGTTCCCTCGGCGCTGCTACCGTCGCCGGCCGCCGCCGGGCTGCGCGGCGCCGGCCGGAAGGCGTGGGCCAACGTGGCCGAACCCGGCACCGTTTTTTCCAGAAGCGCGTTGCGGATTTCAGCGCGCGCACCGAGCCACGCACTCAGGTTCGCGAGCAGGAGCTCCGCCCGGGCCGTATTGCCGAGCCCGGCGGCTCGCTGCGCCAGCGCCCAGTCCGGGGTCGCGAGCATGTAGCGTGCAAAATACGGCACGTTCAACCGGTTACCCCACAGGTGGCGCGGTCCGAGCACGAGCACGACCGAGGCAGGCCGGCTTCCCTCACGCACCAGTCGGCGCAGCCCGAACTCCCAGTCGATGGCCTGGGTGTTGCGCATGATGAGTTCATGGAACTCGTACCGACCGTCGCCCAGGGCGCCGAGGTCCGCACCGGCAAGGCCCTTTTCCAGCAGCGAATTGCCGGCGAGCAGCACGGTGGGCAGGTCCCCGGTCCCCGCCCTGCCCAGCGTCGCGCCGGTCGCCCAGGCGGCTTCCGTCTCGTGCTGCATACGGCTGACCCGCCCGAACCCCAGGCGGGCGAAGCCCTCGATACCGGCGAGGAGCGTAGCCAGCAGCGCGAAGAGGACGACGGTGGCGGAACGTGCGTTCATGTCAGAACTGGAAGTAGATGAAGGCGGACTGTTCGTTGGCCGCGAACAGGAGACAGGCGACGGCAAAGGTGACGCCGGCGGCTATCCGCCAGCCGTACGCGCTCTTGTCGGCCAGATACTCGCCGCCGGACCGCTCCAGGCTGCGATCCAGGAGCAGCAACGGCAGGACGTGGCCGGCAAGAAAAATAGCGGCGTAGCCGAGCGCTGGCGTCGCGCTCCACTGGCGGAGTCCGCCAAGAAACCCGAGTGCCTCGCCGAGGCTGGCAGCCCGGAAGAACACCCAGGCGATGCCGACGAAGACGAAGACGATGCTCCGGCGCAGCCAGAGCTCCGGGAGCGCCATCGTGCGGTCGCGCTCACTCACGAGGCCTAACGACCGCTCGACGGCAAGCCCTGCGCCGTGCAGCCCGCCCCAGATGACAAACGTCCAGTTGGCGCCGTGCCAGAGGCCGCCGAGCAGCATGGTCAGGAACAGGTTGCGGTAGGTCCGTGCCGTGCCGCCCCGGTTCCCGCCGAGGCCGATGTAGAGATAGTCGCGCAACCAGGTGCTGAGACTGATGTGCCAGCGCCGCCAGAAATCGCTCAGCGACCGGGCGAAATAGGGCTGGCGGAAGTTGACCATGAAGTGGAAGCCGAGGAGCTGGGCGCTGCCCCGGGCGATGCTGCTGTAGCCGCTGAAATCGCCATAGATCTGGAAGGCAAAGGCGACGATGCCAAGCACGGTCGCCCCGGCACTGGCACCGAAGTGGCCGTTGAACGCGGCGTTGGCGACGAGCGCGCAGTTGTCGGCGACCACGATCTTGCGGAAGAGGCCCTCGAGGATCAGCAGAAGTCCGGCAAAGAACGGTTCCGCCTCCAGCCGCCGGTGGTTCTGGACCTGCGGAATGAGGTGGCTCGGTCGCTGGATGGGCCCGGCAATCAGGTGCGGGAAGAGACTGATGAAGAGTGCATAGTCGCGCAGGCGGCGCACGGCCGGAATGTCGCGGCGGTAGACATCGACGATGTAGGCGACGGCCTGGAAGGTGTAGAACGAGATGCCTGGCGGCAGCGCGATCTGCCAGACCCGGGCCGGCACGTGACCAAGCCCCAGAGCCGCCGCCACGTGGGCAAAGGAATCGACGAAGAAGTTGCAGTACTTGAAGACGGCAAGAAGGCCGAAATTCATCAGCAGCGAGACGACGAGAAACCGCCGCCGGGCCTGCGGCTCGGTCGTCGCCTCGATCCCGCGGGCGAGCAGGTAGTCGATGCCGGAAGACGCCATCATCAGCGCCAGGAAGCGCAGGTCCCACCAGCCGTAGAAGAAATAGCTCGCCGCCAGCAGGAACCAGTTCTGGCCGTCGTGGCGCAGGCAGCGGACCGCCAGCACGACGGCCAGCAGGAACAGGAAATAGGAGGTCGTGTCGAAAAACACCGCCTATCCCCCGGCCGGGCCGGCGCCGAGGCGCGCGTACAAGGCCGCATGGGCCTCGAGAAGTGCCGGCAGGCCGAGCCTGCGGTCCGCAAAGCTCGCCGCCGCGGCGCCAAGGGACGTCCGGTGCGCGGCGTCCTTCACCACCCGGCAGAGCAGGCCGGACAGGGTGCCGACGTCCCTCGCCTCGTACAGGTAGCCCGTGACGCCCGGTTCGACGAGTTCCGGCGTGCCGCCAACCGCGCTCGCGATGACGGCCTTGCCGGCCGCCATCGCCTCGATGATGCTGTTCGACAGCCCCTCGGTGTCGGAGCACGACAGGAACACGTCGAGGTCCGCGAGGAAGCCCCACGAGTCCTGAACCGCGCCCACGAACCGGACCCGCCCGCCGACACCGAGTTCGGCGGCAAGGCTCTCCAGCCGCTCGCGTTCCGACCGGCCGTTGACCGCCCGGTCCTCGCCACCGATCACGAGTTCCGCCGCCTCGAGGCCCACCGGCAGCGCGGCGAGCGCCCGGATCGCGTCCTCGATGCGCTTCAGTGGCCGAAGGTTCGCCAGCATCCCGATCCGTAGCGGATCGCCCGGCCGGGTCGCGACGATTCGCCGCACGCCCGCCGGGCGCACGAAGCCGTTCAGGATCACGGTCACGCTCCCGGGCGCGTAGCCTTCGGCTGCGCAGACGGCGAGTTTCACGGCCTCGCAGTTCGCCACGACGCAATCGACGAACCGGCGATTGAAGCGCAGGGCCTTGAGGAGCCCCGGCGAGTACCAGAAGCCCAGATCGCGGCGGCTGACGATCACCCGGATGCCGGCGAGGCTCAGGAGCGCCGGGAACAGCACCGACACGTCATTGAGGTAGAGGTGCGCGACGGCGAAGCCGTCGCGCCTCATTCGCCGGGCGAACCGCAGCGCCCGCCACCAGGCACGCGGGCTGCGCAGGCTGTCGATGCCGAGCGCCACGTAGTCCTCCGCCGGCAGTTGCCGGGCAAGGTACGGGGAGTGGCGCAGCGTCGCGACCTTCGGTCGCCAGGCCGACTTGTCGAGCGCGCCATACAGCAGCCAGAACTGCGCCTCGGTGCCGGCATGGGGCCCCGGAAAGTCATCCAGGAGGTAAAGGACGCGGCCAGCCATTCAACCGACCCGCGGTTGCCAGAGCACCTGCTTTTCACCGCGCAGATAGCGCCTGAGTGCCACGGCCGAGGCCAGGTTCAGGAGCGCGAAGTAGTACGCGTAGCGGGCCGGCGCCGCCCGCACGCCGGCCGCACCCAGGGCCGCGAGCGCGAGCACCAGGCAGTAGAGCCCGAATAGGAGCAGGTCCGATCCCCCCGCCGGCGCGAGTACCGCACCCGCAAGCCAGGCGACGGCAAAGGGGAGGAAGCTCAAATACCGGAGCAGCTTGTGCGACCAGAGCTGCCAGGCGAAGAGGCCCCCGGCGGCGCCGTAGAGGAGCGCGCGGCGGTCCTTGAGCGCCCACAGCGCCCGGAGTGCCACGCGCACGCGCATGCGGAATTCCGCCGAGCCGTCGGTCAGCGCGTCCTCGGTCAGCAGCGCCGCCGGCTCGTAGACGACCCGGTAACCCTGCAGGACCACGTTCAGCGGCAGCACGAAGTCGGGCAGCTGATCCGCGGTCATCGGCACGTAGAGCGTGCGCCGCAGCGCATCGACGCCACCGTCGACGCCAACGACCGAACCAAGATCGGTCTCAACCGCGCGCAGCGCGTTCTCGTAGCGCATGTAGGCCGTGCAGCCGTCGCCGACCATGGCGCCGTCCGGATTGACGTAGACCATCTTGCCGGTGACGTAGCCGACCTCGGCGTCCGCGAAGTTGCTGACGAGCCGCGTGATCGTGTCGCTGCGGTACAGGGAGTTGGCGTCCGAGAACACGACGATCTCGCCGGTCGCGAGCGTCATCAGGTGGTTGAGCGCAGCGGTCTTGCCGGCTCTCGGTTCCTGGCGGTAGAGCCGGACCCGCGGGTCGTCGGCCGCGATCGCGCGCACGATCTCGTCCGTGCCGTCGGTCGAGCCGTCGGAAGCCACCAGGACCTCGAGTTCCCCGGCGTAGTCGGCGGCGAGCTTGTTGCGCACCGTGGCATCGATATGGCGCGCCTCGTTGTAGGCTGAAATCAGGACGCTGACCCGGGGTGCGATGGCGGCCTTTTCGACCGGCCGCGGCCGGAGGCGCGCGACCAGCGCCGCGACCAGCGGGTAGCCGACGTAGGGGTAGAGCCCGAGCGCGAGGCCGGCCCAGAACAGGAACCGGAGCAACACCTCAGGCCGCCTTCGCGATCGCCAGGAGACCCCGGGTCTCGAGGACGTCGCGCACCGTCGTGAACTCGAAATCGGCGAAGAGGCGCATCAGGCGCGCCTCGCAGCGGTCGAGGTTCGTGTAGTGGCGAAGGCGGGCCGTGAAGCTCGCCTCCGGTACCCGCGGCTGCTCCGGGTCGATCTCCCACGGATGCAGGTAGAAAATGAACGGCTGGCCTTCGCGCTCGTTGATCGAGCGCAGGCCGGCGCGCGTGTACCCGTAGGGCAGCAGCCGGAAGTAGCCGCCGCCGGCCACCGGCAGCTGCAGCGTGCCGAAGCGCGCCGTCGACAGCGGGAACTCGAGGATCCGCCCGCCGTTCGGCGTCGTCACGTACGCGGGAAAGCGCGGCGCGCCCGGAATTCCGTACTGCGGGTGGCGCACCGGGAACAGGCTCGAGTCGTAGCGAAAGCCGAGCTCGAGCAGGATGTCGAGCGCCCAGAGGCTCTGGCGCGTGATCGAGTAGGTCGAGGCGCGGTAGCCGTCGACGGGGAAGCCGAGGAGATCCTCGAGATGGTGCTTGGCGCGGACGGTCTCGGCGCGGAACACCTCGGGCGTCTGGCGGTAGACGAGCTCGTGGCTGTAGCCGTGGCAGGCGATTTCGTGGCCGGCCGCCGCGATGCGGGTTATCAGCGCCGGCTCGCGCTCGGCGACCCAGCCGAGTACGAAGAACGTGGCCTTTATGCCGCGCCCGGCAAGGAGCGCGAGCAACCGCTCGGTATTGCGGACCACGCGTGACTCGCGCGCTTCCCAGCTCGAGCGCTCGATGTGCGGAAAGAAGGCCGCCACCTGGAACCAGTCCTCGACGTCGATGGTCAGCGCGTTTCGCATCGCCGGTCCGTTCAGCGCGGCGTCGCCATCGAGCCCGCGCCGACCGGGGCGTGATGCTGCGGCGTGTAGGTGATGCCGAGCACGAAGCGGTTGTCCGTGTAGCTGTAGACGTGGGTCGAGGAATTGCGCTTCTCGTAGTTATACGAGGTGTAGACCCGGAACGCCGGATCGATCTGCCAGCTGTAGGTCGCGTTGGCGTACGTCGTCCGGTCGCTGACCGCGATGTTGACGAAATCCCGGTACTCGTAGGAGGCACCGAGATGGAGGTCGGAAAAGGGGCTCAGGCGCCTTGAGAACGACACGTTGGCATCCGTGCGGTTGTCGTCGCTGCGCGTGGTCAGGAGGAAGTGGTCGTGCGAGACGCCGCCACCGAAGCTGAACGTGGTGCGCGTCGCCTGGAAGGTGGCCGAAGCCGAGCCCGAGTCGGTGCGCAGTGGCTGGTTGGTCAGTGGCAGGGTCTGCGTGCTCTGCGGCACGCCGGGTGGCGGCGTGTTCGGCAGCGGCACGCCGCTGTGACTGACCGAGGAGGCGAAGTTCTGCGCGCCGTCCGTGAACTCGCGCCCGCCCGAGGCCGTGACGCTCCAGTAGGAGCTCACCCGGTGCGAGAGGTTCAGGCGCACCAGCGGCGAGTTGAAGGTCTGGTTGGCCTGGTTGACCTTGGAGGCGCCCGCATCGAGCGACAGCGTGTTGCGCTTGTCGCTTGCCGTGTAGCGCAGGAACGCGCTCTGCCGGTCGTAGTCGGCGGCCTGGAAGAGATTGCCGCCCGGCAGCGTCGGGATCGACGTCGTGTTGCGCGCCGAGTACTGCACCTTCGCGTAATCGAGGTTGAGCCCGAGGCTCGAGGCCGGCGACAGCTGGCGGATGAGTCCGAGCGTGCCGCTGTAGCGGTCGTCGTTCGGCTGGTAGCCGTTCTCGTAGGTATCCCGTCCGTAACGGGCATCCGCCTGCAGGCGCATCACGCCGTTCAGCGGCAGCACGAGGGTGGGGCCCGTCGAGAACACGTTGACGTTGGTGCGGTTGGCAGGCGTGGCGGCGGCGAGCGCATTGCTCGTGCCCTGGCCGAAGGTGTCGTCGACCGACCAGAACAGAGTCTTCGGGACCAGCGCGTAGCGCAGGGTGCCGACGACGGAGCCGACCAGCTGGCCACGGTAGCCGTTCGACAGGAACTCCTGGTAGCCGAGGTTCCCGCCGACCGTCGTATCGAGCCGCGGGCGGTGCTCGTCGACCGTGAGCGTGCCGCCCCCGAACAGCGTCGCGCTGCCGGAACTGCCCTGCGACAGCCGGCCGGGATTCGTGTCATAGCCGGTCGAGCCGTTCAGGCTCCAGTCGACCACGGCGGCGGCAGGCTGGGTGGCGAGCACCCCGGCGAGCGCCGCGCCGCAGAGCATCCGGGAAGAGACGGCGTTCATGGGCCCTCCTTCCCTTCCCGGCCGTAGTGTCCGTAGCCGTAGTAGTCGGAGCCCGGTGCGGCTTCCTTCTGGTTGAGGACGATGCCGACGTAGACGTCTTCCGGGAGCTCGGCGATGGCGCTCTTGACGGCCGTGCGCGGCGTGCTCGCCGCGCGCACGACCAGGACCACCTGACC
>CAIMCI010000183.1 GCA_903839465.1 uncultured Pseudomonadota bacterium
CTCGATGCGCAGCGAGGCGTCGCCGTCGGCCAGCGTGCCGAGCACGGTGCCGTCGCAGGTGACCTGGGCCTGGATGCCGGTCCGCGGCACCAGGCGGATCTCGATGCGGGACTCGCGCGGCACGACGATCGGGCGGTCGGAGATCGTGTGCGGGCAGATCGGTGCCAGGACCACGGCGGCGAGCTTCGGGTCGATGATCGGGCCGCCGCAGGACAGGGCGTAGGCGGTCGAGCCCGTGGAGGTGGCGACGACGATGCCGTCGCCGCCGTGGGTATTGACGAACGTGCCGTCGATCCAGGTCTCGAAGTCCAGCATCTTGCCGGTCGCCCACTTCTGCACGACGACGTCGTTGAGCGCCGTGGCGGTCTTCGGCGGCTGGCCGGCCTCCTCGAGGTGGGCATTGAGCAGGGCGCGCACGTCGCGCGTGAAGCGCCCGCACAGCACGTCGTCGAAGCGCTCGATGAGCTCGGTCGGCGTGACGTCGGCGAGGAAGCCGAGCCGGCCCCGGTTGATGCCCAGCAGCGGCACGCCGTGCGGCAGCGCGAGGCGCGCGGCATGCAGCAGCGTGCCGTCGCCGCCGACCGCCACGATCAGGTCCGCCGCACGGCCGAGGTCGGCCTCGCGATGGCGCTCGACGGGGCCATCGAGCGGGGTCTCGAGCCGCTCGTCGACGAGGACGCGCGCGCCGCGCGCGACGGCGTGCGCCGCGATCGCCTGCATCGAGTCGGCGATGCGCGGGTCATCGATGCGTCCAACGAGGGCAAGCGACGTGAATTCTGCTTTCATGGGCTGGCGGGCCGAACAGTAGCACGGCGCGGCGCGCGGGCAAGCACGGCCGTAGGCACCGCGTTCGCGCCGAAACGCGCACCGCGCCGGGACTGGCCGCGCTCGTCCCGGACGACCGGTCGGCGGGCGCTTGCTTGACAGCGCGCGAGGGCACTGGCTACGCTGGTCCCGCATCTGGTGAAAGCTCTTTCTTTACAGCGATTTATGCGCAAGCTGGGCGACCGATGAATCCCCGTGCTGCCGACGAACCCGCGACCGGTGGTGCGCCCGGAGCCCTGTCCGAGCGGGCCCAGCGCCTGCTGAAGGCCCTGGTCGAGGCTTACATCCGTGACGGCCAGCCGGTCGGTTCGCGTACGCTGACCCGCGAGTCCGGACTGCTGCTGTCGTCGGCCACGGTGCGCAACACCATGGCCGATCTCGAGGAGCTGGGGCTCGTCGCCAGCCCGCACACGTCGGCCGGGCGCGTGCCGACCGACCGTGGCTACCGGTTCTTCGTCGATACCCTCCTCAAGTGGAAGCCGGTCGATGCGCCGGCCGAGCACGAGCTGTCGCGCCGGCTCGCCGAGCATGGCGACGACCCCAAGGCGCTGGTGGCCTCGGCCTCGCAGCTCCTGTCGACCGTCACCCGCCTCGCGGGCCTCGTCACCGTGCCGCGCCCGACCCACGCGGCGCTGACCCAGATCGAGTTCATGGCGCTGTCCGAGAACCGGGTGCTGGCGATCCTCGTCACCAACGGCCGCGAGGTGCAGAACCGGGTGCTGCAGCTCGCCCGCAGCTACACGCCGGACGAGCTGCGCCGCGCCTCCAACTTCCTGACCGAGCAGTGCGCCGGACGGGAGCTCGCCGAGGTCCGCAAGCGCCTCCTGTCGGAGCTGTCCGAGACCCGCCATTCGATGAACCAGATGATGCAGGACGCCATCGCGCTCGCCCAGCAGATGTTCGACCAGACCGGGCTCGGAGCCGAACCCGGCGACGTGGTCATCGCCGGCGAGACCAACCTGATGGGCTTCGCGGAGCTCTCCAACGTCGAGAAGCTGCGCGGGCTGTTCGAGGCGTTCAACGAGAAGCGCGACATCCTGCACATCCTCGACCAGTGCCTGGGCGCGGACCGGGTCCAGATCTTCATCGGCCAGGAATCCGGCTACTCGATCCTCGACGACTGCACGCTGATCAGCGCGCCCTACACCGTCGACAACGAGGTGGTCGGGGTGCTCGGGGTGATCGGCCCGACCCGGATGGCCTACGAGCGGGTCATCCCGATCGTCGACCTGACCGCCCGGCTGGTCGGGGCGGCCTTGAACTCGGGCCGCTGAGCCCCCATTCTCCGCGCCGTCGAGGGCGCAAACGGGCGGCCTCGACCTGCGCAGAGGACGCTCTAGGCTTATGACCAATTCGAACGACACCCCTGACCGGCCGGGGGATGCGCCGGCGGGCGCCGATCCGGACGCGACCACGGTCCTCCCGGACGGCACCTTTACGCCCGGCGGGGCCCTGGAGCAGGCGCTGGCGGCGGAATCGGCCAAGGCCGCCGAGCACTACGCCAATTACGTGCGGGTACTCGCCGAACTCGACAATTTCCGCAAGCGGGCGGCCCGCGACGCCGACCAGGCCCGGCGCTTCGCCGTCGAGCGCTTCGCCCAGGACCTCCTGCCGGCCCTGGACGGCTTTGAGCTCGGCGAGCAGGCCGGCGGCGAGGTGAGCGTGGAGACGATCCGCGAGGGGGCGGCGGCGACCCGCCGGCTGCTGATGAAGGCCTTCGAGTCGGCCGGAATCTCCGCCATCTCGCCGGCCGCCGGTGAGGCGTTCAATCCCGAGCAGCACGAGGCCATGGTTGCGCAGCCGGTACCCGGTCTTGCCGCCAACACGGTCGTGCAGACGATCCAGAAGGGCTACGTGCTGAATGGCCGCGTCCTGCGCGCGGCACGGGTAATCGTCGCCAGCGGCGCTTGAGATAGCCGGGCGCGACCCCATCTAGCCAGACAACGAACTACCGAATTTCGCTAAGGAGCAGGACCATGGGTAAGGTGATCGGAATCGACCTCGGTACGACCAACTCGTGCGTGGCGATCATGGAAGCGGGCAAGCCGCGGGTGATCGAGAACAGCGAGGGCGATCGCACCACGCCGTCGATCGTCGCGTTCACGAAGGACGACGAAGTGCTCGTCGGCCAGTCTGCCAAGCGGCAGGCCGTGACCAACCCGCAGAACACGCTGCACGCCGTCAAGCGCCTGATCGGGCGCAAGTTCAAGGACGACGTGGTGCAGAAGGACCTGAACCTCGTCCCCTACAAGATCGTGGCCGCCGAGAACGGCGATGCCTGGGTCGAGGCGCAGGGCAAGAGCATGGCGCCGCCGGAGATCTCGGCGCGCGTCCTCATGAAGATGAAGAAGACGGCCGAGGAC
>CAIMCI010000184.1 GCA_903839465.1 uncultured Pseudomonadota bacterium
ACACCATCAGGCTGAGCAGCATGATCAGCGGCGTCAGCACCGGACTCCATGCCATGAGCGTTGCCATGGGTAACCTCCCTGCCCGTTTCCCGTTTCCCGGACGCTAGAGCATCGATTGTCTTAGATAGTCTGCCAGCACGACCGCGTTGTTTTCCGGGCTCGCCGATGCGTACACCAGAGTAACCGGTCCGGCGCGCACCATCCCGAGCAATGCGGCAACCGGCTCCGCATTCGCCTCGAGTTCAGCCTCGTAGCGGCGCCTGAACTCGGTCCACCGTCGCGGATCGTGGGAAAACCACTGGCGCAGCTTGGCAGAAGGAGCAATGTCTTTGAGCCACGCATCGATCCGTGCCTTCTCCTTCGATACGCCGCGTGGCCAGAGCCGGTCGACGAGCACTCGCTGCCCGTCGCTTGCCGAGACCGGGTCTTTGACCCGTTTGACAGAGATCCCAGTGGCAGGTGTGACCGCTTCGACCGGTTCCTGCTCGGCGGGTGACCGTCGGGGCGCGACGCCGAAGTGCTTGCGGAATGCCCGACTGAAGGCGGCCTCCGACGCATATCCAACCTGATTGGCGACGGCAAGCACGGTGCGCCCGGGATCGTTCAGCAGGCCTCGCGCCTGCTGCATGCGCCACTGCGTGACGTAGGCGAGCGGCGCCAGTCCCAGGTGTTTCTTGAAGCTGACGGCGAACCGCGTTCGCGACAGGCCGGCCACGACCGCCAGTGATGCCACCGTCCAGTCCTTCTCGGGGTTACGGTGCAGCGCGTGAAGAGCCCGGGCGAGCTTCGGGTCGGAGTAACCGACGAGACGGTCCATGGAAAGGTCCGGGTGCTCGGCAGCCGCGCGGAGCGTCTGGACGAAGACAATTTCCGAGAGCCGCTTGACGATCGCGTTATGGCCCGGCCGCGCCGATGCGACTTCCGCGGCGATATACCTCAACGCCTGGTCGAGCCAGGAGGTCGCCAGTCCTGCGGCTGCCGGAATCACGATCAGTGGCGGCAGCGCCGCCAGCAGGGCGTGTTCGAAGCCATCCTCGAACTCGAAATGGCCGCAGACGAGGCGACAAGGAGCGCCGCCGTCGCCTTTGCCGTAGACAAAACAGCCCTCGCCCGTATAGCCGCTCTCGGCCAGCGCGCGGTCGAGCGTTGCCGGTCGTGTCTGCGGATCGTCCCGCAGGACGTGCTCCGCGCCGTGCGGAATCACCGCGAGGGCGCCCGCGTCCAGCGCGTGCGCTCCGGGCAGACCCTTGACGCTGATGAAGCAGCGGCCCCTTGTCACAAAGTGGTAACGCGCCACCCTCTTGAAGGACGGAACCGTGATGCCCCACGGCGGTTTCAGGTCCGCATCAAAGTACAGGATGCCGCGCAGCCGCACCCAATCGACGATGTCGCTCAGGACGTCCAATTTGGTTTCTCCGTTCGCCACCGTACTGACACTCACCGTACCACCAGTTGGAATTCCGTTGGAACTTTGGAACGACAGGAACGGACTTTGGAACGATCGGCACAGCGACCAAGGGCGGACCGGTACGACACTGCGTCACGCGATGCGAGCAGGCAGTGGCGAATGCTCGGGACGATGAAGCGACGGTCTTAGGTCGGCATCCGGACTCGGGCACCAATCGGTGTTGCACCCCGTTCGGCGGTAAGGCGCGGTCCAGCCGACGCCAGCAGTGATGTTCGATTCAACTTTGGGAGATGGTTTATGAACACGGTAGTAGAAGGAATTCTCAATTCACGCCGGGAGTTTCTGGGTGGCACGAGCCGATGGGTGCTGTCCGCCGGTGCGCTAGCGCTGCTGGGCGGCCAGGAAGCCCTGGCTGCCGGGTCGGCCACGGACGCGAAGGGCGATGTCTCGATCCTGAATGTCGCGGTCGGCCTCGAGCACGAGGGTATCAACGCCTATTCGATTGCGTTGAAGAGCGGTCTTCTGTCTCCGGCCCATGTCAAGGCGGCGACGAAGTTCCAGGACGATCACAAGGCGCACCGCGACGCGCTGATCGCGACGATCGGCAAGCTGGGTGGTACCCCGGTGGCGGAAAAATCGATGGCGGAATACGAGAAGTCGCTCAAGACGGACCTTCTGAAGACCGAAGACGACGTCCTCAGCCTCGCCGCGCGCCTGGAATTGGGCGCGACCAACGCTTACCTCGGCGTCATTCCGGCCTTCCACGACATCCAGCTGTCGAAGATTGCCGGGCGTCTGGCGGCCGAGGAAGCCACGCACTTTGCCCTCCTCAACTTCGACCTGCACCGTCCGTTCGCGGCCACGATGTCGTTCGGCGCCTAGGCCACGACCCGGTCGCCGGCTGCGGCGACCGGAATTGACCGCTCGGGAGGCGGAATGCGATCGAACTTCATCGCTGGAATTTCGGTGTTGCTGGCAACGGTTCCCTGTTGGGCAGGGACCCTGCCGGCTGGCAATGCCGACCGCGGCAAGGAGCTCTACGAGTCGCGATGCGGCGCCTGCCACTCATTGGATGACAACCGGGTCGGCCCGGCGCATCACGGGGTGTACGGGCGCCAGGCGGGTCGCGCCAAGGACTACGAGTACTCCAAGGCTGTCGCCTCCTCCAAGGTCATCTGGACGGAGGCCACCCTGAACCGGTGGCTCACGAACCCCGAACAGCTGATACCCGGACAGAAGATGGGCTATTCCGTGCCGGACCCCCAGGACCGGGCGGACGTGATCGCCTATCTGAAGCGAGCCGCCGGCGGCCCGGATAAAAAGTAGACGAACCTATTCCCACAACGACGGCACGGGGCGCACCGGACCCGCGGGCGATGAGCTCCGTCGACCCGATCATTTCACCTAAGGGGACCCATTCGATGCGTACACACAACGGCGCCACGCTGCGCCTGCTGACTGCACTGGCACTGGTGGCTGCGAGTTTGTTCGGCATGGAGGCCGCGCCGGCGGCCGGTCCTGCGCACCCGACGTTCAACGAGAAAGGCGAGTTGATCGTTCCCCGCGACTACCACTTCTGGGTCTTCCTGGGCTCGCCGCTGACACCCAACGCGTTGAACGGCGGCAAGGCCGGCTTTCCGGAATACCACAACGTCTATGTTCGACCGGATGCATACCGCGAGTACCAGCGCACCGGCGTCTGGCCCGAGGGCACGATGATGCTGAAGGAGCTGCAGCTCACGCGCCCGGGTACCAATGCCAACGGCTCCTCGTTGGAGCCGTCGGGTGTGGGCTATTTCCCGGCAACCCGGAACGGATTGGACATCTCGGTCAAGGATGCCAAGCGGTTCAAGGACACGAACGGCTGGGGCTTCTTCACGGTCGGCCACCACGCGCCGCCGTATGCCGCCACCGCCGCTGTCGC
>CAIMCI010000185.1 GCA_903839465.1 uncultured Pseudomonadota bacterium
CGCGGGCCTGGCGGCGGA
The DNA here is from genome assembly GCA_903839465.1 of uncultured Pseudomonadota bacterium. GTDB lineage: Bacteria > Pseudomonadota > Gammaproteobacteria > Steroidobacterales > Steroidobacteraceae > CAIKMS01. The sequence goes on from CAIMCI010000185.1 coordinate 19, forward strand.
GCCGGCGAGCGGGCCGCCTGCCGCGGCGCAGCGGCCGCGCATCGGCCTCGTGCTGTCCGGTGGCGGCGCCCGTGGCGGCGCGCACGTCGGCGTGCTCAAAGCGCTGGAGCGCCTGCGGATACCGGTCGATGCGATTGCCGGCACCAGCATGGGCGCCGTGGTCGGCGGTCTGTACGCCTCCGGCATGTCGGCCGAGCAGATCGAGAACCTGCTCGGCTCGGTGGACTGGGTCGACGCGTTTCGCGACCGCCCCAGCCGGACCGACCTCGACTTTCGGCGCAAGGAGGACGACCGGGAGTTCCTGGTCCACCTGCCCGTGGGCTACGGCGGCGGCGACCTGAAGGTACCGAAGGGCCTCATCCAGGGGCAGAAGCTGGCCGCCAAGCTGCGCGAGGCCCTGCTGCCGGTGTCGACCCTCGAGCGCTTCGACGATCTGCCGATTCCGTTCCGGGCGCTCGCCACCGATCTCGCCAACGGCGAGCCGGTCGTGCTCGACCACGGCTCGCTGGCGCTTGCCCTGCGCGCGAGCTTGTCCGCGCCGGGGGTCTTTGCGCCGGTCGACGTCGACGGCCGCCTGCTGGTGGATGGCGGCATTGCCGAGAACCTGCCCGTGGACGTGGCTCGCGCGATGGGGGTAGACGTCGTCATCGCGGTCGACGTCAGCTCGCCGCTGCAGGCCCCCGATGCACTGAAATCGGCCCTGTCCGTGTCGAACCAGATGATCTCGATCCTGATCGGCCGCGCCACGGCGCGTGCCAAGGCAACGCTTGGCCCGGGCGACGTGTACCTGCGCCCCGAGCTCGGGACCATGTCGGCGTTCGACTTCGCCCGGGTGCACGCCGCGGCTGCGGCCGGCGAGCGGGTGGCGAGTGCCTCGCCGCTTCTGGCTTCCTACGCACTCGCGGAGTCGGACTACGTCGCCTACCGGGCCCGGGTCCAGACCCGGCCGGCGCTGCCCCGGATCGATTTCGTGCACGTCGCTCCTTCCGCCGGCCGTTACCACAAGCTGATCGAGGCCGCCCTGCAGCCCACCGTGGGCAAGCCGGCGGACAGCCAGCTGATCGACGAGTCCCTGCGCAGCCTCTACGGGCGGGACATGTTCCAGACGCTGGACTACCAGATCGTGCATGACGGTGACCGGCAGGGCCTGAACGTTAACGCCCAGCCCAAGTCATGGGGGCCGACGTTCCTGCGCTTTGCCCTGGAGCTGCAGGACGATTTCCGGGGTGACGACAGTTTCAACGCCGGTGTGCGGGCGGTGTTCACGGACATCAACCCGTACCTGGCCGAATGGCGCGTTGATGCCAAGGTCGGCGACCAGCCGAAGTTTGCGGCCGAGTTCTACCAGCCCCTCGGTTACGCCAGTCCGTGGTTTGTCGCACCGATGTTCCGTCACGAAAGCCGCAACGTGCCGCTGTTCCTGGCGGACGGGCGGACGGTCGCCAAGTACCGCGTCACGGAGCGCGACGCGGGCCTCGATGTCGGTCGGGCGCTCGGTGCGTGGGGTGAGGTTCGTTTCGGTGTGCACAAGATCAACGACTCGTCGGTACTGCGCATCGGCGCCCCGGCGCTGGCGGCCAGTTTCCCGCCCCCGGGCAGCTACGCACAGGGTGGCTACTTCGCACGCTTCAGCGTCGATCGCCTAGACAGCGTCTATTTTCCGCGTCACGGCAACTCTCTGACGCTCGAGTGGGACGGCCAGCGTACGAGCCTCGGCGCGACGGAGGCTGGCGACCGGGCGCGCGCCGACTGGCTGATCGCGGACTCGCGCGGCCGGAACACGCTGGCGTTCTGGACGACGGCCGGTTCGGCGCTGACCACGCTGCACGGCGTGCAGAGCCAGTACCTGCTCGGCGGCTTCATGAACCTGTCGGGGCTGCCCGCCAACTCGCTGGCCGGGCCGCACTTCGCGATAGCGCGCGTGGTCTACCTGCGCAAGATCAGCGCCGGCGGCGAAGGCCTGTTCGAGTTGCCGGCGTACCTCGGCTTTTCCGCCGAGGCCGGCAACGTCTGGAGCGAGCGACGCGATATCAGCTTTGGTACTGCCCGCAAGGATGGCTCGGCGTTCCTCGGCCTGGATACGCTGGTCGGCCCGGCCTACATCGGCACCGGCTATGACCAGGCCGGTAACTGGAGCTACTACCTCTTCCTGGGGCGCACCTTCTGAGGCGCGGCCCTGCGCCCTACAGTCGCCGGCTCTCGGCGAGGTTCTCCGTCTTCTCGAAGACGACGTCGGCGATGTCCCCCACCCGGTAGACCCCGGGCTGGGTCGTCATGAGGTGCAGGGCCGCGTCACGCTCGTGCGCCGTTCCGTACCAGTGAACCTTCTGCCAGTCATCGCCGAGCAGGCGCCGGAACGGCGTATCGCGCTTGAGCGTGATCCGGATGCCGTACGGGCGGGTCTCGGCTGGCGCCTGGCGGAGGTTGTGCGGGTGGCAAATGGTCACGATGGGCGATTTCCGTGCGTTGAGGGGGACTGCTCGTATCCGACCGGGCCCGGCCGGAACCTGCACTGCGCCACACCGTTCGCAAAACCGTGACGTCGGTCACGGCGCGGGGAGGAGCACAAGGCCGAAGCTTACAATAATCCGGTTTACAAGGCGTAACTGACCCGTGAAACCGCTCCGTACTGTCTTCGTTGCCGCTGCTCTGGCCGTGCTGTCCGCGGGCTGCACCAAGCCCCGGGAGCACGTGCGCTCGGTCGAGGAATTTATGGAGGAGCCGGCGATCCTGCACGGCGTCGTCCTCAACTGTAACTCGCACCGCGACCACGCGATGCACGAACCCGAGTGCATCAATGCCTGGGCGGCGGTCGAGAGGCTGGGTCAGGCCGACGACGTCCGCCAGGACCAGAAGCACGAGAAGGAATTCGAAAAGAGCCGTGAAAAGGTGCGGCTCGTCCGTGAGCAGCAGGCGGCGGCGACGCGCGAGGCGCCGTATGACCCCTACCGGGCGCCCGTGGCCAGCGACCCGCCGGCGGCCGAAAACCACTGAGGGGCGGGCAACCGCCGCCATTTCAGGGTGGAATCACGGCCAGGCCTTGAGCTTTGGCCGAACGCCCTTATGCTGGACTCCACACCGTGACCCGGTGGCCCGCGGAGCCCGCCCATGATGAATTTCCTCCTGAAGTCCCGACTTCCGACCCAGGACACGGCGCTGCCGGGCCGTTCCGAGCCCATGCCGGTGCCGACCACGCATTTCGTCAACGGCAACCGACTCGTCCCGCCGTACCCCGCAGGCCACGAGGTGGCGTACTTTGCCCTGGGATGTTTCTGGGGTGCCGAGCGGCGCTTCTGGCAGATCGACGGCGTCTATTCGACGGCGGTCGGCTACGCCGGTGGCGTCACCGCAAACCCCACGTACCGGGAGGTCTGCTCCGGGCAGACCGGGCATACGGAGATCGTCCAGGTCGTCTTCGATCCGCGGCGCGTGAGCTACGAACGCCTGTTGGCCTCGTTCTGGGAGCTGCACGACCCGACCCAGGGTATGCGCCAGGGCAATGACGTAGGCACTCAGTACCGATCGGCCATCTACACGACCGATGCTCGGCAGGCGGCGGCTGCGGCGCACTCGAGGAAGGTCTATCAGGCGAGCCTGACGGCGGCGGGGCATTCATCGATTACGACTGAAATCGCTGCGCTGGAGACGTTTTATTACGCCGAGGAGTATCACCAGCAGTACCTCGCGAAGAATCCGAACGGGTACTGCGGCATTGGAGGCTGCGGAGTTCCCTTCAAACTCGCGGAGTTACAGGTGGGGGAGAAGGCGTAGTCGAAGCTACATCGAGGGTTTCGGCAGGAAATCCGCTGGTTAGCGGCATCCGCGGCCAAGACCCCGCGTGGTTTAGAAGGAAAATCCAGCGTCTGTTCGGTGCTGACGTCTACCGGAATTTTACCGTCGATCGCGGTTTAGGATAGTCCGCGGCGAAACTTGGCTTGCACGCTGGAAGTGGCGTTAGTGCCCGATCCGGCTCGAAACTGCAGAATTGCGACAGAAATGCCCGCTGGAATCCATCTCTCGAGCGAGTAATCCTCTAGGGATGGTTGGCAGCTGAGTTCTGGCCCGTGAATCATTTTTCTCGCGCAGCGGCGGCATAAGACTGGATGCCAGCCCGGGCGCCCAAGAACGCAATAGCTGCCGAGTCGGCCGATCAGTTCATTCTGGTGATCCGGCGCCAGCGCGTCCTTCTGGATGAGCATTTGGCACGGCTCTACGGCGTGGAGACCCGCAGTCTCCTGCAGGCCGTCAAACGTAACCTTGAACGCTTTCCGCCGGACTTCATGTTTGAGCTGTCCGCGGCGGAGTGGTCGGCTTTGAGATCACAATCTGTGACCTCAAGGCGTGGTCGTGGCGGTCGACGCTATGCGCCGTACGCGTTCACGGAGCAGGGTGTAGCCATGCTGTCATCGGTGCTCAATAGCGGCCGCGCCATCGCCGTGAACATTGAGATAATGCGATCGTTCGTGCGCATTCGCAGATTGCTCGAAGCAGATAAGTCTCTGGCGCGCAAGTTCCAGCGCCTCGAGAGGAAGCTTGCCTCCCACGATCAGGCAATCGTGGGCATCCTAGCGGCAATACGGCAATTGATGACTGCGCCGGCACCGAGGCGGCGTGGGATCGGGTTCACGGCAGACCTGAGCGACTAGAATGAGGCGGATGGACGCGCTAGGCCGCTTGGGAATGATTGGGATTTCTGCAATAAACATGGGCGACAGTGGGTATGACTGATTGAGAATCGTGACGCGAAAGGCATTGGCTACGGCAGCCGCAATTGTCGCGGCATTTGCAGTAATGATGGCGATTCTGGCCTATGTCTTCTGGCCTCATTGTGATCGCGAGGAAAAGGTGCTTGCCGAAGACGGTCGCGGCAGGTCGGTGGTCTCGCTGTTTCAGGCCTGCACGAGCCTTGGTACGTCCCTGCAAGGGTCTGTCGAACTGAGACTTGCATCGGGCAAACGAACGCCCATATTCGCGTTCGTGCCGAACGGCGGCGTGGTCGGCTGCAACGGGCACTCGTTTCCAGGATCGGCTGAACCGACCGCGATTTGGATCGGCCCAGACACTATCGGGATTTCACTTGCTGTCGCGGACAGTATTGTGGAGAAGCGCACTGACGTAGATGGTATTCACGTTGTCTACGAGATCGGTCCGGTCTTGTCTTCCGTCTGCATGCCGTCCGAGCTCAGCCGCTAAACTGGCAATTGTGGTCTACCGTTGGACTACCCTGTGAGGTGTACCGGAAATCGACCGATAGAAGGCCGGCGACGACGTAACGCCGCAATTCCTTTGGGTTTTCCGCCCATCGGGCGCACTATCACCAGCAATACCTCGCGAAGAATCCGAACGGGTATTGCGGGATCGGGGGCTGTGGAGTTCCCTTCAAACTCGCGGAGTTACAGGTGGGGGAGAAGGCGTAGTCGACGGTACGCCGTGGGTACTCGCGTGAAACCAGAGGGTTACTGGTTGGTCACGTCGACGATCCACCTATTTCCGCGGGAAAACGTCTGGTGAATTCGGCGTCGACGTCTACCGAAAGTCTACCGGTGATCCGCGCCCCGGAAAGTCCTCGGCGAAGGGAATAGCGGCAAGCGGGCACCCAACCCCAGTGCCAGCATGCGGTCGGCCACGGCCGCGACCTCAAATGTGCTCAAAGGCGCCCAATAATCGCATTGGACTACAGCCTTATAGGTTGTATTCCTAGAGGACGCGCTCACGTCGCGTCGTGGACCAGAGTCGGCGCAAGGTTCAAAGCTATCTTGGCGATCTTGACAAGTGACGCTTGTCAGCGTACGTTCCAGAGGTCGGTGGGATCCTGAACCAATGATTATCAGCTTCCGCCACAAGGGCCTCGCGCGCCTATACGAGCGGGCAGAGCGCCGAGGGGTCGCTGCCGATTTGCTGCCGAAAGTTGAGCGCGTTCTTGCGCGATTGGACGTGGTGACAAATGCGGGGCAGATGGATCTGCCGGGATGGAAACTGCATCCGCTGAAAGGGAAATGGAAAGGGTTCTGGTCAGTCTGGGTCTCCGGAAACTGGCGGATCATCTTCCGCTTCGCGGGCACCGATGCTGCCGACGTCGACTTGATTGACTACCACTGAGGGAACTCGCGCTCATGACGATGAAAGTTCCGCCGCACCCCGGATTGTCCGTACGCATTGATTGTCTTGAGGCACTGGGACTTTCCGTAACCGCCGGCGCAAAGATTCTGGGGGTTACCCGGCAGGCGCTGAACAATCTCGTGAATGAAAAGGCAGGGATTTCGCCCGAAATGGCGATTCGGCTCGATAGGGCGTTCGGAGGCACGGCAGAGGCATGGTTGGCGCTGCAGGCAGCCTACGATCTAGCTCAGGCACGAAGGAAATCATTGGCCAATGAGGTGAAGCGCTATTCACGGAAAGGCCCGAATGACCGGCTTCGCGCGGCATAGGTGCAGGTCTTCGGCAGCAAAGCGCCACCACAGATTGACGTCGCGATTGCCGAGAAGCTAACGCAAATTTGGAGTGCCAAACGGTTTGCAGCTCGTATCGCGGGTGCCGATCCGAAAGCCGGCACGAAATTGATCGGTGGTCTCGATCGTGGTGGCGACGAAGGCCACTGAAACGGAACTCGCAGATGCGAGTTGCGACGAAGGTTAAGCGCCGGTCGAGATCAGGGCGAGCACCGGTGAAATACGAGCGTGACGTGACCTGAGAATTTTGGTCCAGCCTGATGTTCCTTAGAATTGGGGAACGGAGGGTAAAGGACCATGCCGAAACAACGGTTTACGACCGAAGAGATCATCCACAAGCTGCGCGAGGCCGATGTCCTGGCCGGCCAGGGCAAGACGATTGCCGATGTCTGCAAGCAGCTTGGGATCACCGACAAGACCTACTTTCGCTGGCGCAAGAGTCACGGCGGGCTGCGCATTGACCAGGCCAAGCGCATGCGCGAGCTCGAGGCCGAGAACGCCCGACTGAAGAAGGCGGTGGCCGAGCTTACGGTCGACAAGATCATCCTGAAGGAGGTCGCCGAGGGAAAATTCTGAGCCCAACGCGGCGGCGCCAGGCGGTGGATATGGTGCGATCCAAGCACCGTTACTCGGAGCGTCGGATCTGCCGAGCGTTGGGCATCCAGAGATCGAGCATCCGTTACGTACCGGAGCCGAGGAGCGACGAGGGACCGCTACGCGCGGCGATCATCCGCCTGGCGGCTCAGTATGGTCGGTACGGGTATCGGCTGATCGCCGGTCTGCGGGAGCAGGAGGGCTGGACGGTCAGCCGCTCGAGGGTCGAGAGGATCTGGAAGCAGGAAGGACTCAAAGTGCCGCAGAAGCAGCCAAAGCGCGGTCGACTGTGGCTCGCGGACGGATCGTGCATCCGCCTCAGACCGCTACGCCGCAACCACGTCTGGAGCTGGGACTTCGTCATGGATCGGACCGATGACGGCCTGCCGATTAAGATGCTGACGCTGATCGATGAGTACACGAAGGAATGCCTGACGATCCAGGTGGCACGACGGATCCGCGCCAGCGATGTCATCGATATCTTCGCCGACGTGATGGTCGAACGTGGCGTGCCGACGTTCATCCGCAGTGACAATGGGCCTGCGATGGTGGCCACGGTGCTGCGAAAGTGGCTCGCCCGGGTCGGTACTCAGACGGCCTACATCATGCCGGGCAGTCCCTGGGAGAACGGCTACTGCGAGAGCTTCAACGGCAAACTCAGGAACGAGCTCCTCGACGGCGAGATCTTCTACACGTTGCAAGAGGCTCAGGTGATCGTCGAGCAATGGAGGTGGCACTACAAGCGGATCAGACCACATAGCGCGCTGGGCTATCGGCCACCGGCTCCCGAAACGACTGCGGTTGACTTGACGATGAAGGAGATAAACGGACAGACTCAAATGGCTGCGTAACAGACATCAGATCTGGACCAAAAGAAACAGGCCGGTCAGACATCCGAGTTGCCCGCGAATGATCGTTTAGCACGCATGGGGTAGTCCGCCTTGAGACAACCGTTGGGCCGTACCGCTGTGCCTGCGCCAACGTCTACCTAAAGTCTACCGACGACATGACCACGATAAGATGACCGCGTGTTGTCCGTGCGGTAAAACGCTTCAGCGCCGACTATCACCATCAGTACGTCGCGAGGAATCCGAACGGATACTGCGGGATCGGCAGCTGCGGAGTGCCCTTCAACCTCGCGGGGTTACCGGTGGTGTAGAAGGCGGTCGAGTTCGTGTGATTTGGTTTCCATGGGGAACCCACGGGGTGACCAATTTGATACGCGTCTATCTGGTAGAAAGCGCGATGTCATTCCGGCCTTGAAGACTATTGAGAATCTACCGGTGTTCTGGACCTAGGAAAGTCCGAGGGGAAGAAATATTGTGTGGCTAGGTGCTCTCCGGGCAGAGTTGCGTTCCAAAGGCCGCGGGTGAGCCATTTCCAGACAATCGGGGGAGTTCACGAAGATGATGTATCCCGCAATGAAGTTTGTAGTGGCTATTGCGCTTGCGGTGTCTTTCTTGAACTCCCGCGCGAGAGCAGAAGATACGAAGCCACCCGCGTGCGAGGCGAGGGAGTATCGGCAGTTCGACTTCTGGATCGGGAAATGGACTGTTACTGAGAACAAGCAGCCGGCGGGCACGAACAGTATTGAGGCGGACCTTAAGCGCTGCGCACTCTTTGAGTCCTGGACCGACACGGCGGGGAGCCGCGGCCGCAGCATCAACTTCTACGATCGCAATGTGCACCGCTGGCACCAGAGCTGGATTGACGACCGTGGTGGAGCGCTCGAGCTTTACGGAGGGCTGGTGGGCACGAGCATGGTCCTCGAGGGCGATCAAGTGGACGCGAAGACCAACTCCCCCGTCCGCCACCGGATTACCTGGACCCCGCAGCCCGACGGATCTGTGCGCCAGCACTGGGAGATGATGAAGGCCGGGGCTGCGGCCTGGGAGAATGTCTTCGACGGCCTCTACAAGCGCAGCAAGTAAGCGGTCCTATTCCACGCGCAGCATCCCCTTCACCGTCGGATGCGGCGAACAGCCGCAGGCGGCCTCGCGAAGCTTTCTCGCCTTGTATTTCCAGGAACGTCCTGCCGCGTCTTTGTGGGAACCGAACTCCCCGGCGGCTGCTCTCGTGCGGGGTCAAATCGTCTTCGGTTGTGCCGCGACGGATGCCATGTCAGCAGCGGGCGCGGTGCCTCTGGTCGCTGCGAACCGAACTCAATGGATCTTCCAGCCGTTTATCGGGCCGCCGTGCAGGAATCGCTCGGGTGTCATCACGCCGTCCCGCTTAAAGACCAGGCCGTCCTTCATGACGAAGGCGACACTACGAAGCGCATCGATATCCTGCAATGGGTTGCCCTTCACGGCGATCATGTCGGCAGGAAAGCCAGGCTTCAACGGACCCCGGTTGCCGTAGATGTCGCAGATCTTGTAACCATTGATCGTCATCACCTTCAGAATATCCTTGTCCGGGATCCCTGCAGCCTTCCAGCTCTTGAGAAAGTCGATGACCAGCTGACCACGGCTCATGCCCGGCACGTAGTAGTCGGCGTCGGTGGAGAACGCCATCTGGACGCCATACTTCCAGGCCGACTTCATGCCTGCTACGGTGCGCTCGAAGTCGGCTGGCGTGCCCCAGTAGTCCGTCGGTGTCTCGGTACCCGCCCGCCAGATGCCCTTCTGGGCCATCAGCTTGTTGAGTTCGTCGTTAAGGCCGTCGTCGTGCTCGATCGACCAGATGCCCGCCTCGATCGCGCGCCGCGCTCCCTCCGGCGTCTGAACGTGGCCGGCGACCTTCAGTCCGCCGGCATTGGCGGCCTCGTGGATAAACAGCTTCATGTCGTCCACGGAATACGGGTACGGCTTGCAGTCAACGCAGATCTTGATCACCTTCGCGCCGAACAGCACGTTCTGCCGTACCGCCTTGATGATCTCGTCGCGCGTATCGGCGGTCAGGTATTCCGGGTAAAGGATGTTGTGGTCCTTCGCCATCTCCGGCGTGGGCGTGAACTGGCCACCGTAGCCGCCGATGATGATCCCCGAGTTGATGAGCGTCGGTCCGGGGATCCATCCCTGCTCGATGGCCTGGCGCAGCGCAGAGTCGGCGTAGAGACCGTTGTTGCCGAGGTCACGCACGACCGTGAAGCCTGCCGAAAGCATTTGCATGCCGTTAGAGGCCGCCTCGATTGCCCGAAGCGCCGTAGACTCCTGGACGTAGGTGAAGTAGTAGAAGTCGTTTTCCGGGACCTTCTTGTACGTCAGCGCGAGGTGATTGTGCGCATCGACGAGCCCGGGAAGCACTGAATAGCCGGAAAGGTCGATCGTTTCGGCGCCCTGCGGAATGGCAACCGCCGGCCCGATCTCGATGATCCTGCCGTCTTTGACGGAGATCATCTGGTTGACAGCCGACGAGCCCGTTTCCGGATCGATGAGCCTGCCTGCCTTGACCACGAAGGCCGCGCCCTCGCTCGACGGTAGCGGCTGCGGTGCGGCAACCTGCCGTGGGGCCTGAGCCCGGAGTTCGAAGGCAAGGCACAGGCAGCAGGTGAGCAGTAAGCGGCGGAACAAGGACCACCTCCCGGAATTGTTCTGTCAGACTTCGCCTCGAGCATAGCAGCAGGAATCGCCGCTGCAATAGGCGCAACCCCGCCGCGAGCAGACTCTGGCGCGTGCCGTTCGCGGTCTACACGGCGTACTTCTATCTGATTCATGCGCTCAGCGTGCTGCTTTGCCTGTATCAGGGTTTCAGCCTGCACGAGATGCTGAACATCTTCCTGTTCTACGCGAAGGGTCACGGCTTGCCGCTGGCGGGCGTTGATGTCTTCTGGACCGTCGTGCTCGCGATCCTCTATCCCTTCAGCTGCTGGGTGGCGCGCGTCAAAGCACGACGTCGGGACGGGTGGCTGAGCTACCTGCAGGACCCCGCGCGGCCGGTTCAGGGCAGAAGGGCCGCGCGACGCACCGGGCGCCGCGCGGCCGCAGAGGGCCTACTGCGGTGTCAGGGTGACGGGAATCTCCGTGATGCTGTCGACCGGCAACGCGTTGAGGGCGGCTGCCTTGCGGATCGAGTCTTCGCTCGGTCCCTCGTAGACGCAGTAGGTCTTCGTCTTGTCCTTGTTGGCGAAGCTCTGTACCCAGCGGACGCCGACACTGGCGTTGTTGGTGTTGACCTTCTGCTTCACCTCGGCATTCAGTCCATCCAGAGCGCCTGCGGGAAACGTGCGCTCGACCAGGTAGCGATGGACGGTGGCCGGCTTGGCGGCGGGCGCCTTCGTCGGGGTGGCCTCGGTCGCGAGGGCGGTCGAGAGAGCGAGCGTGGCGAGGATCGAAATCAGTGCTTTCATGGTTATCTCCCTTTTGAATCGGTCTCGGTTCTACGGACAAACGGGTGGATGGGGCGGGTTACTCGGCGGTTGCGGGGTCGATCATGGTGGTGACCCGCGAGATCTTGTTGGCCGGGAACCCACCCAGCTCGGCATGACGCCGTACCAGCGCCTCGTCCGCGGCGTGGTACACGCAGTAGATCTTGTCGGCCGTGACGTAGCTTTGCAGCCACTGGACGCTGGGTCCGAGGCTGCTCAGGACCCCGCAGGACTTCTGGGAAATCGACTTCAGGTCGGCGGGCGACATGGCGCCGGCGCCCGGGATGTCGCGTTCGATAACAAACTTGGGCATGGCAATCTCCTTGGCTGTGGTGCGGGCGGGTCTTTGGCACTGCCGCCTGGGCGGCCAGCGTGTTCGAACCCGACGGACATAGGATTACCGAAGGCCGTTGGCCCGTCCTAAAATGCGCGTGAAAATGTTCTGAAATAGTGCCAACGTAGCGCCCAATGACGGCTCCACCCCCGATCGCGCCCGTTTTCCCGCGCTTTTGCCGCTCGCTGCGCCGCAGCGCTGGCCGGTCGTGATCCGGATCGGTCCCTTCGAGCTCGATCCGGCCGAGCGCGAGCTGCGCCGGGACGGTGTCGTTCTGGACCTGGGTGGCAGGGCATTCGACCTGCTGCGCGTACTGGCCGAGCATCCGGGTCGGCTGGTCACGAAATCGACGCTTCTCGAGCGCGTGTGGCCCAACCTCGTGGTCGATGAAAACAACCTCTCCGCGCAGGTCGCGGCCGTCAGGCGCGTGATCGGAGCCGGAGCGATCAAGACGGTGCCGGGTTTTGGCTACCGGCTCGAGTTCGCCGCGGAGTCGGAGCCCCCCGGCGCGCCCCTTCCGCCGCCGGTGCGGGGCGCTGCCCCGAACGGAGGATCCCGCCACCGCTCGCACCCGGAGCGCCTGCAGCCACTGGTCGGGCGCTCCGGGGAACTCGAGGCCCTGCGTGGCGCGCTCGGTCGTTGCTGCGTCCTGACGGTTGTGGGCAGTGCCGGGGTGGGGAAGACGCGACTTGCGCAGGAACTCCTGCGCCATCGGGACGCGGACGCCCGGACGGCGTGGGTGGCAGGCGGCACTCTGACCGATATCGGCCAGATACCCGGCGCGGTCGCCCGGTCGCTCGGTCTCGCGCTTCCCGACCTCGCCGACCAGCTGGCGGCGCTGGCCCTGATATTCCCGCCGGGACCGGCGCTGCTCGTGCTTGACGGTGTCGAGCATCTCGCCGCGTCGCTGGTGACGCTCCTTGAAATGCTGCTGCCGCGGGCGCCCGAGCTTCAGGTCCTCGTCACGAGCCAGGCGCCGCTCGGTCTCACCGGCGAGGTCGTCTATCGACTGCTGCCGCTGCGGGTGCCGGACGAGGAGACGGCCCCCGACCTTGCGGCCGCCACGCCGGCGGTCGAGTTCTTTCTGAAACGAGTCGCCGAAGCCGACCATGCCTTTGTTCTCAATGCCGCCAATACCGCAGCGGTGGCCGCCATCTGCCGGCGCCTCGACGGCAACCCGCTGGCGCTGGAGCTCGCTGCCGCCCGGATGCCGTCACTGGGGGCGAAGGCACTGCTTGCGCTGCTTGATGACCGGTTTCGCCTGCTGCGTCGCGGTCACGGCACGTCCGATCGTCGGCACGACACGCTGCTCGCCGCGTTCGAGTGGAGCTACGGGCTTCTCGAGCCCGCCGAGCGCACGGTATTCGATCGGCTGGGCGCCTTTGCCACCAGTTTCACGCTGCCCGTCGCATCGAGAACCGTCGCCGACGCCGTGATCGACGAGATCGAAGCCGTCGACCTGATCGGCCGGCTGGTGGACCGCTCACTGGTGAGTGCCCTGGCGACCGACCCGCCGCGCTACGCCCTCTCGGAGACCGGGCGCGCCTTCGCGCGTAGCCGCCTCGTATCGACGCAGATGCTGGACGGTGCGCTTGGCAGGATGGCGTCCGAGATGCTCCGCCTGCTCGACGCGGCGTACGTCGATTACTGGCAACAGGACGAGGTGCAGTGGCTGAAGTGGCTGGTGCCTGAGCTCGACAACGTGCGCGCGGCGCTCGATTGGGCCGTCGGGCACGATCACCACCTCGCGGTCGCGCTGTACGGCGCGGCCTGGCCGTTGTATCTGGAAACCGAGCTTGTCGCCGAGGCCCGCACGCGCTTCGAGGCGGCGGTGCGCGTCATCAGCGCCACGGAGCCCCGTGAACGGCTGGCCCGGTTCTGGGAAGCCGTCGCCACCTTCGACTCCCAGCGGCAGTGCGACCGCGCGCGCTACGCGGCGGAGGTCGCGGCAGCGGCTTACGCGGACGCCGGCGACGCCGGCGCGGAGTATTACGCCCGCCTGCTGCTCGCCCTCAACTGGCGCGGTGACGATGCGGCGGCGCGCGAAGCGTTCGTCCTCGCCCAGGGGCTGGAGGATGCCGGGTGGGCGCCGCGACGGTTGATGCAGGGTGCCCTGACCGAAGGCGCCATCCTCGTCAGCGCCGGGCTTTTCGGCGAAGCGCGCATCGCCTACCGCCGGGCGGTGCGCCTCGGGCTGTCGGTCAGTGAGCGCCAGGCCCTGCTCGCCGCGGTGCACATCGTGGAACTCGATCTGGCCGGAGGCGACGTGCCGGCGGCGTTGCAGCTGGCACGGCCGATGGCGCTCAGCCTGCGCGACCCGCGGCATCGGGCGGTGCGCTACGAACTGCTGACCGTGCTCTTCAGCGCCCTGCTGCTGGCCGGGGAAGCGGAGGAGGCCCACGCGACAGGGCGCGAGCTGTACGACCTCGCTCGAGCCCTCGACCCGGGGCGTCTGCATGCGGTTCTCTATGCCATGGCCTACCTTGCCTGCGGCCAGCGACGCTACGCCGTGGCGGCGCGGGTGGTCGCCGCCGCCGACCGCGCGCACGACGCGCACGGCCAGCTACGCCGCCGACCCGTGGACGAACGGTTGCGGGCGTCGGTCCTGGATGTTCTGGGGACCCTCGGGCAGGCGGCTCCGTGCGGGCGTGGTGTCGACCGTCTGCCGGACGAGGTCGCGGCGTGCGAGCTCGCCCTGGGCTACGACAGCTGAGCGACAGGGGGAAGGGCGGCACGCCAAGCGTTGCAGGATCGGGGCGACGAAAGGGCCAGGCAGGCTCGCGGGCGGGCGCACGGCAGGAGAACACCGGGCAAGCCCGGTTTCATCGAAGGTAGTCAGGGCCCCGGATCGCGCGGGCCAGAGGAGGTCAAGGTGCTACAGGCTTCACGACGTCGTCTTCTCCGTCAGCTTTCGGCCATGGCTGCCGCCGCCGTTTCGGGCAACGGGTTGTTCCGGTCCGGGCGCGCGACCGCGGGACCGACCGACTCCCTCTGGGCGCACGATGCGGCAGGCCTGCGCGTCGCGCGCGGTCCCTGGCCCGTTCCCGCCGATCTCGCGACGGGCGTCCGCTTCGAGAGCATTCGCCTGCGGATGCCGGACGGCGTGCAGCTCGCGGGACTCCTGTATCTCCCGGCGACGAATGTCCGCCGCGTGCCGGCATTGCTCCACGTCGTTCCCTACCGGCACTCGCCGGACATGGGGACTTACCTGCCGATGGGGTACTACGCCCGGCGCGGCTATGCCGAGCTCTATGTCGATGTTCGCGGTACCGGCGGTTCCGAAGGCCTTCCGCTCGACGAGTATTCGCCGCAGGAGCATGAGGATACGGTGCGGATCATCGAGTGGCTGTCCAAGCAGCGCTGGTCGAACGGCGCCGTTGGCATGTTCGGTACCTCGTATTCCGCCTTCAATTCCGTGCAGATCGCCGCCGAATTCCACCCGCCGGCCCTGAAGGCCATCTTCGCGCTGTGCGGCACGGACGACCGCTACACGGATGACATCCATCACCCGGGCGGGATCATGCTCATGGCGGACAGTTCGTGGGCGCTCGGCATGATCACGAGCAACGCAACCCCCGGCGCACCGGATTTCGACATGGACAGCCAGGCGGCCCTGGACCGCTGGAATACCCCGCCGTGGATGCAGGTCTACCTCCATCATCAGCTTGACGGGCCGCACTGGCGTCGCGGGTCGCTGGCGGCCGATTACAGCCGTCTGAAGACCCCTGTGTTCCTGGGCGGTGGTTATATGGACCTGTACCAGAACTTCGTGCCGCGAATCATGAGGAACTCACCGGCGGTCAGCCGCGGCATCATGGGTCCCTGGCATCACAGCATGACCTGGCCGGGTCCGGTACTCGATTGGGACGCGCTGCGCCTCAGATGGTTCGATCACTGGCTCCGGGGTATCGACACCGGCATGCTCAAGGAGCCGCGCGTGTCGTTCTACATGCCGCAGTGGAAGCGCAAGTCCTTCCGCGACGCGGGCGCGGTCCCCGGCGAATGGCGGTACACCGACGCCTTCCCGGACAGTGTCTTCGAGCCTACGGACCGGCTCTACCTGCGGCCCGCGCCGGAGTTGCCGCGGGATACCGCGCTGTCGATGGAGACGGGTCCCGGGCGTGGCGGATCGCTCAGCGAGCTGGTCGGTACCCCGTCGGCACTGAAGCTGCGCTACTACCCGAGTCGTGGCGGCTCCGCCGACTCGCTGGGACCCGACGGACACGAAGGTTATTTCGGCATCGACGCGCGCGACGAGAACGTATGGGGACTCTCGTTCGACACGCCGCCGCTCAAGTCCGCCGTCGAGATCCTGGGCTTCGCGCGCGCCCATCTGTACGTGTCTGCGACTGCTCCGGTGGCGCACTGGATGGTCCAGGTCTACGACCTCGCCGTCGACGGAACCGCGTACCTCGTGACCCGGGGCTTCCTGAACGGGACGCATCGGCATTCGCACAGCAAGCCGGAGCCTCTGATTCCGAACGAGATCTACGAGCTCGATGTGCAGCTGATGTGCGCTGGCTACCGGTTCCTGCCGGGACACGTGATACGGGTCGTCGTGACCAATGCGGAATTTCCGGTGGTCTGGCCGTCGCCCTATCCGATGACGACGACGCTCTACACGGGCGGTGACCAGCCGTCGTTCATCGCTCTGCCAGTGCTGCCGGCGCTGCAGTACCGCCAGGGAGGGTTGCCGGTGCTTGCCGATGCGGTTACGCCCGGCAAGCACTGGCGGTCGACTGACGAGATGACAGGCTATCAGTTGACCCGGGATCTCGTGACGGGGGAAACGACGGCTCACTTCCAGATGGGGCCGGACGAACTCTGGTGCCGGGTCAACGACCGGGACCCGGCGCTCGCCTCCATGCAGCTGTCGACCAAGGTGGTGCACACGCCAGAAGGCGCCGACCGGCGCATCGAGGCGAGGGCGGAGGGCTCGCTGCGAAGCACGCAGGAGTCGTTTGTCCTTGATATCGAGTGCACGCTGCTGGAGAACGACCGGGTCGTCCGGCGCCGGCGCTGGCAGGACACGATCCGACGCGAGCTCGTCTGATACGGCCCCTTCGGCGCCTGGCGCCGCCGACCGGAAACACAAAACGCCAATAAAAACAGGTAATTAAGACCTGCTGGACGGTGTCACTTGAAATGCAGGTAATTACCTGCATAATGGACCGCATGGCAGGTCGCTCCTTGGTTGAAGACGATCTCCTGTTCCGGGCGCTGGCGGATCGGAGTCGACGGACGTTGCTTGACCGGCTGTACGCCAGCGATGGCCAGACGCTGGGCGAGCTCTGCGGCCACCTTGAGATGACGCGCCAGAGCGTGACGCAGCATCTTGGGGTCCTTGAGGAAGCGCAGCTCGTCACCGTCCGCTGGCGGGGGCGCGAGAAGCTGCACTTCATCAACCCCGTGCCGCTGCAGGGCGTCTATGCGCGCTGGATCCGCAAGTTCGAGCGCCCGCGACTCGAGGCGCTGCACGACCTTAAACGTTCTCTGGAGGGTGATGGATCATGAACAAGTCGGTCTTCAGTTACGTGACCTATATCCGGACCGAGCCCGAAGCGCTGTGGGCGGCGCTCGTGACGCCGGAGTTCATGAAGAAGTACTGGTTCGGTATGCACTGCGAGAGCGACTGGCAGGTGGGCTCGCCGTGGAAACTCGTCTTTGCCGACGGCCGGGTGGCAGACCAGGGCGAGATCGTCGAGGTCCGTGCGCCTGCGCGCCTCGTCATCCGCTGGCGCAACGAATGGAAAGAGGAGGCGAAGGCCGAAGGCTATTCGCTGTGCACGTTCGAGATCGAACCGGCCGGCGATCCCGGGCGTCCGGTCAGCAAATTGTCCGTCACGCACTCGATGGATCGGCCGGAATCGACGCTGATTCAGGCGGTCGGCGGAGGCTGGCCCAAGATCCTCTCCAACCTGAAGTCGCTGCTGGAGACCGGCAGCCTGGTCCTGAACAGCCCGCGCGGCTGATGCGTCATCGCCGCGCGCCCTGGCGCGGACGATGGCGCCGCCTCAACGCTGCTGGGCGAGCCGTGCGATGAGGAGCGCGGTGCGCTGTATCTGCCT
Organism: uncultured Pseudomonadota bacterium; assembly: GCA_903839465.1. Lineage (GTDB taxonomy): Bacteria > Pseudomonadota > Gammaproteobacteria > Steroidobacterales > Steroidobacteraceae > CAIKMS01. The sequence continues at coordinate 17,770 of CAIMCI010000185.1, forward strand.
GTCGAAGCTACTCAGATCGACGGTCTCGCCCGGTGCGTGGCTGCCCTGGCCCACGCCGCCGAAGCCGACGAGGCCGTCGACCCTGTCGGCGACGAAGGCAATGTCGCCGGCGCCACGGCGCAGTGGATCGAGCTCCGCCATGGGCTCGAGGCCAAGCCCCGAATTGATATCGTTCAGCATCGCGAGCAGCCGGCGGTTGCCGGCGGTGGGCGGCATCGCCGGGTAACTCTCCGAGAAGGCGAGTTCCGCGCTCGTTTCGGCAAGGTGCTGGCCGGCGATGGCGCGCATCCTCGCCATCAGGCGTTCCGTTTGCTCGTTGCTGAGGGTACGCAGGTCTCCCCGGGCGATGGCCTCGGCCGGAATCACGTTGGTCTTGCCGGTCGCGTGGCCGGCGGTCTCCGCCTCGTTAAGCTCGGCGCCGGCCCCGGCGACGACCAGTCCCACGTTGTAGGTGGCGTTCGGTTCGCGCAGATCGCGGCGGAACGCGTCGAGGATCCTCGCCATCTCGTACACGGCGCCGTCACCGACGCCCTCGGAAAAGATACCGGAGGAGTGTCCGGAGCGCGAGGTCGCGCGCAGCGACCAGGAAGCGCTGCTGCGCCGACTGATCGAGCCCATGTCGTGGCCATCCTGCGTCGCGAGAGCCTCAAACTCAAGCGCAACGTCGCTGTGCTTGGCCGCATCAATCATGTCTGCGCGCGATACGGTGGTCGGAGTGCCCGCATTCTCCTCGTCTCCGCTGAGCACGATGCGCACGTCCGCGTTGCGCAGGTCGCCGGTCTCCTGCAGCGCCCGCAGCGCCGCGACCATGATCGACAAACCATCCTTCATGTCGTTGACGCCGGGCCCCTCGGCGATGTCGCCGCGACGCTCGAACCGCTGGAACGGGCTGTCGAGATCGAACACGGTGTCGAGGTGGCCGATCAGCAGCATCTTCCTGCCGTGACCCGAGCCGGCGTGCACGGCGACCACGTGGCCGGCGCGTCCGACCGAGTCCATGGGCACCCAGCGAACGGTGAAGCCGAGCTTGCCTAGCTCGTCCATCATGACCCGGCCAACCTGCGTCACACCGGTGCGGTTCATCGTGCCGCTGTTGATGTTGACCAGTCGCTCGAGCAAGCCGATGGCCGGTGCAACCTGCGCCCGCGCGGCGCTCGCGATCCGGGCCTCGCGCGGCGTGAGGACGCCCGGGGCCGCCGTGCCGGCTGCCTGGCCGCAGGTCGCGCCCAGGGTCGCCGTGGCCAGGAGCGCCAGCGCGCAGGCGGAGCGTGAGGGGTGGTTCATGGCGACTCCTGGAGCGGCTCTTGGCGACCTGCAGCCGCGGGTGGCACATGATCTCGCGCGGGGCAGCGGGTCGTCGAGTCCTGCCGGGCGCCGGTCGTAAACCCCGATATACTGTGGGGCCATGGGGATGGCGAATGCACGGCCAGGGAAATGGGCCACGCGGACTGACCGTATCGCGCGTCTGGCAGCGACCGGGCTGGCCATGCTGTTGTGTGCGGCGCTCCCGACCGGTCACGCCCTGGCCTCGTGCAAGACGCCGCTGCCGGATCCCGGGCTCCGGGAGCTCGACCAGCTCGCCGAAGGTGACGCTGAGCGCGCCATCACGGAGGCACGGCGTCGGCTGGCGGAACTTCCGGCCAACGATTGGGCCACCGCAGCCCAGTTGCAGGCCATCGTCGGCGACGCCGAGGACACGCTCGACAACGACGACGACGCGCGCCAGGCGGTAGCCGCCGGCCGCCAGGCGCTGGCAGCACTCGGCGACGACCGGCGAATGGACAGCGTGTCCCTGCGCCTGCAGATCGTCGAGGCAGACGCGGCGCATGCGGCCAGTGAGCTCGAGGCCGCCCTTGCGGGCCTGACCGAAGCCGAGCCACGGGTTGGGTCCGAGTCCCTGGGCCATGCCTGCCTTCTCCTCGTGCGCAGCCGTATCGAGGGACGGCTGGGGCGCCCTGAAACGGCCGCGGTCGACGGTATCGCCGCCTACCGGATGGCGACCCGCCTGCACGAGGCCGATGCGGCGTCCGAGGCGGCCTACCAGCTCTCCGTCACGTACCGCCGGGCGGGTCTTTACGACAGTTCCCTGCAGTTCGCCGACGAAGTCGTGGCCTACACCCGGGCGCACGGCCAGCTCGGTTTGCTCGCCACGTCCCTCTATGCCCGCGGCCAGGTCCTGACGGTGCTTGGCCGCTACCGCGAGGCCCTGACCGCGCAGGCGGACTCGGCCGCACTCAGCCGGCGCATGCACAACGACATTGGTGTGGCCTTCACTGCACAGGACAGCTGCAGTGCGCTGATCGGCCTCGGTCGCGTCAACGAGGCGGACAGGCTGTGCGGCGAAGCGGAGCCGCTGTTCGTCGCCGGCGGTCGCCGCGACCAGATTGTGCCGGTCCGGCTCAATCAGGCCCGGATAGAGCTCCTGCGAAACAACCCCGCCGGCGCGCTGGCGCGCATCGATGACGTGTTGCGGGTCGGCCCGGAGCACGTGTCGCGCCTGTACCTGGGTTCGCTCTATCACGAGCGGGCCAATGCGCTCGAGCGCCTCGGCCGGCCCTCGGAGGCACTGCACGACCTGAAGGAGTACGAGCGCCGCGAGGGCGAGCAGGCTGCACTGCAGCGCAGTCTCGCGGTCGCGGTGCTGCAGGCCCGGCAGGCCGCTGAACTGTCCGACGCCCAGCGCCTGGACCTCGAATCGCAGGTCCGCGCGGAACGCGCGCGCGCGGCCAGTCGGGCGACGCAGCTGCGTCTGACGCTGTGGCTTGCCACGGCGGCCTGCGGCCTGGTGGTGCTGCTCGGAATCCTGCTGTGGGTCCGTGCCCGGCACCAACGGGTGCTGCGCCGCAACGCGGAAGCGCTGGAGATCCACTCACGGGCGATCCATTCGGTGCGCGAAGGCGTGCTGCTCGTGGCCGAGAACGACCGCATCGAGTACGCCAACCCGGCGGCTTCGGCGATTCTCGGCATTGCCGGCGACGAGCTCGTCGGCAAGGGCCTCGGCCAGGTCGGGATCGATCCGGCGCTGTTTGACCGCAAGGAGTCGCCGCAGACCGGCGGCCTGCCGAGCGGTGGTATCGAGCTGCGCTGGGTCGCGCCGGGCGGGCGCTCGGTCCTCCTGCAGCTGACGAGTTCGGTCGTGCCGCTGACCGGGAGGGCGCTGCGCGTCTGCGTCCTGCAGGACGTGACCGACCTGCGGCGTCTCGAGCGGGCACTCCTCGACGGGCCAAGCATCGCCGGCGTGCAACTGGGGAGCGAGGTCCACGAGGGCATCGCCCAGGATCTCGCCGGTATCAGCATGCTGATCCAGAACAATATCGCGACCGGAGACGCCGGCCACGGCGCACTGCTGAGTGCGTCGCACTACCTGCGCGAAACCATCGTCAAAGTACGCGCCCTGGCACGGGGTCTGTCGCCGGTGCGCGTGGCGGGCGGCACGCTGGCGGCGGCGCTGCGCCAGCTCGCCAGCGAAACGGCCTCGGCGGCCGCGGGCGCCATCGAGGTCAGCTGCCGGGAGGAGGCGGAGGACGTGCCGCTGTCCGCGATCGAATCCGACCAGCTCTACCGCATTGCGCAGGAAGTCGTGGCCCGGCTCGCGTACCAGCCGGGCGTGCGCCAGATCGCAATCTATCTGCGGGTGGACGGTGACGTGCTGGTGCTTTCCATCGACAGCATGGGGGCCGCGGCGCCGGTCACGCTCCAGCCCGACGACGAGCGCTGGTACCAGCTCATCGCCTACCGCCTGCGGCTGCTGGGCGGCACGGCAAGTTTCGCGACGCTGGGCGCGGATCACCAGCGGGTCCTGGTGTCGCTGCCCCGCGGCCAACTCGCGGACGCACCGGCTGGCGAAGCTGTCGCCGCGCCACCGGCTGTCTGAGGCGGCGCTCGCCGGGGAACCTGCAAAGGGAGTGGAGGAGAGGGCGCCGAAGCGCCCCGCGGGTGATTTACCCGGCCCGGGGGCAGCGGAACCGCTGCCCCCGGGCGTTACCGGTATTGTCAGGCAGCCGGCTTGTTCGAGGCCGCGATGACCTCGTCGGCGACGTTGCGCGGAACCGGATCGTAGTGCGAGAACTCCATCGTGTACGAGGCACGACCGCTGGTCATGCCGCGCAGATGGCCGATGTAACCGAACATTTCCGAGAGCGGTACGGTCGCCACGACCGCGATGTTCGTGCCGCGCTCCAGCTGGTCCTGGATGGCGCCACGGCGACGGTTGATGTCGCCGATCACGTCACCGAGGTAGTCGCCCGGCGTGACGGTCTCGACCTTCATGACCGGCTCGAGCAGGATCGGACCGGCCTTGCGGATGGCTTCGCGGAAGCAGGCCTTCGCGGCGATTTCAAAGGTGAGCGCGTTCGAGTCGACGTCGTGGTAGCTGCCGTCGACCAGCGTCGCCTTGAAGTCGACGGTCGGGAAGTGCGCGAGCACGCCGTCGTCCATCTGCATCTTCAGGCCCTTCTCGACCGACGGCACATACTCGCGCGGCACGGAGCCGCCGACCGTCTCGTCGACGAACTGGAAGCCCTCGCCGCGCTGCAGCGGCTCGAACTTGATCCACACCTCGGCGAACTGGCCCGAGCCGCCGGTCTGCTTCTTGTGGATGTACTGTTCCTGGATCGGCTTCGTGAAAGTCTCGCGGTAGGCAACCTGCGGCTCACCCATCGTGCCTTCGACGTTGAACTCCGTGCGCATGCGATCCAGAGTCACCTCGAGGTGCAGTTCGCCCATGCCGCGCAGGATGGTCTGGCCCGTCTCACGGTCGGTTTCGAGGTGCAGGGACGGATCGGCGCGAACCATCTTGCCGAGGGCGTTGTTGAACTTCTCCTGGTCGGCCTTGTTCTTGGCCTGCACGGAGACGCTGATGACGGGGTTCGGAAAGCGCATGCGCTCGAGGACCACCGGCGAGGCCGAGTCGCACAGCGTGTCGCCGGTGTCGGTTTCCGCCAGCGAAACCAGGGCGACGATGTCGCCGGCGCGGGCCTCTTCCACCGGATTGGCGTCCTTGGCGAACATCTCGACCATGCGACCGATCTTCTCGCGCTTGCCACGGGTCGAATTGAGGATCGACATGCCCTTGGTCAGCACACCCGAGTAGACCCGGATGAAGGTCAGCGCGCCGTAGGCGTCATTGATGACCTTGAATGCCAGCGCAGAGAACGGTTCGTCGTCCGAGCAGCCGCGTTCGCCGGTCGGGTTGCCGTCGGCGTCCACCGTCTTGATGGCCGCAACGTCGGTCGGGGCAGGCAGGTAGTCGACGACCGCGTCCAGGACCTGCTGCACACCCTTGTTCTTGTACGAGGAACCGCACAGTACCGGAGTGAATGCCGAGGTCAGCGTGCCCTTTCGCAGGCACGCCTTGAGCGTGTCTTCCGACGGCATCTGGCCGTCCATGAGATGCGCTTCCATCGCGGCGTCGTCCATCTCGAGGCAGGTGTCGACGAGTTCGGTACGGTAGCGCTCGATGTCGGCGAGGATCTTGCGGTCACTGGGCACGGTGATGCCGAGCTTGTCCGCGATGTCCGGCGTGACGTCGAGCACGGCCCACTGGGCGTCCTTGTCGTCTGAATCCCAGACGTAGGCCTTCATGGCCACCAGATCGATCATGCCCTTGAAGTTGTCTTCCGAGCCGATCGGCAACTGGATGGGCAGCGGCCGCGCGCCAAGCCGCTTCTTGATCATGTCGCAGCAGCGAACGAAGTTCGCGCCGCTGCGGTCCATCTTGTTGACGTAGCAGATGCGCGGTACGTCGTAGTTGTCGGCCAGGCGCCAGTTCGTTTCAGACTGCGGTTCGACGCCGGCGACGCCGTCGAATACCACGACGGCCCCGTCGAGAACGCGCAGCGAGCGGTTGACCTCGATCGTGAAGTCGACGTGCCCCGGTGTATCGATGACGTTGATCTTCTTCTTGCGCCAGAAAGCCGACACGGCGGCGCTCTGGATGGTGATGCCGCGCTTCTGCTCCTGCTCGAGGTAGTCAGTCGTCGTCGACGTCTTCAGATCCTTGGTGTCATGAATGTC
>CAIMCI010000186.1 GCA_903839465.1 uncultured Pseudomonadota bacterium
CGGTGCGCCGGTAGCCGATCACCGACTGGTCGAGGCGCGCGAGCGCCACGTCGCGGTTGGCGATGAGCGCGCCGCCGGCGAACAGCGGCAGCAGCACGTTCGGGCCTAGCGAAGCCACCGTCGCACCGCGACCGTGGATCACGTCCGACAGGCTGGTGCTGGCACCACCGAAGACACCGGTCAGCGAGATGTCCGGGAAGAACTGGGCCCTGGCGACCAGCAGGCGGGCGTGCGCCGCCTCGAGGCGTGCCTCGGCCAGCCGGATGTCGGGACGCCGCGTCAGGAGCTCGGACGGCAGGCCGGCGGGCACCGTCGCCGGCACGTCGAGCGCCGCCCGGTCGGAGACTTCGAACGAACCCGGTGTCCGGCCGAGCACGATCGCCAGCGCCGTGTGCAGCTCGACGATCTGCTGGTGCAGGGTCGGCAGGTTCGCTTCCGTCGCGGCCAGGGCGCTCTCCTGCTGGCGCTCCTCGGCAGCGGTATTGATGCCGGCGGCCGCGGTCTGGTGGATGAGTTTCAGGCCCTGCCGCTGCGTCTCGACCACCTCGCGCGTAACCCGTTCGGTCGCCCGCAGCGCCGCCAGGCGGTAGTACAGGTCGGCGACGTTGGCGACGAGCGAGATCGTCACGGCGTGGCGGTTTTCCTCGCTCGCCAGCCACTCGGACCGGGCCGCGTCGGTGGCGTGGGCGTAGCGGCCCCACAGGTCGATCTCCCACGACGCGCTGACGCCGCCGAGGAAGGAGGAGGTCAGCCGCTCGCCGCGCGCCTTCTGCACCGCCGTCGTCGTCAGGACGCCGGACACGGTCGGCAGCTGCTGGCCGCGGGCAATGCCCGCGGCGGCCGCGGCCTCGCGCGCCTGGGCGGCGGCCAGCAGTCCGTCCGGACCGTTGCGCAGCGCCTCGTCGATCAGCGTCTGCAGGTCGGGGTCGGTGTAGACACTGCGCCAGGGCGTCGTGCCGATCGACGCGCCTTCGCTGCCGCCCGCGGCGGCCGGGAACGCCACCGGCACGTCGAGGGCGGGCCGCTGGTACTTCTCGTACAGTCCGCAGCCGCCGAGCGTCAGCGCGGCGCCGGCGAGGGCCAGACACGATATCGCCCTCATGGCACGTCTCCGTGGCCGGTCGCAGCCGGAGCGGCATCCGTCGCAGGCCCAGGTTTCGGCTTGTGGCCGGCGATGCGGTCGACCACGACGAACAGGACCGGCACCACGAAGATGCCGAGGAGTGTCGCCAGCAGCATGCCGCAGAACACCGTGATGCCCATCGAGGACCGCGCGCCGGCGCCCGCGCCGCGCGAGGTGATCAGCGGCACGACACCGAGGATGAAGGCAAACGAGGTCATGATGATCGGCCGCAGGCGCAGCTTCGCGGCGCCGACCGCGGCGTCGAAGGCACTCTGGCCCTGGTCACGCAGCATCTTCGCGAACTCGACGATCAGGATCGCGTTCTTCGCGGCGAGGCCGATCAGGAGGATCAGGCCGATCTGCGCGTAGACGCTGTTGGTCAGCCCGGTGAGCTTCAGGCCCGCCATGGCACCGAGCACGCCGATCGGGATGGCGAACAGCACGGCGAACGGCACGGACCAGCTCTCGTAGAGCGCGGCCAGGAACAGGAACACGAACACGATCGCGAGGCCAAACACCACCGGCGCCTGACCGGCCGACTGCTTCTCCTGCAGGCTGATGCCCGACCACTCGTAGCCGAAGCCGGCCGGCAGCGTCGTGGCCGCGACCGCCTCCATGGCCGCCAGCGCCTGGCCGGAGCTGTAGCCGGGCGCCGCGTCACCGCCGATATCGGCCGTGCGGGACAGGTTGTAGCGCTGCGTGACGATCGGCGCGCCGATCGGCACCGTCTGCACCAGCGTCGACAGCGGGACCATTTCGCCGCTGCTGCTGCGCACGTGGAACAGGGCCACGCCCTGGATGTCGCTGCGGAACTCGGGCTCCGCCTGCATCGTCACCTTGAAGGTCCGGCCGAAGCGGGCGAAGTCATTGATGTCGACGCCGCCGAGGAACGTCTGCAGCGCGAAGGTGACGTCGTTGATCGGCACGCCGAGCTTCTTCGCCTTCTCGCGGTCCAGATCCAGCCGGTAGGCCGGCGTGTTCGGATTGAACTTGGTGTAGATCTGGCCGATTTCCGGCCGCTGCTTGGCGGCGGTGATCAGGTCATCGGCGACCTTGGCGAGCTGCTGCGGCGTGCTGCCGCTGCGGTCCTGGAGCTTGAAGCTGAAGCCGCCGGTCGAGCCGAGCCCGGGAATGGGCGGCGGATTGAAGGCGAGCGTCACGGCCTGGGGCACGGAGCGGGCATTCTTGTAGGTGCCGATGATGACCGACCGCAGGCTGGTCTCCACCGCCGTGCGCTCCGCCCAGGGCTTGAGCACCGCGACGAACAGCGCGCTGTTCGACTGCACCGCACCGGTGAGGATGTTGTAACCGTTGATCACCAGCCGCCGCTCGATGCCAGGCGTGGTCGCCAGGAACTTGTCGACCGCTGCGGTAGCCTCCAGCGTGCGGTTCATCGACGCACCCTCGGGCAGGGTCACGGCGCCGATGAAGTAACCCTGGTCCTCCGGCGGCACGAAGCCGCCCGGCACGATCTTCATCAGCCAGCCGGCCGCCGCGATCAGGACCCCGAGCGTGACGACCGTC
>CAIMCI010000187.1 GCA_903839465.1 uncultured Pseudomonadota bacterium
CCACGGTGACGTTCCCTGCAGAGTATTGCGACCGGTTCTGCTTTTGGAAATTATTATTTTTCTAGCCTTTGCTTCCAAATTACGGAACCAGACGGCGCCGCCCTGCGCCTAGGCGGACGGTAGAGACAGCGTGCGCCGGGTCGAGAAGTCACGCGCAGACCCGGTCACGGGATCGGCGAACCGCAATCGCTGCGCGAGGAGCCCGAGCGGCCGGGTGACGTCGTCCGCGCCGTCCGCCTGAAGGTCCGGGTAATAGATATCGCCGTCGATAGGCGCGCCCAGGGCCGCCATGTGCACGCGCAGCTGGTGCGTATGGCCCGTGACGGGCCGCAGTTCGTACAGCCAGCGGTCGGCGCGACGCGCGAGGACGTCGATGTGCGTTTCGGCGTTCGCGTCGCCGTCGACCTCGCGGACCCGGAAGAACGGTTCGCCGCGCACCAGCCGGCTGCGCCGGACGAGTGGAAAGGACTGCGCCGCAAGCGGCGGGGCGATCGCCCGGTAGGTCTTGTCCACCGCGCGCTGGCGGAAGAGCGCGTGGTAGGCGCCGCGGTTGGCGGGGTTGACGGAGAAGAGCACGAGGCCGGCGGTCGCCCGATCGAGTCGGTGCATGGGTGCCAGCGAGTGCAGGCCGAGCCGGCGCTGCAGCCGGCGCAGCAGGGTCTGTTCCACCCACGCCCCCACCGGTGCTACCGGCAGGAAAGGGGGCTTGTCGGCAACGAGGATCTCCTCGTCGCGGTAGATGACTTCCTCGGTGCCCTCGATCGGCGGTTCGTGCGCGAGTTCCCGCCAGTAGCGCACCACGAGTCCCGGCCGGAACGGCGCGTCCGGGTGCAGGGCGACACCGTCGGCGTCCCGCACGAGGCCCGCCGCGAAGCGCTCGTCCCAGGTCGCACGGGCCACGTGCGCAAACCGCTCGCACAGGTACGCACGGACGGTCTGCCAGTCGCCCGGTGGCAGCGCGACGGTGCTCGCGAGTGCAAGATCGTGGCTCATCGGCGGCCAGTCTAACGCGATGGCGCGGCCGGTATCCCGAGGGGGCACCCGGCGCGGTAGAATCGGCTTCCGTTCCGCAGCCCCCAGGTCAAGCGCATGAATCTCGTCTTGGACGCCCAAGAGGCCCGCGTCATCGGCTGCCTGATCGAGAAGGAAATCACGACGCCGGACCAGTATCCGCTGTCGCTCAATGCGCTCGTCAATGCCTGCAACCAGAAATCGAATCGCGACCCGGTGGTCGAGTGGAGCGAGACGGACGTGCAGGCCGTCGTCGACCGGCTGTCGGCGAAGCATCTCGTCCTCGAGCGCAGTGGCTTTGGCAGTCGGGTCGTCAAATACCGGCATGTCTTCTGCAACGGCGATCACAGCCCGCGCCAGTACTCGCCCCAGCAGCTCGCGGTGCTCTGCGAACTCCTGCTGCGCGGCCCGCAGACGCCGGGCGAGCTGCGCGCGCGATGCCAGCGCCTGGCACCGATCGCGGGTCTTGCGGACATTGAAGCGGCGCTCGACAACCTGAAGACCCGCGCCGACGGACCGTACGTCGTGCAGCTGCCCCGGGCACCCGGTGCCCGCGAGGCGCGGTTCCGGCATCTCTTCGGCGGGCCGGAGGCGGAGGCTGCCGCCGGTCCGCCCGACGGTGCGGCCGACGTCGCGCCGGGCCGGGCGAGCCTCGCCGAACGGGTGGCCCTGCTGGAGGCCGCGGTCGCGGACCTTCAGTCGCGTCTTCAGGCGGCCGGCATCGCGCCTGCCGGAGGGGCCGACGGGACCGCGTCGATTGCGCCGTCACCGGGCGACCCCTGATGGCCGCCAGGCGCACACCGTACTTCGCGCCGCAGAGTCTGCGCTTTCTCCGCGCCCTTGCGCGCCACAACGACCGGGACTGGTTTCTGGCGCACAAGGCGGACTACGAGCGCTTCGTGAAGGCGCCGGCGCTGGCGCTCGTCGCCGATCTCGCGGCACCCCTCCGGCAGGTCAGCGCGGCGCTCGTCGCCGATCCACGCCCGGTTGGCGGTTCGCTGTTCCGGATCCATCGTGACGTCCGGTTCTCGAACGACAAGCGGCCGTACAAGACCTACGCGGGCATGAGCTTCTACCATCGTGCGACGCGTGCGACGGCGCGGGCGGGCGACGCGACGGGCGAGCCCGGACGGCTGGACGCGCCGGGTCTCTACTTCCATGTCGAGCCGGGCGCCACGTTCGTCGGCGGCGGCATCTGGCACCCGCAGCCGCAGACGCTGCGGCGCCTGCGCGACTTCATGGTCGACAATCCCGAAAGCTGGAAGCAGGCGACGCGCCGCAAGGCCTTCGCCGCCGTCTTCGCGCTGACCGGGGACACGCTCGTGCGTCCGCCCAAGGGCTACCGGCCGGACCATCCGCTGCTCGAGGATCTGAAGCGCAAGGACATCGTCGCTTCCTCCCGCCTGACGGATGCCGAACTGCTGTCGCCGGATCTCCTTCCCATTCTGATTCGACGCTACCGGCTCATGGCGCCCCTGCTCGAGTGGCTGTGCCTTAGCCTCGACCTCGAGTTCTAGCCAACCTCACGCGGGCCGACCGGGCCCATCGCCTGCTTGGGCCCGAATCCACTTTGCGTGTACGCTCGGCTCCGTCGCTCGGTTCCGACCCGCTGGAGAATTGCGATGCAGCATCGTCCCTGGGCGGCGGCCCTCAGCGCCCTGATCATGGTCGGTTGCGCGGGAACCCCGCCGGCGCCGGTGGTTACGCCGGCCGCGGCTCCGGTCGTGGCGCCTGCGGCGGCGGTTACCGGCGCTGACGCAGCCGACCTCGCCGCGCACCAGAAGCTCGTTCGCGAAGCGCGGGCCGCCGGTTTCACCGTGTCCTCGCCCCAGCCCGGCAGTTACCTCTATTGCACCTACGGTGCGGCGACCGGTAGCCGGGTGGCGTCAAAGACCTGCTTTTCGGAAGTGCAGATGCAGGGCTGGCTTGCCCGCCAGGAGCAGACCAAGGACGATCTGCAGCGCACGCTGAGCTGCGGCGGCAGCGGGTGTGCGGACCGTTCACCGAAGTAGGACGCCCGGGCTCCCGGTGGCACGGCGGACGGTCTGCTGGGTGGGCGGGTTCGCAGTGGCGAATCCGGAGGACGGTCGGTCGTGAGCGACAAGCCTGAGAAGTGGATCTTCGTGTCCTCGCCGAGCGATGTCGCCGCGGAGCGGGTCATCGCCGATCGGGTCTTTCGGCGCCTCGCCCGGGAATTCGATGACGTCGTGACGCTGAAGCTCGTGCTCTGGGAATTCGAGCCGCTCTTTGCCCACGGCAGCTTTCAGCGCCAGATCCGCTCGCCCTCCGAATGCGACCTCATGGTGACGATGCTGTGGACGCGTCTCGGTACGCGGCTGCCGGCGGAGTTCTCGCCGGGGCCCGGCCTGCCACCACCGACCGGCACCGAGTACGAGATCCGCGAGGCACTGGCCGGTCACGCCCGGAACGGCCGGCCGGACGTTCTCATCTACGTCAAGAAGGAGTCCCCGGCCGCCTCGCTCGATGCCAAGGACCTCGATGAGCGGCGGCGCCAGTTCAGGGAACTGCAGGACTTCTGCAAGGAACTCTTCTACGACGAGGCCGGTGCCTCGGTCGTCGCCCACCACAGCTTTCGCGATTCGGCGGAGTTCGAACGCAAGTTGCTCGAGCATGCCCGCAAGTGGCTGCACGAGCAGCTCGACGCCATCGACATCCGGCCGCGCTGGACTCTGGGTTCGCCGTTTCGAGGCCTCAAGGCGTTTGATGCCGACTACCGGGACGTGTTCTTTGGCCGCTCGCAGGCAATCGGCGACCTGATCCGGCGTTTGAACGAGACGGAAAATCCCGCCGACCCGCAGGCCGAGCGGTCGCGCCTGCTGCTGGTCACCGGCATGAGCGGTAACGGCAAGACCTCGCTGATCCAGGCAGGCCTGCTGCCGCAGCTCGAGTTCCTGCCGGTGGAGGGCATCGCCGCCTGGGATACCGTGACTCTTCGTCCCTCCGACGTCGATGGCGCAGCCCCCGAACTCCTCTTCTTCGCGGCGCTGGCGGCGCGCATCATCGACCGGGTTGGCGCGACCGCCATGCACGACACGACCGTGACGGCGCTCGCGCGCGAATTCGCGGACAAGCCCGATGCGGCGGTCGTGCGCATCGAGAACGCACTCTGGGAGAGTGCCAGCAACCGGCGCCACTCGCCGCTGCCGGCGCACGTTCGGCTGCTGGTCTACATCGACCAGCTGGAGGAGCTGTTTACGCTGCCGGCGCTGGCCTCGCGCATTGACTCGACGCTGACGCTCCTGACGCGGCTCGCCCGCTCGGCGCGCGTCTGGGTGGTGGCAACGCTGCGCAGCGATTTCGTCTACAAGCTCGAAGGGCACGCCGAGCTGATGGCGCTCCTAGGCCACAGTCCACCCTACACGCTCCTGCCACCGCGCGGTGCCGAGCTCGCCGACATGATCCGCGAGCCGGCGGCGGCGGCCGGCCTGCGGTTCGAGGAACGTGACGGGGTCGGGCTCGACGCCGAGATCCTCCACGAGGCGAGCCTCAACCCCGAGTCCCTGCCGCTCCTTGGCTACGCGCTCGACCAGCTCTACGAGCGGCGCGATGGCAGGACGCTGCTCTGGGACGTGTACCGGCCGGCGGGCCAGGACGGCGGCCTGCGCGGATCGCTCGTGGCGGTGGCCGAGGGTCTGCTCGGCACGCAGGCGGAGGACGTCGCGTTCCGGCGCGTGATGCGCGAACTGACGAGCGTCAGCGAAGACGGCTCGGCGACCCGCCGCTACGCATCGCTTTCTGTCTTTTCGGAGGGTGCGCCTGAACGGGCGCTCCTCTATCGCCTCATCGACGCGAGGCTCTGCGTGACCGACACGCAGGGCACGAACCCGGTCGTCTGCCTGGCGCACGAGGCGCTGCTGCAGTCCTGGCCCCGGGTGCACCGCTGGCTCGTGCAGGAGTCGTCGCTCCTGCGCCTGCGCGACGAACTGCAGCGCGATGCCAAGGCCTGGCACGCCCACGGGCGCAAGGACGACTGGCTGGGTACGGCCCCCGACAAGCTGATGGCCATCGAGCAGATCGAGCGGGAGTCCCTGCTGCCGGGCGGCATCGAGACGGACTACGCGCGGCGGTCGCGCCGGCACGCGACGTTCAAGCAGCGCATCAAGCAAGGTGTCATCGCGGCCCTCTGCGTTCTGGGCATCGTCTCGGCGATCGCCGGCTGGCTCGCCCTCAAGCAGCGCGACCTCGCCCGCCAGCAGGCCGAGACCGCGAGCCGGACGTCGGCGTTCATGGTCGCGATGTTCCAGGGCGCGGACCCCGAGCAGAGCAGGGGCGACAAAGTCACCGTCCGCGAGCTGCTGGACAAGGGCGCGCACGATATCGCAACCAACCTCGTCATCGATAACAAGGTCCGCGCCGACCTGCTCACTGCCATGGGCGAATCCTATAGGGGCCTCGGGCTCTACGAGCCGGCCAACAGGACCCTGCAGGAGGCCTTGTCACTGCGCCGGTTGGGGGGCGGGGATACCGCATCTCTCGTCGATGTTCTCAACAGTGTCGCGGATCTGAAGAGCAAGCAGGCGGACTACGTCACGGCCGATGCGACGTTCCGCGAGGCGCTGGCGCTGCGACCGGTTGGCGACCGCGATCGGCGCGCCAGCGAGCAGCGCGCGGCAAGTCTCGCCGGTCTCGGTGCGGTGCTGCGCGAAGAGGGCAAGTATGGCGATGCCACGAAGATGCTCGAGGAGGCGCTCGCGCTCAATCGGAAACTCTATGGCGAGCCAGCGGCACCCGTGGCCCACACACTGTTCGAACTGGGGGTGACGCGCCAGGCCGACGGCAATACCAAGGCTGCCATCAGGGATGCTGAGGCGGCAGTCGCGATGTACAGGGAATTGTACGGTTTGACGCCAAGCCCGAGCACGGCCGAGGCCATCAACGAACTGGCTGGCAGTCTCGAGGAGGACGGGCAGTACGATCGCGCTGAATCCCTGTACGTCGAGGCTCTGGCGCTCAAGCGCCGCGTCTACGGAGAGAAGCATCCGGAGATCGCGGCCGCGCTGCACAACGTCGCGGCCGCACAGCAGGAGCGCGGCGACCTCAAGGGCGCCGAAGCCAATTATCGCGCGGCGCTCACCATGGAACACGAGCTCCTCGGCAACGTGCATCCGCGTATCGCCGAGACGCTCAACAACCTCGCCTTCGTCGAGCGAGAGCAGGGACGGCCGGAGGAGGCGCTCGGCACGCTGCGGGAGGCTCTCAAGGTCGAGTCCGCCCTGCACAAGGGAGATCACCCGCAGATCGCGCTCTACGAGAACCGGCTCGGGTTCTGGCTGACGCGCAGCGGCAACTACGCGGAAGCGGAACGGACGCTCGGTGACGCGGTCGGCATGCTGGAGCGGCTGCTGGGCCGCGGGCACGTCGACTACGCAGGCGGGCTGGTGCACCTGGCGATACTCGACGTTGCCCTTGGGCGTTACGCGCCGGGACTGGCGCGGGCCCGTGCCGCGCGCGCGATATTCGAAAAGGACTCGCCGGGTCAGTGGCGCAGCGCCGTAGCGCGATCGGCGGAAGGCGCGGCACTGGCCGGCCTGGGCCAGACTGCCGAAGCGGCGCCGATGCTTGCGCAATCGGTCGCAGCGCTGCATGCCGATCGCGGTGCACCGCCTGATTATGTTCAGTTGGCCGAGGCCTACTCGAAGGGCCGACTGCGCTGACGCGTCACCGGCGCGCGGCGTCCCTTGCGGATGTGAAGGCCGTTCGCTCTTGGCGTTGTAACTGCTTGGAGCAAGACGAAAGTCTGGCGCCGGTTTTGGGTCCCGCCGGGTGTGCGTACTGCACAGAACCAACGAAAACAATTGTGAAAATTGTGAACTCGAGCGTTGACTCGCCGGAAAAACTTTGCGCCGTGCGATTGTGGCCGTCGAAATCCGTGTGCTAGCGTCGGGCAAACGACAGGGAATGGGCTCCCCTGGGAGCACCTAACCGGCATCGGGAAGTGCCGGCATTACAAGACGAACAGTGTCAGAGAGTCAGGGATTCGCGGCAAGCACCGGCCAACAACGGGGCGCTGCGACGAGGGGACGACCATGAGACGACAACTGGCCGCCTGGCAGGTGGCAGCGCTCGCCCTCCTCGTGGCGCAGCTGGCCGTGGCCGCGCCGGTGACGATCCGCGTGGCCGGTCTGATCAACTACGGGTCGGTGGCATCTCCCTGGCCGTTGTCCGGCACGGCGCCCACCGGCGGGGAGGTCGTCACTCTCGACTACACCCTCGAGAACACGACACCGTCGGCCGGCAACTTCGGCCCGGGCAATGCCGGTGTCGTCTATTCCGGCGCGGTCACGCAGGTGACGTTGACCATCAACGGAACCGTTTATCCCCTGGGCGCACTCTCCGGCAGTACGGTTGCCGCGCTCAGCAACGGCCACTGCACCACGTGCGTACCGCCGTACTTCCAGGACGACTACCAGATGGCGGTGTACAGCAGCTACCCGCCCACGCTCCAGGCGCTCGATGCCTTTGTCCAGGTCGGGTACCAGTCGAGCGCTCCCCTCGGCACGATCGTGACGAGCACCAAGGTTGACACCGTTCCGGTCCTGCCCGTGACGGCGCTGCCCGGACCGTACGCCTTCAACGCGCAGCTGACGCTCCTCTACAACGGAACTCAGCTGCTCACCAGTTCACCGTTCGCCTCGATCTCCGTGCTGTCGACGACCTATCCGCCGCAAACCGCGCCGGTGCCGACGTGTACGCCGAGTCCGTGTGTTGTTGGCAGCCAGGCCTCGTTCAACATCCCGTTGCAGAACGGTCAGGTCGTGAATCCCCAGCAAATCGTGCCCGGCACCGCAGCAGCGGCGAGTGCGCTGCAAGCTCTGACCAACGGTACTGCAAAGATCACCGAACAGCTTTGCACCGTTCCGACCGATCCGCGGCTAATCCTGTACGGGACCTGCACCGGGCACACGCTGCCCGTGTCCCAAGTCTGCCCGGGCAGTGATTTCGCGCACACGACGACGGTCATTCCGGACTATCTGTGCGGCGGATCCGGCGCGACAGGCAAGGGCTTTGCGATCATCCGCGGGCAGGGCGATGCGGTGGACGGCATCACCGGCCTTCTGTTTGGCAATGAAGCCTCGGCGGCCAAGGCGCTCGGCGGAACTACGGACCCGACGTGTCCCTACGCGACACTCGACTGGGCGCCGCGCCCCGATTCGGCGCTCGAAGGCACGATTCCGGAGGGCAACGTCCTGCTGGAAATGACCTCCGGCTGCGGAAGCTCGCACGGGCGCCAGCGCGGCATGTCGGTGCTCGGTATAGGGCTCGTGCTCAACACGGACGCGCTGCCGGGCACCACGCTCGTGCAGAAGTTCACGTCCTTCGCGACCGCGGCGCCCGGGATGTACCCGAACCTTCCGACCGGCGGCAAGTACGCCAACCTGCAGGCCGTGATCGGCACCGGCAACGTCGCCCAGCCGGAGCAGGCCAATATCAGCGCCTGCGTGGCGGCAAGCCAGAACTACGCCAAGTCCGGCCAGTACGCGTGTGCCGCCCGGCGCGCTTACAAGTGCGACCAGGAGGTCGCGGTGAACGCGACGAGCTATGTCGGCAACGCGGCCAATCCGAATCCGTACGGCGACGTGCGCGGCCGACTCGCGAACCTCTACCTCAACTTCAATACGCGCGTCCTCGGCAATCCGTCGCCGGCCAACTGGCCGCTCGTGCTCGGGACCCCGGGCACTAATGACCCTGCGCCACCGGCCTGTACGGCCGACGACTGGACGACCGGTACGACGGTCGCCGCCGCCGGCAATCTTGTTCCGGTCACGGGTGCCGGCGACCTGAACGGTGATGGGGTCGTCAACTGCAGCGACCTCGGGCTCGTCCGCGCGGCGTTTGGCAAGTCGCGAGGTCAGGTCGGCTACAACGCGGCCGCTGACGTCAATGGCGACGGCATTGTCAATATCCTGGACCTCAGTCTCGAGTCCAAGCGGCTCCCTGCCGGGCTGGTCTGCCACTGATCACTTTTACCGTCACCGGCCAACACGGGCCGCACGAGGGAATCGCGTATGAGTCGCCATAAGTTTTCTGATCGGATGGTCCGACTGACCCTGTTCAGCATCGCCGCGGGCCTCCTGACGGCAACCGGCACGGCTGCGGAGATCGACATCCTCAGCGCGCCGAGCGCCGTCATCGCCGGGCAGCAGTTCACAGTCTCGGTGTACGTAAGCGGTATCACCGACCTGTACGGCTACGGCTTCGACCTCGGCTTCGACCCGGGCCGCGTGCAGGAACTCAGCGCCAGCGAAAGCGCGTTTCTCGGCCTCGGTGGTCCGACCTTCCACATCGACGGCAGCGTCGACAACGTCGGCGGCGTCGTATCGGGTGTAGCCAACTCCCTCGAGGGCGACGTGCCCGGCGTCGACGGCAGCGGCATGCTGGAGTCGTTCGTCTTCAAGGCGACCGCTGCGGGAAGCGCGGGCTTCACGCTCGACAACGTCACGCTGCTCGACTCGCAGAACGAGGACATAACGCCGGCGGTGGTGGGTAGCGAGACGACGATCACGGGCGGCGGTCACAGCGTGCCGGAACCGGCACCGCTGTCGCTGGTCGCCTTAGGCGTCGCTGCCCTCTGGATGATGCGTCGACCGGCGGCTCGGTGAGCCGGTGAGGGCCGTGACGCCAGGCTTGCGCCGCTATAGAGGCACGGGCTGGCGGCGACGGGCCGGCGCCCCTCGATAGGGAAGACACAGGCAGGGAACCGGGCGCTCGGGCGCGCGGGCCGATCCAGGGATAGGGAACGACCATGACTCGACAGCGCGCCAGCAGTTACGTCGGGCCCGATCGGCGCGGACTCGTACCGCGCGCCCAGGCGCTGTTCCTGGCCGTGCTGCTCCTGGCAGCGGCACCGCTGGCCGCCGTACACGCCGCGACCGCGGTGCCCGTGGCGTCGGCCGGCTACACGGTTCTGTCGCGCACGGCCCTGGCGACGGCCGGGTCATACCAGTATTCCGTCCGGGTCGCGATCACCAGTAACGGGCCGCTGGCGCACAACGTGTCCGCGCAGGTCGTCGCGATTGCGGCCGGCACGGCCGTGACCCAGGGGTTGGTGCATTTCGGCGAGGTCCCGCCGGGCGCCCCGGTGTCGAGCGCGGATGCGATCACCGTGGTCTCGGGCGCGACCTTCAATCCCGCGGCACTGCAGCTCACTGCCGTCACGGCGGGCGCCGTTGCCTCGACGCTGCCGATCGCAAATGCGGGACCCGGACAATCCGTCTTCGCGGGTCAGGAGATCGTGCTGGACGGCAGTCGCAGCGTGGATCCGGCCGGCAACGCGCTGACTTACGCCTGGGCCGTGTCGAGCCTGCCGGCGGGCAGTAAGGCGACCCTCGCCAACGCCACGTCCGTGCGGCCGGTCCTTGTTACCGACGTCCCCGGAACCTACACGTTCAGCCTCGTGGTCAAGGATGCCAACGGCAGCAGTGCGCCCTCGACGGTGAGCGTGTCGACGACCCCGATCAACGTCGCCCCGGTCGCCGACGCCGGACCCGATCAGCTGGTCGCCCCGGGCGCGCTCGTGGCGCTGGACGGCACCGCCTCGACCGATATCAACGGCGATCCGCTCACTTACCAGTGGACGCTGCTCTCCAAGCCCGCCGGCTCTGCCGCCACCGTGCTGCAGCCGACGAGTCCGCAGCCGACCTTCGTCGCGGACTTCCCGGGCGCTTACGTCGTCGGCCTTGCCGTCAGCGACGGCAAGCTGACGAGCAGCGTAGCGGCCGTCACCGTGACGGCCGGCGCCGGCAGCAACCTCAACCTCGCGACGGTCCTGCCGCGTGCCGTCGTGGGGCATGACGGGGCAACCGCGCTCAAGAAGGCGATCATCCTCGATGGCACGGCGTCGAAGGATCCGGCGGGACAGGCACTGTCCTTCCGCTGGACCCTGCTCGCGCGACCGGCGGGGAGTGCGGCGACGCTCGCGTCCGCGAATACGTTCTATCCGATCCTGACGCCCGACGTCGCCGGGGTCTACGTCGCGCAGCTCATCGTCAACAATGGCACGAACGACAGCCGACCGGTAACCGTCGCCGTCACCACGACCCCGGCGGTTGTGGACCTCGCCGTGCCCTACGCGCTCACCGGTGCCGACCAGACGGTGGCCGTCGGCACCCTCGTCAAGCTCGACGGCAGCGCCTCGCAGGATCCGAACGGTGCCGCGCTGTCCTACGACTGGGCGCTGCTAAACGCGCCGGGTTCGAGCAAGTCGATTCTGAATCCGGCCAACGTGCCGGCGCTGTCGTTCGTACCCGACCAGGCGGGCCTCTACGTCGGCCAGCTTCAGGTCAGCAACGGCCTGAGTACGAGCTTGCCGCAGACCTTGCGCATCGAGGCCGTTCCGCCGCCGGTGCAGGCGGTGAACGACACGGCGGCGACGACCCCCGGTGTGCCGGTGTCCATTCCCGTACTCGCCAACGACAAGGGCGGCTCGGGCGCGCTCTCGCTCGCCAGCGTCTGGCTGCCGCTGCACGGCATCGCGACGGCGAACGGCAACCTCGTGACCTACGCGCCGTTTGCCGGCTACGCCGGAACGGACCAGTTTGCCTACACTGCGACCGACGGTAGGACGTCGTCCACGGCGCTCGTGACGGTGACCATTTCCGCGGCCCTCAAGGCCCAGACCATCACCCTCGGCGCGGCGCCAGTCGTCACCGTCGGCAACAGCGCCTCGCAGTCGGCGACCGCGACGTCCGGGTTACCGGTGACGCTCACGACCTCGACACCCGCAACCTGCTCGGTGGCGGGTAACACGATCACGGGCCTGTCCATCGGCAGCTGCATCATCAACGCGAACCAGGCCGGCAACGCCGTCTGGGCAACGGCACCCCAGGTGGCCGAATCGCTCGCGATCGGTGCTGGCAAGACCCTGCAGACCCTGTCGTTCGGCATCGCGCCGGCGCTTGCCGTGGGTGGCAAGGCGACGCTCGGGGCCACGGCAAGTTCCGGCCTGCCCGTGACCTATTCGGTGAGCCCGTCTTCGGTCTGCTCCGTCGCAGGCAATCTCGTCACGGCTCTCGGCGGTGGCGTCTGCACGGTGACGGCGTCCCAGGCGGGGAACGCGACGTTCGCGCCGGCGATTCCAACGGTGCAGTACATCATTGTCAGCGGCAGCGGCCAGACCATTGCGTTCGGTGCCGCGCCGACTCTGGTGGTCGGCAGCACCGGCACCGTTACCGCGACGGCGAGTTCCGGTCTCGCCGTGGTCTTCGCTTCGGCAACCCCCTCAATCTGCACCGTCAGCGGCAGCACCGTCACGGCCGTGGCGACCGGCACGTGCTCGGTCACGGCCAACCAGGCCGGCAACGCGACGTTCGGACCGGCGCCGCAGGCGACGCAGACGATCAAGGTGGCCCTGAAGCTCCAGACGATTACCTTCGGCAAGGCACCGACGATCGACGTGGGCGTGGCAGGCCCCCTGTCGGCGACGGCAAGTTCGGGCCTCGCGCCGGTGTTCACGTCGACCACTCCCACGGTCTGCACCGTGGCCTCGGGTCAGGTGACCGGCGTCGCCGTCGGGTCCTGCGTGGTCGCCGCCAATCAGGCGGGGAACGCGACCTATGCGCCGGCGGCCCAGGTCACCCAGACCCTGGTCGTGGGTTCGCCACCTTCCACCGTGCGCACGATCGAGACCTTCGCTGGCCGCGGGGCGCTGACGTCACCCGTCGCCGCGGCGGCAGCCAACGTCCAGCCGTGGCCCATCGCGCTCGGGCCGGCGGGTACCGTCTACTTTGCCGCCGAGAACGATGTCTATCGCTACGATCCCTCGACGTCGACGGTCACGCTCGTGGCCGGGACCCACACGGCGGGCTACAGCGGCGACGGCGGCTCCGCGACGAGCGCCCAGCTTGGCGGCCCGGCCGGCGGCGGTCTTTC
>CAIMCI010000188.1 GCA_903839465.1 uncultured Pseudomonadota bacterium
CACGGTCGCGGTGCGACGGTGGCTTCGCTAGGCCCGAACGTGCTGCTGCCGCTGTTCGCCGGCGGCGCGCTCATCGCCAACCGCGACGTGGCGCTCGCGCGCCTCGACCAGTCGGTGATCGGCTACCGGCGCACCGTCAACAATGCGCTCGGCGAAGTGGCGAACGCCCTGAGCGCGTACCAGACGAGCGCCGAACTCGTGTCGATCGAGACGCGCCGGGTAGGGGCTGCCCGCGAGGCGCTGCGCCTGGCGGACCTGCGCTTCCGCGCCGGGGTCACCGGGTTCCTGGACCTGCTCGACGCGCAGCGCCAGCTGCTGGCCTCGGAATCCGATGCCATACAGGCCGACCTGACCCGCCGCGAGGCGCTGATTCACCTGTACCTGGCGCTGGGCGGTGGCTGGGCCGACGGCGTGTACGCCCCGGCCCACTAGACGTCGGCCGGTCGGGCATCCGCCGGGCAGGCGCCCCCGGCCGGGTCCCGAGCGCTAGGCGCCCGGCGTTGCCGGGCGCGGCAGGGTGCGGAATTCGCCGTCCGGTCGCTCGATCCGGGCGACCTTCTCGTCCTCGAAGTACACGACCACGTGGCGGCGCTCCTCGTGGCGGGTCTTGCCGTCCTTGAAGTAATAGAAGTAGTCCCAGCGGTTCGGCGAGAACTCGTCAGCGACCATCGGCGTGCCGAGCAGGAACCGGACCTGGCTGCGGGTCATGCCGGGAGCGAGCTGATCCAGGGTCTTCGCCTCGAGGAAATTTCCCTGGTGGATGTTGATGCGGTAGATGCAGCCGGTGCCGGCGAGGCCGGTCAGGCCCAGCGCCAGGGCGAGGGCCAGGGTGCGTACAAGGCCGCGGGCACGGCGATCGGCCGTCACGGTCACTGGATTCATGGCGCAGGGGCTTCCTTGGGTCGGGCCGGCGGCGGTCGTGGGATGCGGTCGCCCGGCGGAACGTGGTTCCTGCGGTCGACCGGAGCGTGGATAATGCCGGCATTGTAACCGCAAAGCGGTGCGGGTCTCGCGCCGTTGGCCGGTCGGCGGCCGAAGGGCATGGGGGGTGGCGCTTGGAAAGTCAGGATCTGCGTCGGGCGGGGCTCAAGGTCACGCTGCCCCGGCTGAAAATACTCGAGATCCTGGCCGGCGAGGCCAACCGGCACCTGTCGGCCGAGGATCTCTACAAGCGGCTGCTCGAACTGAACGAGGATATCGGCCTCGCGACCGTCTACCGCGTCCTGACGCAGTTCGAGGCGGCCGGGCTCGTCACGCGCCACCACTTCGAGGGCGGCACCGCGGTCTTCGAGCTGAACCGGGGTGACCATCACGACCATGTCGTGTGCATGGACTGCGGCCGCGTCGAGGAGTTCAACGACCCGGCCATCGAGGAGCGGCAGGCCGCAGCCGCCACGCGCCTCGGCTTCGCGATGGCAGACCACTCGCTGATCCTCTACGGGCACTGCCGCCGCGAGAACTGCCCGGGCAAGGTCGGGCAGAAGGCGGGCAGGCAGTCCTAGGCGCCGCGCTCGCGCCGTGCCTTGAGCATTTCGCGGGCGTGCCGGCGCGCGCTGTCGGTGACTTCGACCCCACCGAGCATGCGCGCCAGTTCCTCGACACGGTCGCGCTCCGAGAGCAGCGTCAGGGCGGTGCGGCTGGTGCGGCCGTCGGTCAGTTTGGTGACCCGGACCTGCTGGTCGGCCTGGCTTGCGACCTGCGGCAGGTGGGTCACGCACAGCACCTGGCCGCCGCTGCCTAGGGCGTGCAGTTCGCGACCGACCATTTCCGCGACCGCGCCGCCGACGCCGGCGTCGACCTCGTCAAAAATCATGCAGGCCGGCCCGCCGCGGCGCGCGCTGACCGATGCCACCTGCACCGACAGCGAGATGCGGGACAGCTCGCCGCCGGAGGCGACCTTGGCCACGGGCCGGACCGGCTGGCCCGGGTTGGCGCTGACCAGGAATTCGACGTCGTCGGCGCCGTGCGGGCGGGGCTCGGCCGCCGGATCCGTGGTGAGCTTCACCTCGAAGCGGCCGCCGGGCATCCCGAGGCCGCGCATGCGCGCGGTGACGGCCTCGCCCAGCGCCGCCGCCGCCTTGGCGCGCGCCCGGCTCAGTTTCTTCGCCTGGCCGCGGTAGGCTTCGACCAGCGCCGCCACGCGGGCCTCCAGCTCGCCGGCGGAGGTGCCGGCGTGCTCCAGCGCCGCGAGTTCCACGGCCAGGCGCGCCTGTTCCGCCGGCAGATCCTCGGCCTTCACGCGGTGCTTGCGCGCCAGTTCCTCGATGGTCGCGAGGCGCCGTTCGACCTGTTCCTGGCGGCGCGGATCGATGTCCAGGCCGTCGAGGTACTGGGCGAGGGCGCGACCGGCCTCCTTCAGCGCGATCAGCGCTTCGTCGAGCTGGGCGGCCGGTGCGGCCAGGCGCGGGTCGTAGGCCAGTGCCGGGCGCAGGGCTGCCTGCGCGCGGCTCGCCAGCCCGTGCGCGTCGGCATCCGCGCCCTCGTAGAGGAGGTCGAGCGCCGCCCGCGCCGATTCCATCAGCCGCCCGGCGTGCGCGAGACGGGTGGCCTCGGCGGTCACGGTGCCGACCTCGCCGTCGGCGAGGCCGAGTTCGGTGAGTTCCTGGACCTGGTAGCGCAGGAGCTCGAGGCGCGCCTCGCGGTCGCCGGCCTCGGTGGCGAGGCGCCTGAGCTCGGCGCTTCCCTCGCGCCACTCGGCGACGATCGCCGCGAGCGGCGCGAGGTGCTCGTCCGTGCCGGCGAAGCCGTCCAGCAACTCGCGCTGGCTGTCCCGGCGCAGGAGCGACAGGAACTCGCTCTGGCCGTGGATATCGATCAGGAGTTCGCCCAGCTCGCGCACGACGCCGAGCGGGAGTGTCTGGCCGTTGACGTAGAGGCGCGAGCGGCCGTCCTTGCCGATGACCCGGCGCAGGATGACTTCGCCGTCGTGCTCGATCGACTGTTCGGCAAGCCAGTGGACCGCCGGGCCGGCGGCGCCAAGGACGAAGGACGCGGACAGCTCCGCGCGCTCGGCACCGTGCCGGACCACGTCCGGGCCGGCGCGGCCGCCGATGACCGCCATGACCGCGTCGACCAGGATCGACTTGCCGGCACCGGTCTCGCCGGTCAGCGCCGTCAGTCCCGCTCCGAGTTCCAGCTCCACCGAGTCGATGATCGCAAAGTCACGGATCTGCAGGTGCGTCAGCATGTCAGCGCTCGGGGTTGGCGTGCCGGGCGCCCCGGCCCCAGTGCAGCTTGGAGCGCAGGATCCGGTAGTAGTCGTGGCCCGGCGGGTGCAGCAGCGTCACGGTTTCGCGCGCAGGCTCGATGCGCAGCGAGGCGTCGCCGTCGGCCAGCGTGCCGAGCACGGTGCCGTCGCAGGTGACCTGGGCCTGGATGCCGGTCCGCGGCACCAGGCGGATCTCGATGCGGGACTCGCGCGGCACGACGATCGGGCGGTCGGA
>CAIMCI010000189.1 GCA_903839465.1 uncultured Pseudomonadota bacterium
GCCCGGCCCTTTTTTTGTCGCGGGGCGCTCGCGGCCGAGCGCACCCTGTCACCGCGTCTCAGCGAAGCGCGGTGTAGGCCTTGAAAGGCAGCCCCAGGTCCTTGGCCACCGCCTCGAAGGTCACGTCGCCGGCGTGGACGTTCAGGCCGCGCGCGAAACCCGCATCGGCCGCGAGCGCCTTCTGCCAGCCGTGGTCGGCCAGCGCGCGCACGTAGGGCAGCGTCGCGTTCGTCAGCGCAAAGGTCGATGTACGGGCCACGGCACCGGGCATGTTGGTCACGCAGTAGTGGACCACGCCGTCGACCACGTAGGTCGGCTCGGCGTGGGTCGTCGGCCGGCTCGTCTCGAAGCAGCCGCCCTGGTCGATCGAGATGTCGACGAGCACCGAGCCCGGCCGCATCTTCTTGACCATCGCCGCCGTCACGAGCTTCGGCGCCGCCGCACCGGCAACGAGGACCGCACCGACCACGAGATCGGCATCGCGGACGAGCTGCTCGATCGTGGCCACCGTCGAGTAGGCGGTCTTCAGCTGGTTGCCGAACTGGGTCTGCAGTTCGCGCAGGCGCTTGACCGAGCGATCAACCACCGTGACGTCGGCACGCAGACCGACCGCCATCTCCGCCGCGTGCGTGCCGGACACGCCACCGCCGAGGATGACGACGTTCGCCGGCGGCACGCCCGGCACGCCGCCCAGCAGCACGCCGGCACCGCCGTTCGCCTTCTGCAGCGAGGCCGCGCCGACCTGGATCGACATGCGACCGGCCACTTCGCTCATCGGCGTCAGCAGCGGCAACGAACCGTCGGCGGCAGTCACCGTCTCGTAGGCGATGCAGGTGGCCTTGGATTCGACCAGGGCCACGGCCTGGGCCTTATCGGCGGCCAGATGCAGGTACGTGAAGAGCACCTGCCCTTCCTTCAGCATCCGGCACTCGGCAGCCTGCGGCTCCTTGACCTTGACGACCAGCTCCGCGCCGGCGAAGACCTCGGCGGCAGAGGCGGCGATCGACGCGCCGGCCGCCTGGTAGGCGGCGTCATCGAAACCGACGCCGAGACCCGCCTTGGTCTCGACCGCCACCGAGTGGCCGGCGCCCACCAGCTCGCGCACGCCGTTCGGCGTCAGGCCAACCCGGTACTCGTGAATCTTGATTTCCTTGGGGACGCCGATACGCATCGAGGGGTACTCCGTTGCACGGTGAAGGAAGCCCCGGACCCGCGGTCCGGGACGGCCCGAATTCAAGATGCACAATGTACCGGCGATTGACGGCGCCATCTTGCAAACGCACCGCAACAAAAGCGCCTTTGGCGCAATTTTCTGCCAGAAAAAGAGCGTCTGATGCATACTTATGCGATGGAAATCGATCGTTACGATCGGGCGCTGCTGCAGGTCCTCCAGGTCGAGGGCCGCATCACCAACAGCGAGCTGGCCGGCCGGGTCAGCCTGTCCGAGTCGGCGTGCCTGCGCCGGGTCCGGCGCCTCGAGGCCGACGGCCTGATCGAAGGGTACGCGGCGGTGGTGAGCCAGCCGCGGGCGGGCCTGCCGGTCAATGTCTTCGTCAGCATCACGCTCGAGCGCCAGGAGCGCGCCGACCTGCGGGCCTTCGAGGAAGCGGTCTGCCGCATTCCCGAGGTCATGGAGTGCTACCTCATGTCGGGCGAGTACGATTACCTGCTGCGCGTCGTCGTGGCCGACACGGCGGACTTCGAGCGCGTGCACAGCCAGCAGCTGACCAGCCTGCCGCACGTCTCGCGCGTGCATTCGAGCTTCGCGCTACGTACGGTGCAGAAGTCCCGCGCCCTGCCGCTGCGCTGATCCCCTACCGTCCAGACCGCCGAGGTTCCCATGCGCGTCGCCGTCGACATCAGCCTCTATCCGCTCCATGACGGCTACATACCGCCGATCAAGGGCTTCATCGAAGCACTGCTGACCTACCCGGAGCTGCGTGTCGAGCGCAATGCCATGAGCACGCAGGTCAGCGGCGAGATCGATGCGGTCTTTGCCGCGCTGCGCGCCGAGATCGGCCGCACGTTCGAAGCCGAGCACCGCTCGGCGGTGGTGATGAAGATGCTCGGCGGCGGGTCCTAGCGGCGCCCGAGGTACTCGCGCCGGACGCGGCGGCCGAGACCGGTCAGTATCTCGTAGCCGATCGTTCCCGCGGCCGCGGCAACCTCCTCGAGCGCCAGCCCCGGCCCGATCAGCGTGACGTAGTCGCCGGCCTGCGGCCGGCCGGACGGGGCCGCTGTCACGTCGAGCACCGTCAGATCCATAGAGACCCGGCCCAGCACGGGCACGCGGACCGAGCCGACGAGGGCCCAACCCTCGCCGCCACCGAGCGAGCGCGGCCAGCCATCCGCATAGCCGATGGCGATGACCGCGATAATGCTACCGGCCGGCGCCAGCACCGTGGCACCGTAGCCGACCGCCTGCGGCGCCTCCAGCACGCGGCGCTGCAGGACGCGCGCCTCCAGGCGCACCACCTCCTGCATCGGATTCGCGCCGGCGGCCAGCGGTCGTCCGCCGTACAGCGCGATGCCCGGCCGGACCACGTCGCCGCAGAATTCCGGCCCGAGCAGGATCCCGGCGGAATTGGCCACGCTGGTCGGCAGGTCGCCAAAGCCCAGGCGCAGGCGTTCCATCACCTGCCGCTGGCGCTCGTTGGCCGGATGCTCCGGATCGTCGGCGCAGGCGAAGTGGGTCAGCAGAAGGCACAGACCGAGCCGCGTCACGAGGTCCGGGCGGGCGAGGAGCACGGCCACTTCCCGCTCGTCGAAGCCGGCCCGGGTCAGGCCGGTGTCGATCTGCAGCGCCGCCGCGCGGCCCGGGGCGCTAGTCGCCCACGCCTCGGCCTCGGCGAGGGAATTGAGGACCGGGCGCACGTCCGCGGCGGCGAGCGCCCGGGCGGC
>CAIMCI010000190.1 GCA_903839465.1 uncultured Pseudomonadota bacterium
ACCGAGCGTGGCGAGCAGCGAGACCAGCCCTGAAAGCACGTCCGTCAGCGTGTAGTCGAGATAGTTCGAGGCGACGAACTGGCCGGCGGCGAAGCTCGAGCCGGCGACCAGCAGCAGCGGCCAGAGCGCCCGGATCGAGCGGAAGCCGCCGTAGAGCGCCATGACGTAGAACGGCAGCACGAGTGCCATGAACGGCAGCTGGCGACCGACCCTCGCGCCGAGCGTCGCGGCCGGCAGGTTGGTCACGGCGCCGAGCACCGTGATCGGCGCACCGAGCGCACCGAAGGCGACCGGCGCGGTATTGAAGATGAGCACGTAGACGAGCGCTTCCATCGGCGGGTAGCCGATGAGGATCAGCAGCGAGCTCGTGATCGCGACCGGCGTTCCGAACCCCGACGTCCCCTCGAGCAGCGCGCCGAAGCAGAAGCCGACGAGGATGAGGACCACGCGCCGATCGTTCGGCAGGTTCGCGACGATCCAGTCGCGGAAGGCGTCGAAGCGTCCCGACTCGACCGCGATGTTGTAGACGAGGAGGGCGTTCAGGACGATCCACATCACCGGCCAGAGCGCGAACACGGCGCCGTTGGCCACCGCACTCGCGGCGAGGTCGACCGGCATCTGCCAGACGCTGACCGAGATGAGGAACGCGACGGCCAGTCCACCGAGCGAGGCCTGCCAGGCCGGCCGGCGCACGACGCCGAGCAGCACCAGCACGAGCACGATCGGGACGATCGCGACCAGGAAAGACCACAGGATGCTGTCGCCGACCGGCGTCAGGAGCTGGTTGAACATCGTTGCTGGATCCCCGACACACCGAGCAGGCCTGGCGTTCGACCGGAGCGTCGCGCGTGGCGCGCCTCACCGGACGCCCAAGACTAACCCGGCGCCACGCGCCGACCGCCATGGTGCCGGCAGCGGCGCCCGCCAGCGCCTGCCCGTCCCATCGTGCAGCGCCCGGAACCGTCCGGCGAGCCGCCTAAAAGTGACCGGAATGAGTGGAAATTCAGGCCCTTAGGGAAAATGGTGGGCGGTACAGGGCTTGAACCTGTGACCCCTGCCGTGTGAAAGCAGTGCTCTACCGCTGAGCTAACCGCCCGTTCGCGTGCGCCGAAACGCACTCTATCAGGACCCCTCGAGGGGCCGACACTCTAAGAGGCGCCGCTGCCGGGGTCAACCGCGGCCGGATCGCGGTTTCCGGGCGACTGAGACCCGTTCCATGGAGCCGACGGTCCAACTCGCGTACCGTAGGATTCCGTCACGATCCGTCTGGAGTCAGGGCCTACCGTGTTACGCCGCGTCGCAGGTGCCGTGCTGGGGCCGCTCGCCCGGGAATTGACCGGCGGCCAGCCCCGGATCCTCTTCTATCACCGCTTCTCGCCGGCCGGCTTCCGTGCCCTGCGACCGGTCGACTTCGAGGCCCAGCTCGCCTTTATCCGCCGCCATTTCCGGCCGGTCCCCCTGACCCGGATCGTCGAGGCGCTCGCGGGTGGCGAACCGCTGCCGCGCCGCGCCGTCGCGCTGACGGTGGACGACGGCTACCGGGACTTCGTCGAGCACGCCTGGCCATTGCTCGAGCGCTACGAGGTCCCGGCCACCCTGTATGTCGCCAGCCGCTTCGCGGCCGGCGAGATGTGGCTCTGGTTCGATCGTCTGCGCTACGTCTGCGAGCAGGCCGCGACCCCGACGCTCGCCATCACCGATCCCTCGGCACCGGCCGTCTACCCGCTCGCGACGCCGGCCGACCGGGAGCGAACCTGGGATCGCCTCGCGACCCGATGCCTGACACTGGCGACGGCGGCGCGCGAGGCGCTGATCGCCCACGCGGCCGAGGTCGGTGAAGTCGCTGTACCCGCGACGGCGCCCGCGCCGTTCGCCGCCGCGCCGTTTGCCGAGCTGGCGCGACTCGATCCCGCGCTGGTCGAGATCGGCGCCCACACCCGGACGCACCCGATCCTGTCCTGCTGCGAGGATGCGGAGGTGCACGAGGAGGTGGCGGGCAGCGTGCAGGAGCTCGCCGCCGCCCTCGGCCGGCCGATCCGCTCGTTCTGCTACCCGAACGGCCGGCCGGAGGATTTCGATGCGCGCGCCGTGGCTGCGGTGGCCTTCGCCGGCTGCAGCAGCGCCACGGCCTCGACCGGCATGTTCGTGCCGCCGGGTGCCGACCGCTACGCGCTGCCGCGATTCGGCGCCGCCGGCGAACTGCCGACGTTCCGCCACGAACTCGACGGCCTGACCTACCTGCAGTCGCGACTGTCGGGTCGTCGCATCGATCCCGTGCCCGGCGAGATTGCCGGTCGCGGCGTCGGCCGCTCGCCTCCATGACGCTCGCCGTCGAGCGGCACGCGAGCCTCGGGGCGGTCGGCCGCGCGGGGTGGCTGGCCCTCGAAAACAGCGCGCCGGATGCCACGGTGTTCCAGTCCTGGTGGTGGCTGTCGGCGTGGTGGCCGGTGTGGGGCGAGGGCACGCCGCTCGTGGTCGCGGTCCGCGAGCACGGCCGCCTGGTCGGCGCCGGCGCCTTCTACACCGCGCCGGACGGTACCCTGCGCTTCATTGGCGAGGAGCACGCGGATTACGGCGGCGTGCTCGCCGAGCGCGGCCGCGAGGACGTCGTCGAGGCGATCGTGGCCGCGCTCTTCGCGGCACCGATCCGCTGGCGGCGACTGTGCCTGCACGACGTGCCCCTCGATGGGCGGCTGGCGACTGCCCTTCGCGCCCGCGGTGCGATCGCCGGCGAACCGGTGCCCTGTCCGCGCGTGCGCTTCGACGCACGGCCGCTGGCGGAACTCCTCGACAAGGACAGCCTGAAGCGGCACGACCGCAAGCTCACGCGCCAGGGCGAGGTGACGTTCCTGCACCTCGATGCCGCCGCCGAGATCGAGCCGTGGCTGCCGCGCTTTGTCAGCCAGCACGTCGAACGCTGGGCGCTCACCCCGACACCGAGCCTCTTTCGCGAGCCGCGCAACGTCGAGTTCTACAGCGCACTCACCGGCAGCGCCGAGCCCGGCGGCAGCCTGCTCTTCACCGTCGTCCTGCTCGACGGTGCGCCGGCGGCGATGCACTTCGGTCTGCGCTCGGGTGACGATCTCGTCTGGTACAAGCCGACCTTCGACCCGCGGCTTGCCGCGAGCGGTCCGGGCGAGGTGCTGCTCGCCGAGCTCCTGCGCCGCGCCGGTCGCGAGGGAGCCGGTGGTGTCGATTTCACGCGCGGCGACGAAGCCTTCAAGCTGCGCTTTGCGAGCGAGGTACGCCACGTGGCGCTCAGCGAGGCCTGGCCGACGCCGGCCGCGGCGGCGAGCGTGCGGCGCCGGCGCGCGCTGAAGTCCGCCGTCAAGGCCGGCCTCGTGCGG
>CAIMCI010000191.1 GCA_903839465.1 uncultured Pseudomonadota bacterium
GCTCGCCGCCCGACAGTTCGAACGGGTACCGCCGCAGACTGCGTGCGTCATCGGCGAGCTGGACGCGTCGGCACCAGGCCGCCGCGGAATCCGTCGGCTCGCCGCGGCGCTGGCGCACGGCGAGCACATCCCCGAGTTGGGCCGCGAGGCGCCGGTGCGGCGCGAGGCTGGCGCCCGGATCCTGGAAGACCGCGCCGATGCCGCGGCCGCGCACCTGCCGCCAGCGGTCGGGCGTCGCACCGATGAGTTCCTCGCCGGCGAACGACACGCTGCCGCGGACCCGGGCGTGCCCCGGCAGGAGACCGAGCAGCACGAGGCCGAGGCTGGACTTGCCCGCGCCCGACTCGCCGAGCACGCCGACACAGTCGCCCGCCGCCACGTCGAGGTCGACTCCGTCCAGGATCACGCGCTCGCCGGCCGGCGTCGGCAGCGTCAGACCGAGTGCGCGGACCGACAGCAGGGCCGTCATGCGCCGACCGCCCGCCGTCGCTGCACGGCGTCCGCCATCGCGTTCAGCACGGCGACCAGGACGACCAGCACCAGCGCCGGTCCGACGAGCAGCCAAGGCGCGCGCTCGAGCGAGCTGGCCGCTTCGGCGAGCAGGAGGCCGAGGCTCGCGTGCGGATCCTGGACGCCGAGGCCGAGGAAGGAGACGAAACCCTCGGTGAGGATGAACTGCGGGACGACGATCGTGAAGGCGGCGAGCAGCGGCGTCAGGAGGTTCGGCATGACGTGGTGGAAAAGCACCGCGACGGGTCCCAGGCCGCCCTGGCGCGCGGCGTCGGTGTAGGGCTGGGCGCCGACGTGGGCAGCCTCCGCGCGGAAGAGCCGGGCGACGGGCAGCCAGCCGAAAAGCCCGATACCGAGCCACACGGCACCGAGACCGCGACCGACGGCGAGGCTGAGGAGGAGGATGACGAACACCTGCGGCACCACCGCACTCGCCTCGACGAGGCGCAGCAGCAGCGTGCCGAGCGCACCGCCGGTGAAGGCGGCGACCGTACCGAGCGTGGCGCCGAGGAGGAGCGCGACGAGCGTGCCGCCGAGGGCGATGGCAAGCGACGTGCGCGCGCCCTCGATGAGCCGCGCGTAGGCGTCGCGTCCGAGCGCGTCGGTGCCGAGCCAGTGCGCGTGCGCGAAGTCCGGACCGGCCGGTGCGGCCGTGCTCCAATCGAGCGCCTCGGCGCTGTAGGGCGTCAGCCAGTCGCCGGCCGCCACCAGGAGGCCGAGGAGCACGGCGGCCACGGCAAGCCCGGGCTGGCGGCGCACGCCGCCGATGACTTCGGCGATCACGAACGGTCCTGCGCGCGGCTGAGCGCCGGATCGAGCCAGGCTCCGAGCAGGTCGGCGAGCAGCATGCAGACGAGAATGAGACCGAGGTAGGCAAGCGTCGCGCCGAGCACGAGCGGGTAATCGCGCGCCAGCGCACCGTCGATCAGGTACGCGCCGCTGCCCGGCAGCACGAACAGCCGCTCGACCACGAGCGAACCGGTCAGCACGGCGGCCGCCAGCGGACCGAGATAGGCGAGAACCGGGCGCAGCGCCGGCGCCAGCACGTAGTGCACGAGCACCGTCCACTCGCCGAGGCCCCGGCAGCGCGCGGCGCGGACGAAGGCGGAGTCGAGCACGTCGCTCGCCCCCGCACGGGTCAGGCGGGCGATCTCGGCCAGGGGCACGAGCGCGAGCGTGACGATCGGCAGCACGAGCGCGAGCGGACGGCCATCGTCGCCGGTGACCGGCAGCCAGCGGAGCTTGAGCGCGAAAACGAGGACGAGCAGCGGTCCGAGCACGAAGGTCGGCGTGGCAAGGCCCGTCGCGATCG
Organism: uncultured Pseudomonadota bacterium; assembly: GCA_903839465.1. GTDB lineage: Bacteria > Pseudomonadota > Gammaproteobacteria > Steroidobacterales > Steroidobacteraceae > CAIKMS01. Next base: position 1,823 of record CAIMCI010000191.1, read on the forward strand.
CGAGTCCGCAACCGGGCGTGCCGCGCGCCGCGGCGAGGCCGAGCGGCACGCCGAGCACGAGCGCGAGGAGGAGTGCCCCGCCGCCGATCCGGGCGCTGACGCCCGCGCCCTCGGCGAGGAGTCCCGCCACCGACCGGCCGGGGTGGCTCAGCGATTCACCGAAGTCACCGCTGACGACCGCGCCGAGATAGCGCGTGAACTGGACGGTGGGCGGGCGGTCGAGCCCGTAGCGGTGCTCGAGGTTGGCCCTTACCGCCGGCGACAGGGTCCGCGCCTGATCGAACGGCCCGCCCGGCACGGCACGCATCACGAGAAACGACACGAAAATGACCAAAAGCGCCATCGGCAGCAGGCCGAGCAGGCGACCGATCGCGAGCCTGACGAGCGGGCGGCTCACCGGAACCGTCGCTCCGGGGCAGCGGCACGGGCGCCGGCCGGGCACGGGCGGAGGGGAACCGGGAGGGTTGGGGGCACGGCGCTGGCTGTTCGCCCTCTGGCGGCGGGAATGGGAAGCGGGGATGCGGCCGAGTCTAGTGGCCGCCGAAAATCCGTGTCAATCGACCGCCGGACCGGTGCCTGCAATCGGCGTCGCCGTGCCGCGGCCTTCCCTATTATAATGGGCAGTTACAACACCCTCCGATCGACTGCGAGCGGCGGGTGACGGTTTCGCGGGCCTAGCGCTCGCTCCATTGGTCAGGAGTCTAGCTGATGCGCAAGATCATGGTGGGCGTCAAGCGGGTGGTGGACTACAACGTCCGTGTCCGCGTCAAACCCGACAACAGCGGCGTCGTCCTCGACGGCGTCAAGATGAGCGTCAACCCCTTCGACGAGATCGCGCTCGAAGAAGCCCTGCGCATCCGCGAGCGTGGCGAGGCCGGCGAGATCGTCGCCGTCTGCATTGGCCCGGACGACGCGCAGCAGCAGCTGCGCACGGCGCTCGCCATGGGCGCGGATCGCGCGATCCTCGTGCAGGCCGATGCGGCGGTCGAGCCGCCGGTCGTCGCGCGCGTGTTCCAGAA
>CAIMCI010000192.1 GCA_903839465.1 uncultured Pseudomonadota bacterium
GCCGAGTCGACCTCCATCAGGATGACGGCGTCGAGCGGCTTGCCGAGCGCCAAGAGCAGCGCCTTCAGGGCATCCGCCTGGGGCAGCGTACGCGGGAAGCCATCGAGGATGAAGCCACGGGCGGCGTCCGGCTGGGCCAGTCGCTCGCGGATGATGCCGAGAATGGTGTCGTCATCGACGAGGCCGCCACTGGCCATGATTGCCTGGGCGCGCTTGCCGAGGTCGGTGCCGCGGGCCACGGCCTCGCGCAGCAGATCGCCGGTCGACACCTGCGGCACGCCGTGGGCCTGGATCAGGCGCTGCGCCTGGGTGCCCTTGCCGGACCCCGGCGCTCCCAACAGTACGATGCGCATGCGCTTGAGTGTTCCTGTGTTTCCCCGAGGTCGCCGCCTGGCGGCGACTCTCTCCCCATAACCTTTTATGGTGCCCGCAGCCCGCAGGCCCGTCAAACCGGCACCCAACAAAATCCGGCGCCGGCGCGCCATCCGGGCCGTTTTCCGGCTATCCTCGCGCTCGCATCGGCAGAGGGCCCCTCCGTGAAGAAGCAGACCAAGCCCCGCAACGCCTTTTACGCGCAGTCCGGCGGCGTCACGGCCGTCATCAACGCGTCGGCCGCCGGCGTCATCGAGACCGCCCGCAAGCACCGCCGGGTGATCGGCAAGGTCTATGCCGGCAGGGCGGGCATCGTCGGCGCCCTGACCGAGGACCTGATCGACACGTCGAAGGAGTCGGCCGCCGACATCCGGGCGCTGCGCCACACGCCGGCCGGCGCCTTCGGCTCGGCGCGCTACAAGCTCATGGGTCTCGACCAGGACCGCGCCAAGTACGAGCGCCTGATCGAGGTCTTCCGGGCCCACGACATCGGCTTCTTCTTCTACAACGGCGGCAACGACTCCATGGACACCGCGGCCAAGGTGTCGGCGCTGTCCGAAGAACTCGGCTACCCCCTGACCTGCATCGGCGTACCGAAGACGGTCGACAACGACCTGCCGCACACCGACTGCTGCCCGGGGTTCGGTTCGGTGGCGAAATACGTCGCCGTCTCCGTCCGGGAGGCCGCCCTCGACATCGCCAGCATGGCGCGCACGTCGACCAAGGTCTTCATCATGGAGGTCATGGGCCGCCATGCGGGCTGGATCGCCGCGGCCGGCGGGCTCGCCGGCAAGAAACCGGGCTCGGCGCCGCACATCATCCTCTTCCCGGAAATCACCTTTGAGCGCGAGCGCTTCCTCGCCCGCGTCAAGGAGTGCGTCGCGAGCTACGGTTTCTGCGTGATCGTCGTCTCCGAGGGCGTCAAGAATCCGGACGGCACGTTCCTGGCCGAAGCCGGCACGAAGGACGCCTTCGGCCACGCCCAGCTCGGCGGCGCGGCCCCGGAAGTGGCCCGGCTCGTCAAGGAGGGCCTCGGCTACAAGTACCACTGGGCGGTCGCCGACTACCTGCAGCGTGCGGCCCGCCATATCGCCTCGAAGACCGATGTCGAGCAGGCCTACGCGATGGGCAAGGCCGCCGTCGAACTCGCCGTCAAGGGCAGGAACGGCATGATGCCCGTCATCGTCCGCAAGCGCGCAAAGCCCTACCGGTGGGTCGTCGGCGAAGTGCCGCTGACATCGGTAGCCAACCAGGAAAAGATGGTGCCGCGCGACTTCATCACCGCCGACGGCTTCGGCATCACGGCCGCCGCCCGCCGCTATCTCGAGCCACTCATCGTTGGCGAAGCGCCACCGCCGTTCAAGGACGGTCTGCCGGTGTATGTACAGCTGAAGCTCAAGCCCGTGCGGCGCCGGCTGAAGACGGAATTCAAGGTTTAAGCGCCGCGCGCCGCCCGGCCATCGCCGGCGGCACGCGGCATTGCAGGGAGGGGTAGGCCCCTCACGCCCGGCAGGGCCCTGGTCGTCGGCGGTCGCCACCCCACAAGGCGCCCCGGTGGCCTCGGTTCTGCCTGGCGCCGTTCGAGACGTTCGTTCATCAAGGGGGAATTGCAAATGTCGAGCGACAACGCTCTGCTGCTGGCGATCATTTCGGGCCTCGTGGCCATCGCCTACGGCATCTGGTCTTACGGCTGGATCGTCAAACAGTCGCCGGGCAACGCCCGGATGCAGGAGATCGCCGCGGCGATCCAGGCCGGCGCTCAGGCGTACCTGAACCGCCAGTACTCGACGATCGGCGTCGTCGGCGCGGTGCTGTTCGTCCTGATCGGCTGGAAGCTCGGCTGGGCGACGGGCCTCGGCTTCGCGCTCGGCGCGTTCCTGTCGGGCCTCGCGGGCTTCATCGGCATGAACGTCTCGGTCCGCGCCAACGTGCGCACGGCCCAGGCGGCCAGCGTCGGCCTCAATCCCGCCCTGCAGGTCGCCTTCCGCGGCGGGGCGATCACCGGCATGCTGGTCGTCGGCCTCGGCCTTCTCGGCGTCGCCGGCTACTACTGGCTGCTCCTGTCGCGCGGCTTCGCCTCCGACGAGGCGCTGCATGCGCTCGTCGGCGTCGCCTTCGGCGGCTCGCTGATCTCGATCTTCGCGCGTCTTGGCGGCGGCATCTTCACCAAGGGTGCGGACGTCGGTGCCGACCTCGTCGGCAAGGTCGAGGCCGGCATTCCCGAGGACGACCCGCGCAACCCCGCGGTCATCGCCGACAACGTCGGTGACAACGTCGGTGACTGCGCCGGCATGGCTGCCGACCTCTTCGAGACCTACGCGGTCACCGTGGTCGCGACGATGCTGCTGGCGGGCCTGACCATGAAGGGCCTCGGCGAGGCCGCCGTGCAGAACGCGGTGCTCTACCCGCTGATGCTGGGCGCGGTGTCCATCGTCGCCTCGATCGTCGGCACGTTCTTCGTCAAGGCCCGCGAGGGCGGCAAGATCATGAACGCGCTGTACCGTGGCGTGCTCGTCTCGGGCATCATCGCCGCGGCGGCGTTCTATCCGATCACGCAGAACATGATGGGCGCGTCCTGGCTGTCGCTCTACTTCTGCGCCCTGATCGGCCTCGCGCTGACGGCCGCCATGATCGTCATCACCGAGTACTACACGGCGACCGAGTACGGCCCGGTGCGCTACGTCGCGGCGGCCTCGCAGACCGGCCATGGCACCAACGTGATCGCGGGACTTGCGATCTCGATGAAGTCGACCGCCCTGCCGGTGCTCGCGGTCTGCGCCGCCATCTGGGGCGCCTTCACGCTCGGCGAGCAGTCGGGCGTCGGACAGGGACTGTACGGCATCGCGATCGCAGCGACCGCCATGCTGTCCATGACCGGCATGATCGTGGCACTCGACGCCTACGGCCCCATCACCGACAACGGCGGCGGCATCGCCGAGATGTCGGGCCTGCCGAAGAACGTGCGCACCATTACCGATGCGCTCGATGCGGTCGGCAACACGACGAAGGCCGTGACCAAGGGTTACGCGATCGGCTCGGCGGGTCTCGCGGCCCTCGTGCTCTTTGCCGACTACACGCACGCGCTGGCGAACTTCAACGTGCATCCGAACTTCAGCCTGTCGGAACCGGCAGTGATCATCGGCCTCTTTATCGGCGGCCTCGTGCCCTACCTCTTCGGCGCGATGGCCATGGAAGCCGTCGGCCGGGCAGCAGGTGCCGTGGTCGTCGAGGTCCGTCGCCAGTTCAAGGAGATCCCTGGAATCATGGAAGGCACGGCCAAGCCCGAGTACGGCAAGGCTGTCGACATGCTGACCCGCGCGGCGATCAAGGAAATGATCATTCCCTCGCTGCTGCCGATCTTCGTACCGGTGCTGGTGGGCTTCGGCATGAACTTCCTGTTCGGGCCTGGCTCCGGCGTGCAGGCGCTCGGCGGCCTCCTGATCGGGACGATCGTCACGGGGCTGTTCGTGGCGATCTCGATGTGCACGGGCGGCGGCGCCTGGGACAACGCCAAGAAGTACATCGAAGAGGGCAACTACGGCGGCAAGGGTTCGGATACCCACAAGGCGGCCGTGACCGGCGACACGGTCGGTGATCCGTACAAGGACACGGCGGGCCCGGCGATCAACCCGCTGATCAAGATCATCAACATCGTCGCGCTCCTGCTCGTACCGCTGCTGGTCGGCTGAGCGACGGCGGACCCTGGCGCACGCGGGGTCCGCCAGCGACCCGTGCCCGGCTTCGGTCGGGCACGGGTTTTTTTCCGCCGCTGACGGCGTCCTGGCGACGTGGCGATCGTGCCGTGTGGTGCCCCGGGCTGACAGCGGCGAGCCAAGGCGCCTAGACTCACCGTCGTGCCGAACTGCGCATGCCGAACCGGATCGCCACCGTGTCCCTCTCCGTCCCCGTAGATCATCGCCGTGCCCTCCTCCTCACGGTGCTGGGAGCACTGCTCGCGTCGGCGGCCGCCGCGCAGAGCTTTGACTGCGCGAAGGCCACCTCGACCGTAGAACAGGCCGTCTGCAAGGACCCGAAGCTCGCCGCCCTCGACGTCACCCTCGCCCAGGCCTACCACCGCGCACAGGCCGCCGACCCCGGGCAACGGGACGCCCTGCTCGCCAATCA
>CAIMCI010000193.1 GCA_903839465.1 uncultured Pseudomonadota bacterium
GGCCGACTTCTGGCCCCAGAGAAAGCGCGCGGTCTCGCCGATGCTCGGATGCGCCTCGTCGCGCTTGAGGTCGAGCTGGCCGCGCTTGGGCTCGCGTACGGTGAGGTAGATCAGGAGGCCGACGAGGATGCCCGGCGCACCCAGGACGATGAATACGGAACGCCAGCCGGTGGTGCCGGCAAAGGCCGTCGCGGCGTGCGCGGCCCAGCCCTGGCCGTCCGCCACTTCGCCCGCGAACTGCGCGGCGAGCCACGCGCCGATCGGCGCGCCGAGCGAGAACACCGTGAGCGCCATCGGCCGCAGCTGCGAGGGGAAGTAGTCCGACAGGATGGAGTTCGCGCCGGGCGTGCCGCCGGCCTCGCCGATGCCGACGCCGATGCGTGTCAGGCTGAACTGCAGCGCGAATTTCGCCTTGCCACAGAGCATCGTCATGGCCGACCAGATCACGAGACAGATCGCGACGATGTTTCGGCGGTTGCCACGGTCGATGAGCCAGGACAGCGGAAAGCCGAACGCCAGGTAGAAGATCGCGAGCGGCAGGCCGGCCGCCAGATTGACCTCGAGGTCGCTGAGACCGAGTTCCAGGCGGATCGGTTCGAGCACGGTCGAGATCACGTAGCGGTCGGCGATGCTCAGCGTGTACACGAGGCACATCATCACCAGCACGTACCAGCTCATGGCGATCGACGGAGTCGGGCGGGTCGCCGTCCCGCGTGCCGGGGAAGCGTCGGTGGCGACTGGCTGCACATCAACCGTCATGGGCTTTCCTTATTCTGTTGACTGCCGCTGTCGCGTCCACCGCGCGCAAGGCGCGGCCGCGGCAGGCATGCGGGGGCCGCCGCAGCCGGCGGCCCGAGCCCATTATGCGCATGCTGCAGGGGGTCACGTCAGCCTCCGCGCAAAGGTCCGGCGGGACGCAAAATTCTTTGCCGGACGGGAAAATTTTTTCTACAGCTCGGCACGGACCGGCCCGGTAGCCTAGCGGCCACTCAGTGCCGGCCCGCGTTGCGGTTGCCGCAGGCTCACGCAGGACAACCCATGAAGCAGCTTCGCATCGGATTTATCGGCCTCGGCAACGTCGGCGGCAAGCTGGCGGGCAGTTTGCTGCGCCACCGCATGGACCTGACCGTGCGCGACCTGAACCCGGCGTTCGTGGCCGATTTCGTGGCCCGGGGCGCCAAGAGCGCGCCATCGCCGCGCGCCATGGCCGAGACCTGCGACGTCATCATCACCTGCCTGCCGTCGCCGGCCGCCTCCGCGGCCGTCGTCGAGGGTCCGGACGGCATCCTCGAGGCGCTGAAGCCCGGCCAGGTCTGGCTCGAAATGAGTACCACCGACGCGGACGAAATCCGCCGGCTCGGTGCGCTGGTCCAGGCCAAGGGCGCGCTCGCCATGGACTGCCCCGTCTCCGGCGGCTGCCACCGCGCCGAGACCGGCAACATCTCGATCTTCGCCGGCGGCGACCGCGCGGCCTTCGAGACCGTGTTCCCGATCCTGACCATCCTCGGCCGGCGCATCCTGCACACCGGCGAGATCGGCTCGGCGTCCAAGCTCAAGGTCGTCACGAACTACCTCTGCACGGCGCACCTCGTGGCCCTCGCCGAAGCGCTGACCGTGTGCAAGGTCGCCGGCATGGACATGAACACCGCCTACGAGGCGATCCGTATCTCGTCCGGCAATTCGTTCGTCCACGAGACCGAGTCGCAGGTCATCCTGAACGGCAGCCGGGACATCAGCTTTACGATGGACCTCGTGATCAAGGACGTCGGCCTCTTCGACCACATGGCCGAGGAGCTGCACGTGCCGCTCGAGCTCTCGCCGCTGATTCTCGGCATTTTCAAGGAAAGCGCGGCCAAGTACGGGCCGCGTGAACTCAGCCCGAACGTGATCCGCCGCTACGAGGAGCCGTGCAACGTCAAGGTGCTCGGCGTGGGTTTCCCGGCCGAGATGACCGACGACGAGCCGGAGGAGCCGGGCTACGAAGTGGTGCCGTCGAACCGCCGGCGCGCGTCGCTGAAGGCCTGAGGCCGGGCACGCGTCAGGCGCGCCGGCGGGCAGCAGGTCCGAGGCGTGGCGCCGGCGGCAGCAGGGTGCCCGCGGCCGGGACGGTGCTGGCCAGCCAGTCGACGAAGGCGCGGACGCGCCGGTCCTCGTAGCGCTCGGTCCGGCAGATGACGCCCCAGCCACCCGGGCACGTCACCGTCTGCGGATGCGCCCGCACCAGCGTCCCGGCGCTGAGCTCATCGACCGCGAACGGCCCGTTCATCAGCGCGACGCCACGGCCGGCGAGCGCCATCTCGAGGGCCACCGCCAGGGTATCGACCACGATCGCGGGCGTGCCCGCGTAGGCGACCCCGGTCGGCTCGAACCACGCATCCCAGTTGCGCGCCTCGGTGTAGATCGAAATGAGCGGCAGGGTGGCGAGTTCCGCCGCACCGACGCCGTCGGGCCCGACCAGCAGCGGACTCGCGACCGGAACGAGTTCGTAGTCAAAGAGCGGCTGCCAGTGGAACTGCGGCTCGGGTGTCGCCTCGCAGTACACGACACCGACGTCGGCGTTCAGTTCGTCGAACTCCCAGGCCGCCGCGCAGGTGGTCAGGAGCAGGGCGATGTCGGGATGGGCCTCGGAAAACGCCGGCAGGCGGCGCGCCAGCCAGCGGATCGACGCCGTGACATAACTCTGGATGCGCAGCGGTCGTTTTGCTGCACTGCCGCGAACGGCTTCGGCGCCGGTGATCAGGCTGTCCAGCGCCTCGCGCACGTGCCGGTAGAAGAGGTGCCCGGCCGCGGTCGGCACGACGCTGCGGCCGTCGCGGGAGAAGAGTTCGACGCCGAGGTCGCTCTCCAGCAGCTGGATCTGGTGGCTGACCGCCGGGTGGGTCAGGCACAGTTCGTCGGCCGCCTCGCGCACACTTTGCCGGCGTACCGCCGCCTCGAAGCCCTTCAGGGCCTTCAGGGGCGGCAATTTGCGCAGATCGATCGGACCCTTGGTCAAGTCGGCTACTCCGGGGCGCGGCCGCCCGCGTCCGGGACGGCTCTGAAGGCCCGAGTCTGCGACGAGCGCCGCCGCTTGTCACGGGCGGCGGCCGGGGACGCTATAGTTCGGATCATGCGTGCCGTCGTACCCGCCGATCACTACCGGGGCTACCAGGACCTCCTCCAGGCGGTCCGGGAAGGCCAGGACTTCCGTGTCCACGTGGCGGCGCGGGAGGCGGCCCGAACCGCCGTCATCGCGCCGCACGGCGGGCGCATCGAGGGCGGGACCTCGGAAATCGCCCGCGCCCTGGCCGGCGAGGAGCACCACCTCTATCTGTTCGAGGGTCTGCGCACCACCGGTGACAACTTTCACCACCTGCACCTGACGAGCAGCCGGTTCGACGAACCCCGCTGCCTGGAGCTCATTGCCGGCTGCACCACCGTGATTGCGGTGCACGGCTACGCGACGGACGGTCCGGACGTCCTGCTCGGCGGGCGCGACGAGGATCTCAAGAGCCGACTGGCCGCCGCCCTTGGCGCCGCCGGCCTGTCCTGCCTCGCCGACGGCCATCGCTTCCCGGGACTCGATCCCGGCAATGTCTGCAATCGCGGCGCGACCGGGCGCGGCGTGCAGCTCGAGTTCAGTGCCGCCTTCCGGCGCCGGCGCGACTGGCAGGCGATGGCCGGAGCGGTCCGCGCGGTGCTCGACGGCCTGCCCGTCGGGCGCCCCGGGCTCCCGCCGTGCGCGGCCCGGGCATGAACCCCGGGCCCGAGGACGCCGCGGAGCCGGTCGTCATTCCACACGGCGAGCTCGAACCGGGCACGCTGACGCGGGTCATCGAGTCGTTCGTCCTGCGCGAGGGCACCGAATACGGCGCGCGCGACTTCTCCCTCGCCGAGAAGGTCGCCCACGTAGTCGGCCAGCTCGAGCGCGGCGAGGCCGAGATCTTCTTCGACCCGGACAGCGAGACGGTGGACATCCGGCGGGTCACGCGCCGATCGGCGCGCGAGCGCGCCGACTGACCACCCCCGCAAGCGGCGCTGCTGCAGGCCCGGCGGCCGGCCGCTACACTGCGCGCCGCCGCGGCGCTCCGCCGGCGGCGCTCGACAAGGCACAGACGAGAATGCGACACGTGAATCCAGGGGCCCTGCTGGCGGCGGCGCTCGCCACCTTCGCAACCGGGGCCCGGGCAACCGAGGACCGTGCGGACTCCGTGCTCGAGGAAATCATCGTTCGCGCGGCATGGCGGCCGGTCCGGGCCGTGGACCTGCCGGCGAGCGTGACCGTGCTCGACCAGGACGCGGTGCGGCTCGCCGGCCAGCAGAGCTTTGCGGACCTGACGGCGATGGTGCCTAACCTCAACTGGGCGGGCGACAGTTCCCGGCCACGCTACTTCCAGCTGCGCGGCGTCGGGGAACTGGAGCAGTACCAGGGCGCGCCGAATGCGTCGGTCGGCTTCCTGATCGACGACATGGACTTCAGCGGCCTTGGCGGTGCGGCGACGCTGCTCGACGTCGATCGGATCGAAGTCCTGCGCGGACCGCAGGCGACGCGCTACGGGGCGAACGCACTGGCCGGCCTCATCTACGTCCGCAGCGCCGAGCCCGAGCCAGAGGCGGGGGCGCGCCTCGCTGCCGGCCTCGGCGACTACGGCACCCGTTCGGTCGATGCGGTGGTGACCGGGCCGGTGCCGACGCTCGACTCGGGGTTCCGGCTGGCGGCCGGGCACTATTACAGCGACGGCTATTACCACAACGCCTACCTCGGCCGATCGGACACCAACCGGTTCGACGAATCGACCTTGAAAGGGCGCTGGCGGTACGCGCCGTCCGCAGACCTCACTGTCGATCTGGCGCTGCTGTACGCGCAGCTCGACAACGGCTATGACGCCTTCGCGATCGACAACTCGCGGACGACCCAGTCCGATCACCCGGGCAGCGACGTGCAGCACTCGACCGGCGCCTCGCTGAACGCACGCCTCGCGCCGCCCGGACGCGTGGCGCTGACTACGATCGCGTCCTGGGTCAGGTCACGGGTGACCTACGGCTACGACGGTGACTGGGGCAATCCGCGCCTGTGGGCGCCCTACACGAGCCGCTACGACTACACCGAAACCACGCACCGCACGCGCGAGACGCGGACCCTGGAGCTGCGCCTGGCCTCGCCCGAGTCGGCGTCCTGGCAGTGGCTTGTCGGCGCCTATGGCAACGAACTCACGGAGGCGTACGACGACCGCAGTCTCGGCGCGTACACCGATCCGGTGTCTGGCCTGTCGACGACCGATACGACCGTCACGAGTGACTACCGGGCGCGGAGCGGCGCGGTATTCGCCGACCTCTCGGCGAAGGTGGCCAGCCGGCTGACCGTGGCGGCGGGCCTGCGCGCCGAGCGGCGGACCGCCCGCTACGAAGGCAGTACGAGCGATGCGGTGAATGCAGTGCTCATCCCGGCGCATTTCGCGCCCGTGGACCGGCTCTGGGGCGGGCAGGCGAGCCTCTCGTACGCGCTCGATGCCGATCGCGTCGCCTACGCCGCGCTGTCGCGCGGCTACAAGGCCGGCGGTTTCAACCTGAGCCAGGGCCTGCAGGACGACCAGGTCGTGTTCCGGCCGGAGTGGGACGTGAACGCGGAGCTCGGCTTCAGGGGCGCTTTCGCGGCGCACCGCCTGCAGACCTCGGTCACGGCCTTCTATGTCGTCAGGCACGATGCGCAGATCAAGACCAGCACGCAGAGCGACCCGAAGGATCCCAACACCTTCGTCCTGTATACCGGCAACGCCGCAAGCGGCCGCAACTACGGCCTGGAGGCAGACGCCAGCGGGCGCGTGGGCGCGGGCCTGGAGCTCGGCGCGTCGCTCGGTCTGCTGCAGACCGAGTTCCGCGACTTCACGCAGTCCGGTTCGGCGGTGACCGGCGTGACGCGCGAGCTGGCGAATGCGCCGCACTGGCAGGCGGCGGTGAACGCCACCTGGCATGGCCCCGCCGGCAGCTACCTGCGTATCGACGCGACCGGCATGGGTAGCTACTACTTCGACCTGCCGCCCAACCCGACCCGCTCGTCGGCCTATGGCCTTCTGAACGCCAGGCTGGGGCTGGAGCGCAGCCGGTACAGCGTCGACATCCACGTCCGCAACGCGCTCGACAGGCGCTACTCGGTGCGCGGTTTCTATTTCGGCGACGAGCCGCCGGATTTTCCCAACAAGCTGTATCTTCAGCTGGGCGAGCCGCGTACGTTCGGTGTCCGGTTCGCCGTCAAGCTGGGCGGCATGGCGCGCTAGATGGCACGGTTACACAGTCAGGATGGACGGTGGGAATGAACGTCGAGGAACTGGTCGCGGTGACGGTCTCGGTCCTGGCGGTCTGGCTGACGACACGTCGCAGCCTGTGGAATTACCCGTTTGCCTTCGCATCCGTCGGGCTCTACGCGCATATCTTCCACGACGTGAAGCTCTACGCGGACATGGCGTTGCAGGTGGTCTTCGCGATTACGCTCGCGTACGGCCTCATCGAGTGGCGCAACTTCCAGCGCGCCGACGGCACCGTCATCGTCACGCACGCGCCGCGCGCTGAACTCGTTGTCGGCCTCGTGCTTGGCGCGCTCGGTGCGCTCGCGCTGGGGGCCTTCATGGCGACGCGCACCGATGCGGCGCTGCCCTGGCTCGATGCCGCGCTGACCGCGGCCAGCCTGGTCGGCAGCTGGTGGGCGGCACGGCGGCGCATCGAGAACTGGTGGCTGTGGATAGCGGCCGACGTCATTTACGTCGGAGTCTTCCTCTACAAGGGACTGCAGCTCACCGCGGCACTGTATGCGGCCTTCGTCGTGCTGGCCGTGGTCGGACTGCGGCGCTGGCAGTCGGCCTTCCGGCAGCAGGCGATCGTGCGACCGGTCCCGGGCGGCGTCGTGCCTGCCGACCTTCTGGGCCCGGAGCGCCGGTCGAATTGACAGGGCCGGGCAGCGACTCCATCCTTGCCCGGCTGCCACCCGACTGCCGCCCGCACGCTGGCCGGACGCCGTTGCCGGGCCGCCGGGTGCCGGCCGAGCCCCCTTTTCGTACGCCATCCAGAGAGTATCCCCGTGTCCACCAATCACGCGAAGTTCTACATTGACGGCGCCTGGGTCGATCCGATCGTTCCCGCCCGCCTGGACGTCATCAATCCGGCGACCGAGCAGGCCTACACCCAGATTTCCATGGGTACGGCCAAGGACGTCGACCGGGCCGTGGCCGCCGCCAAGGCCGCGTTCCCGTCGTTCTCGCTGACGACGCGCGAGGAGCGCCTGAAACTGCTGCGGCGCATTCTCGAGCTCTACAACGAGCGCTGGGAAGATATCGCCAACGCCGTGACCGACGAGATGGGGGCTCCGGCGAAGTGGGCGCGGGAGGCGCAGACCTGGGCGGGCCAGGTGCACATGGAAGCGACGATCAAGGCGCTGGAGGACTTCGAGTTCTCGACCCAGCGCGGCACGACCCGGATCGTCCGCGAGGCCATCGGCGTGGTAGGCCTCATCACGCCGTGGAACTGGCCGCTCAACCAGATCGTCTGCAAAGTCGCGCCGGCCATCGCCGCCGGCTGCACGATGGTGCTGAAGCCCTCCGAAATCGCCCCCATCAGCGGCATCGTATTCGCGGAGATCATGCATGCCGCCGGCACGCCGAAGGGCGTGTTCAACCTCGTCAACGGCGACGGCCCGACGGTCGGCCAGTACATGTCCGGCCACCCGGACATCGCCATGATGTCCTTCACCGGTTCGACCCGTGCCGGCATCATCGTCGCCCGCACGGCGGCCGACACCGTCAAGCGCGTCGCCCAGGAGCTGGGTGGCAAGTCCGCGAACATCATCCTGGCCGACGCCGATCTCGAGGATGCGGTCTCGCGCGGTGCGGCGGCGTGCTTCAGCAACACGGGGCAGTCCTGCGACGCGCCGACCCGGATGTTCGTGCCGCGGGCGCTGCACGACAAGGCGGTGGCGATCGCCAGGGCCACCGCGGCCACGCAGCAGGTCGGCGACCCGCGGGCGCCCGGCACCGTCCTCGGCCCGGTCGTCAGTAAGATCCAGTTCGACAAGATCCAGCGCCTGATCCAATCCGGCATCGACGAGGGTGCGACGCTCGTCTGCGGCGGCGTCGGCAAGCCGGAGGGCCTGAGTACGGGCTACTACGTCCGGCCGACCGTGTTCGGCAACGTCAGGCACGAGATGTCGGTGTCGCAGCAGGAGATCTTCGGGCCGGTGCTGGCGATCCTGCCGTACGACACGGAGGCCGAGGCCATCGAGAAGGCCAACGATTCCGAGTACGGCCTGGCCGCCTACATCTCCTCGCAGAACATCGAGCACGCGCGCGCGGTGGCCGCGGAGCTGCGGGCCGGGACGATCAACATCAACTACCCCGACTGGGACACGCACGCGCCGTTTGGCGGCTACAAGCAGTCCGGTAACGGCCGCGAATACGCCGACTGGGGCATCCACGAGTTCCTGGAGACCAAGGGCATCGTCGGCTACGGCAAGCCGTAGCCGACGCCGCGGACCCGGTCGGCGGCAGCCGGCCGGGAACCGCCGCCCTTAATCCGGCTCTGTGGGTCGCACAGGGCGCCCTCAGCGGGGCCGCGGTGGCCGCCCGGCGGCCAACTGCGATAAACTCCGGGCTGGTTGCCGGCCCCGGCCTCGGGATGCCCCGGCTCCCCGCCAGACCACCATGCGCCGTACCCCACTCCGTGCCGTCCTGCTCGCCGCCCTGCTCTGGCTCGCCCAGATGCAGGGCGTGCTGCACGGCATCGGCCACCTGGGATCCGCCGCGGGCCTGAAGGACCTCGCCGGCGGCCATTCGCTGGTCTGCGCCGACTGCGTCGGCTTCGCCCAGGCCGGGGCCGCACCCCTGCCGGTCGCCGCGGCGCCCGTTCTGACGGCCGTCGGCCACGTCGTGCCGGTCGGCGCCGTCGCGGCGTGGGCGTCCATCGATGCCCCTTCGTCCTACCGCTCCAGGGCTCCCCCGCTGCCGATCGTCTGATCGGTGATGCGCGCGCGCGGCCCGCCGGGCCGGCGCGTCGGTTCGGGGATCTGCCGGAGTGGCACATGGTTTTTCATCGCATACGCCGTCGGGCGCCGTCAGGCGCCCTGCTGGCCGCCCTGGCGGCGGGGCTGGCAGGCCAGGCGCCGGCGCAGACGGAGCCGTCGGCGGCACTGACGGGCCTGGACGAGATCCAGGTCACCGCACGGCGCCTGAACGAAGCCCGCAACAGCATCCAGACCCAGACCGGTGCATCGACGTATACGGTCGATTCGGCGGCGATTGCCGCCGCACCCGGTGGCGACAACACGCTGCTGAACCAGGTGGTCCTGCAGGTGCCCTCCGTCGCCCAGGACTCCTTCGGCCAGTTCCATATCCGTGGCGAACACAACGGCCTGCAGTACCGGCTGAACGGCATCGTGCTGCCCGAGGGGATCGCCGTGTTCGGCCAGTCGCTCGACCCGAGGCTTATCTCCAAACTGAGCGTGATCACCGGCGCCCTGCCCGCCGAGTACGGCCTGCGCACGGCCGGCATCATCGACCTGACCGCCAAGAGCGGTTCCCTCGACACGGGCGGTTCGCTGTCGCTGTACGGCGGCAGTCACTCGACGCTGCAGCCGAGCTTCAATCTCGGCGGGACGTCGGGTCCGATGACCTATTTTGTGTCGGGCGGACTGCTGAAGAGCGATCTCGGCATCGAGTCGCCGGACGGCAGTTCCAATCCGGTGCACGATCACACGAGCCAGTATCACGGCTTTGGCTATTTCGAGGATATCCTCGACGAGCAGAACCGGCTGTCGGCGATCCTCGCGACCTCGGTCGGGCGCTTCGAGATTCCCAACGTCGTCGGCCAGCAGCCAGGCCTTGGCCTTACCGTCAACGGCGTCAGCCATTTTCCGAGCGAATACCTCGATGAACACCAGCGCGAAGTCACGCACTTCGGCGTCCTGAGCTGGCAGCATTCGGCGGGTGCCCTGAACGTGCAGACCTCGCTGATCGCTCGCTATTCGAGCCTGACCTTCGTCCCCGACGCCGTCGGCTCGCTGCTCTATTACGGTATTGCGCAGCACGCCTTCAAGAAGGACGTGGCCTACGCGCTGCAAAGCGACGGTTCCTTCCAGCTCAGCGAAGCGCATACGCTGCGCGCCGGTATTTACCTGCAGTACGACCGCTCCGGGAGCGATACGGCGTCAGGCGTGCTGCCGGTCAACGACCAGCAGCAGCCGACCAGCGACGTAGCGGTGATGGTCGTCGACAACACCCGGCGCACGGAGTCGATCGGCAGCGGCTACCTGCAGGACGAGTGGCAGATCGATTCGGCGCTGACCGTCAACTTCGGCGCGCGCTTCGACCGCTACGCCGCTTTTGTCAGCGAGAGCCAGCTCAGCCCCCGCTTGAATGCCGTCTGGAAGGCCACCGACGAGACGACCGTGCACGCGGGCTATGCACGCTACTTCTCGCCCCCGCCATTCGAGCTGGTTGGCAGTCAGTCGCTTGAGAAATTCGTGAACACGACCGCGGCTCCGCAAACCCTGCAGAACGATCTGCCTAAGGCGGAACGTGCGAACTACTATGACATCGGCGTCGAGCAGCGACTGACGCCGGCGCTGACCGTCAACATCGATACCTACTACAAGCAGGTTGCGCACCTGGTCGACGAGGGCCAGTTCGGTGCGCCCATCATCCTCACGCCCTTCAACTACCGGTTCGGCCGGCAGGTCGGCGCCGAGCTTGCCCTGAATTACGTCAGCGGCAGCCTGTCGGCGTACCTGAACCTGTCGGTGCAGAGCGCCCGCGGCAAGCTGGTCGAGTCGTCGCAGTTCAACTTCCAGCCGGCCGAACTCGCCTACATCGCCCATAACGCCATCCATCTGGACCACGAGCAGGCCCGGACCGCCTCCGGTGGCGCCTCCTACCTGTGGGCAGGCACCCGGTTCAGTGCCGACTTCCTGCTCGGCTCGGGACTCCGCTCGAGCCTCGTGCTGCCGGCCGGGCAGCTCACGGCCTACGGTGGTACCGAGATCCCGAACGGCGATCACCTGCCTTATTACGCGCAGGTCAATGTTGGCCTGTCGCACGCGTTTCGTCTCGGTGGCGGCCACGACCTGACCGCGAGGCTTGACGTGATCAACGCCCTTGATCGGGTCTACCAGATCCGCAACGGTACCGGTGTCGGTGTCGGTGCGCCGCAATACGGCCCGCGGCGCGGCGTCTTCGCCGGCCTGAGCTACGGGTTCTGACGCCGGGGCGACGGCGCGGGCTTTTATTGTCCGCGCCGCTGGGTGAAGATTCCGGCCCACCGCCATCCGGGTGATCGCCCGCCACGTACCGCCGGAGGTTCCGCCTTCATGCTGACCGTCTACTCCGATTCCCACCTGCACCGCCAGGCCAAGACTGAGCTCTACGGCGGGCGCCTCGTCCCGCCGCACGAATGCCCCGAGCGCGCCGGGTTTGTGCTCGGGCAGATCAAGGCGAGCGGACTCGGTGAGGTGATCGCCCCGCGGCCGTTCGGCATGGAGCCCATCCGCCGCGTCCACGAGGCCGGTTACCTCGAGTTCCTGGCGAACGCATGGGACGAGTGGTCGCGCACCGGCTACCAGGGAGAAGCGATTCCGACCTGCTGGCCCGCGCGCCGCATGGCGCAGCGCCGGCCGACGCACATCGACGGCAAGCTCGGCTACTACGCCGCCTCGTCGGAGACGTCGATCAGCGCCGGCAGTTGGGAGGCCGCGCTCGGCGCCGTGGATGTCGCGCTGACGGCTGCGGCGCATGTCCGTGCGGGCGCCAGGGGCGCGTTCGCCCTGTGCCGGCCTCCCGGGCATCACGCGGCGAGCGACCTCTATTGCGGCTACTGCTTCCTGAACAACGCGGCGATCGCCGCCCAGTGGCTGCGCGATCAGGGTGCCGCGCGGGTGGCGATCCTCGACGTCGACTTCCACCACGGCAACGGCACGCAGGATATCTTCTACGACCGCGACGACGTGTTCTTCGCCTCCCTGCACGGCGATCCGCAGGAAGCGTTCCCGCATTTCCTCGGCTACGCCGACGAAGAGGGAACCGGCAGGGGCCTCGGCTTCAACGCCAATTACCCGCTGCCTCGGGGTGCGGGCTTTGACGCGTGGGGCGCCGCGCTCCGGTCGGCGCTGGGCCGGATCGCGACCTACGCCCCCGACTACATCGTCGTCTCGCTGGGAGTCGACACGTTCGAAAACGACCCGATCAGCTTCTTCAAGCTGAACTCGGCCGATTTCAGCCGCTATGGCACGATGATCGGCGAACTGGGGATCCCGACCCTGTTCGTGCTGGAAGGCGGCTACGCGGTCGCCGAGATCGGCGTGAACGTCGTCAATGTGCTGAGCGCCTACGATAGCGCAACCGGCCACGGTCGCTGACCCGATCCGGTTGCCCAAGGAGTCGAACATGCCCGATTCGCTGAACGCACCGCCCATGGCGGCGATCGAATGTGTCGGGCACGGGGCGCCAGGCGTGCTGCGGCTCGGAAGCGTGGCCCGCCCAGTACCGGGGCCGGACGATGTCCTGATCCGCGTGTTCGCGGCGGGCGTCAACCGACCGGACGTCCTGCAGCGTGAAGGGCGCTATCCGCCGCCACCGGGCGCCAGTCCGCTTCTCGGTCTCGAGGTCGCCGGCGTTGTGGAGGCCTGTGGCAGTGCGGTTACGGCATGGCGGGTCGGTGACCACGTCACCGGTCTCGCCAACGGCGGCGGGTACGCCGAGTACTGCACCGTGCCGCAGGGCCAGTGCCTGCCGTGGCCGAGCGGCTTCACGGCCGTCGAGGCGGCGGCACTTCCGGAGACGTATTTCACGGTCTGGGCGAACCTGTTCCAGCGCGGCGGACTGCGCGCGGGGGAGCGCGTGCTGGTGCACGGCGGCACGAGCGGTATCGGCGTGACCGCGGTGCAGCTCGCCGTGGCCTTCGGCGCCGAGGCGTTTGCAACGGTTGGGTCCGACGCGAAAGCTGCGGCCTGCCGCGCGCTGGGCGCGAGCGCCGCCATCAACTACCGGACGGCGGACTTCGTCGCGGAAATCGAGCGCCTGACCGACGGTCGCGGTGTCGATGTGGTCCTCGACATGGTCGGCGCGCCGTATTTCCCGCGGAACCTACGCTGCCTCGCCCGGGACGGTCGCCTGATACAGATCGCTTTCCTGGAAGGCGCGGTCGTCGAACGCTTCGATCTGACGCCGGTGATGACCAAGCGCCTGACGGTGACGGGGTCGACCATGCGGCCGCGGACCAGTGCCGAGAAGGCGGAGATCGCCACCGATCTGCGCGCCCGCGTCTGGCCGGTGCTCGACCGCGGCCTGTGCAGGCCGCCCGTGTACGCGACCTTTCCGCTGGCGAAGGCCGCCGAAGCCCACACGCTGATGGAGTCCAGCCAGCACATTGGCAAGATCGTACTGCTGGTCGGCGAATGAGCGGCGCTTCGCCAGGCGCAGTGCCGGCACGACGGCCGCTCGATGCACTCGCCTACGGGTTGATGCTGCTGCTCTGCTTTACGTGGGGGTTCCAGCAGGTCGCGGTCAAGCTGACCGTGCCTGACATGCCGCCGGTCCTGCAGTTGGCGACACGGTTCGCCGGTTCGGCGCTGATCTTCGCCGTCATCGTCGGCTGGAAGGAGGGCGCGCGTGCCTTTGCCGACGGGACCGTTCGCGGGGGCCTGCTCGTAGGGACGCTGTTCGCGCTCGAGTTTCTCTTCGTCGCCGAGAGCCTCAAGTACACCACTGCCGCCCATGCGGTCGTATTCCTCTACACGGCGCCGGTCTTTTCCGCGCTGGGACTGCAGTTCCTGCCGGAGGAGCGCCTCGCGCCCGTGCAGTGGGCGGGTATCGGGCTGGCCCTGCTCGGTATTGCGCTCGCCTTCCTGAACTATGCGGGGCGACCCGACTCGCGACTGTTCCTCGGCGATGGCCTGGGTCTGATCGCCGGCATCATCTGGGGCGCGAGCACGGTGGCCCTGCGGCGAACGAAGCTCGCCGGTGCCATGGCGACGAAGACCGTTGCGTACCAGGTGGTTATGGCCGCGCTGCTGCTTGGAGTCTATGCCTGCGCCACCGACCAGTTCCATGCCAGCGCGACGCCGAGACTGGTCGCCAGCCTCGCGTTCCAGACGATCGGTATCGCCGTGCTGAGCTACCTCGGCTGGTTCTGGCTGCTGCGCCACTACCTGACGTCGCGGCTGATGCTCATGGCCCTGATGACGCCGCTGTTTGGAGTCGTGCTGGGAGCGCTGATCCTCAAGGACCCCATCGATCCGCGCTGTGCATCCGGCACGCTGCTGGTGCTGGCCGGTATTGCCGTGGTCAATGGCTACGAGCTTCTGAAGTCGCGCGCCTGAGCGCCGTCAGCCCCGATCGGGCGACGGGCCCCTCCACACCGAGGCGACCGCATCGACCGGGCGGGGCCGGAACGGCGAGGCGATCTCGCGCCGGATCGCCAGGAACAGCCCGGCATCGGCGGCGTAACGCGCCGCAATGTCGGCCTCCCGCCGGCTGTGGTTGGCCATCCAGAGCCTGCCCTCGGGGCTGAGGTTGGTCGCCACACGGCGGAAGATGTCCGCCGGCGTGAGCACGGACAGCGGCATGCGCCAGCCGAGCACCGGTGCCGCTGTCACGAACGGAAAGAACAGCGTGATGTCGTCGGCAGGCTCCCGGACCGCGCGATAGTCGGCGATCCTGAAGGCGGCGCCCGGGACCATCGCGACGTGGGCGAGGGCGCGCTCGGCGCGGTTGATGCCACCGCGCAGCCGGCGGAACCCCTCGATGTCGAAGCCGGTGATCGAGCACGGACGCAGAGCCGCGGCGAGCGCGGACACGTAGCCGAAGCTCGCGCAGCCGACGTCGTGCGTGACGCCGCCGCCCCCGATGGCAAGCCCGGCCCCGGTCATCAGTTCATCGAGAAAATGCAGATATTCGTAGGACTGCAGCGCGGCCTCGTGGTCGAGCGCCGTTTCGAAGCGGACGCCGAACCTGGCTGCCAGCTCTCCGGCCCGGGTGAGCGCCCCGGGCTCGAGTCGCAGTTCGCCGGCCGCGACGGGCGGAGCGGGCCTTCGTGCCCGCCCGCTCCGCTCGGACAGCAGCAGGGACGCGCCGTGATACGCCGACCGCAACCGCGCCCAGGCCGTCGGCGCATCGCTCACGGGACCGTCCAGAGATGGGTGGAGGCAGGCATGGCAGGACATCAAGACTACCAGTCGCCAACGCACCCGTGGCAGCCGCGGCGGTTTGACGACGCCCGGTTTGGCGCGGATCATTCCGCCTGTCGGGGCCGCCTCCGATGACCGTATTCGCCAGCCATGGCAGGGGAATCTATGCGTACATTCGGTATCCACTGCGCCGTGCTCGCCACGGCCGTTGTCTTTTCCGCCAGCGCCAGCACCGCCGCAGCCGGCAGACACCGGCTGCAGCTCGACGATTTCGACCGCATGGCCGAAGTCGAGAGCCCCGCCTGCAGTCCGGATGGCCAATGGGTGGCCTACACGGTGACCACCACCGATCGCGAGGACGACGAGAAGAAGACGGCCGTATGGATGGTGAACTGGGCGGGTACCGAACACGTCCAGGCAACCGAGCCGCTGTCCTCGGCCAGCCAGCCCGCATTCAGCCCGGACGGCCGGTACCTGTCGTTCCTCGGTGCGCGCGGTGCCGACGAGAAGGATCACTTCTACGTCATCGACCGGCGCGGTGGCGAGGCGCGACGCCTGACCCGGGTCGACGGAAATATCCTCGACTACCGCTGGTCGCCGGACGGCAAGCAGGTGGCCCTCGTCATTGCCGGCATCCTGAGCGGCGCCGAGGCGGCGCGACCGGGAACGGCGTCGGTGCCGAAGCCCATCGTGCTCGACCGCCAGGCCTTCAAGTCGGACCACGGCGGATACCTGACGGCGGCCGAGCGGCCGCGTATTTACGTGCTGGATGCGGCGACCGGAACGGTGCGCCCGCTGTCCGCGGATGGCCGGTACGCGGAACAGCACCCCGCCTGGTCGCCGGACAGCACGCAGCTCGCCTATGTCAGCAACCACGACGTAAACCCCGACCTGTCCGGCGCCGCGGACCTCTATGTCGCCGACCTGCGCGCCGGCGGTGCGGCACGCCAGCTCGCGCGCTTCTACCTCCCCAACAGCCAGTCGCTGCAATGGACGGCCGACGGCCGGCGCATCGCCTACAGCATCGGCCTGGAGCCCCGGCTGTCGGCCTATATCCACGACCGGCTGGCGCTTATCGACGTGGCCGGCGGGACGCCCGCGGTGCTGACCGAGGGGCTCGACCGGGGCGTGTCCCATCCGGTGTTCGGCGGGCCTGCCGACCGGATCGCCGTGCTCCTGGAGGACGACGGGTCGACGTATCCGGCAAGCATCGGACTGGGTGACGGCAAGGCGCGCCGGCTCGTGTCGTCGCCGCTGTCCGCGACGGCCCAGTGCGGTGCCGCCGGCCATCTGGCCGTGCTCGCCTCCACCGACGGTGCCGCCAAGGAGATTCTCGCGGTCGATAACGGCCGCACCCGGCCGCTCACGCACCACAACGACGCGCTGATGGCCGAGCTTGAGCTCGGCACCGTCGAGGACATGGCGTTCAAGTCGCCGGACGGGACGGAAATCCACGGGATGATCGTCAAGCCGCCCGGATTCGTGCCCGGACGGCGCTACCCGACGATACTGTGGATCCACGGCGGCCCGCAGGGGCAGGACGAGCACGGCCTCGCGTTCGACGCCTATTCGCCCGAACTCAAGCGCCAGTGGTTCGCCGCCCACGGCTACGTGTCGATCGCCGTCAACTACCGGGGCGGCAGCGGTCGTGGCGCGGCCTTCCAGCGGGCGATTGCCGGCGACTGGGGTCATCTCGAAGTGATGGACCTGCTGGCTGCGGTAGACCATGTGGTCGCGCTCGGTATCGCCGATCCGGACCACCTCGGCATCGGCGGCTGGAGCTACGGCGGAATCCTCACCGACTATACGATCGCGAGCGACCAGCGCTTCAAGGCCGCCGTCAGCGGCGCCGGGAGCGGCAACCAGCTGTCCATGTTCGGCTCGGATCAGTACGCGATGCAGTACATGGCCGAAATCGGCGCGCCGTGGAAGGACCCGGCGCCGTGGATCAAGGTGTCCTATCCTTTCTTCCACGCGGATCGCATCAAAACGCCGACGCTGTTCGTCGGTGGCGAGAAGGACTTCAACGTGCCGATTGCCGGTGGCGAGCAGATGTACCTCGCCCTCAAGGTGCAGGGCATTCCGGCCCAGCTCGTCGTCTATCCGGGCCAGCACCACGTCTTTGAGCGGCCAAGCTACATCCGCGACCTGACGGAGCGCTCCCTGGCGTGGTACGACCAGTACCTGCGTTAGGCTCGGCCCCGAGTTCCGATCAGCGGAAGACGACCAGCAGATCCTTGGCGTCCACCGACTGACCCGGCCGGACCAGGACCTCGGCGATCTCGCCGTCCTGGTCCGAGCGGACGAGCGCCTCCATCTTCATCGCCTCGAGCGTCACGAGCGTGTCGCCCCGCTTGACCGCATGGCCTACGGCGGCAACGACCGTCACGACCTTGCCCGGCATCGGCGCGCCAACGTGCTTTTCGTCGCCCGGGTCGGCCTTGCGCGTGCGCGGTCGGGTCGCGACCTTGCCGTGCTCCGCGATCGTCACCGAGCGCGGCTGGCCGTTCAGCTCGAAGAAGACCGTGCGCGTACCGTCGTCGTGCGGCGCGCTGACGGCGACGAGGCGGATGACTAGTGTCTTGCCCCGCTCGAGGTCGACCGACAATTCCTCACCCACGTCCATGCCGTAGAAGAAATTGCGCGTCGGCAGCGTCGAGACGTTGCCGAAGTGCGCGCGGTGCTTGGCGAACTCGACGAACACCTTCGGATACATGAGGAAGGAGGCAAGCTCCGTATCGCCGATCGCGCGACCCAGCTTCTTTGCAACACCGGCCCGCTCGGCCTCCAGGTCCGCGGCGGTCAGCACGGCGCCGGGCCGCTCCGTGAGCGGCGCCGCGCCCTTGAGCACCTTGGCCTGCAGTGCCGGAGGGAAACCGCCCACCGGCTGTCCGAGGTCGCCGTGGAAAAACTGGACCACGGACTCCGGGAACGCGACCTCGTGGTCGGGGTCCTCCACCTGGGCCGCCGACAGCCCGCTCGTCACCATCATGATGGCCATGTCGCCAACGACCTTGGAACTCGGCGTGACCTTGACGATGTCGCCGAACATTCGGTTTACATCGGCATAGGCCCGGGCGACCTCGGGCCAGCGTGATTCGCCAATGCCGAGCTGGCGTGCCTGCTCGCGGAGGTTCGTGTACTGACCGCCCGGCATGCCGTGCACGTACACCTCGGACGCGCCCGCCCGGATGTCGCTTTCGAAGGCCGCATAATTCGCCCGGACCTGTGCCCAGTAACTGCTGATCTGCCGGATGTGCTCCGCATCAAGACCCGTGCTTCTCGGGCCGTGGCGCAGGGCCTCGACCAGGGACCCCAGATTCGGCTGGGAGGTCAGGCCGCTCATGGAGTCCATCGCGGCATCGACCGCATCGCAGCCCGCCTCCACGGCCTCAAGCACGCTGGCGGCGCCGATGCCGCTGGTGTCGTGCGTGTGGAAATGGAGCGGCAGGCCGATCTCGCTCTTCAGTGCGGTGAACAGCTCGCGCGCCGCCCGCGGCTGGCAAAGCCCTGCCATGTCCTTGATCGCAATGATGTGAGCACCTGCGCGCTCGAGTTGCCTGGCCGTTTCCACGTAGTACCGCAGCGTGTACTTCTTCTCCGCGGGATCCAGCAGGTTGCCGGTATAGCAGACGGCTGCCTCGATGACCTTGCCGGATTCGCCGACCGCGTCGATCGCAATCCGCATGTTGTCGACCCAGTTCAGCGAGTCGAAGATCCGAAAGACGTCTACGCCTGACAGCGCGGCCTGGCGGACGAAGTAGCGGACCACGTTGTCCGGGTAGTTCGTATAGCCCACCGCGTTCGACGAGCGCAGGAGCATCTGCAGCAGAAGGTTCGGCGTCCGGCTACGGACCTCGGCAAGCCGCTCCCACGGATCCTCGCGCAGGAAGCGCATGGCCACATCGAACGTGGCACCACCCCAGCACTCGACGGAAAACAGGCCCGGCAGCAGCGTTGCGTAGTGGCCGGCAATGCGGGCGATGTCGTGGGTCCGCATCCGCGTGGCGAGCAGCGACTGGTGGGCGTCGCGCATCGTGGTGTCGGTGATGAGCGCGCGCTGCTGGCCGAGCATCCAGTTCGCGAGCGCCCGGGGTCCCTGTTCGTCGAGTATCTGCTTGGCACCGGGCGCGGGTTCTGCGAGCGCTACGCGCGGCAGCGCCGGGTAGGCAGCCGATCCCGCGGCACCCCGGTCCTTGACCTCCGGGTTGCCATTCACGATCACGTCGCCGAGGAAATTCAGAAGTCGCGTCGCGCGATCACGCCGCTTGGGGAAGTCGAAAAGCTCGGGCGAGGTGTCGATGAACTTGGTCGTGTAGTCGCCGTGGACGAACAGGCGGTGATTGATCACCTGCTCGAGAAAGCGCAGGTTCGTGACGACCCCTCGGATGCGGAACTCGGCCAGTGCCCGGTGCATGCGCCGGACGGTCTCCTCCGGATTCGGCGACCACGCCGTGACCTTGACCAGCAGCGAGTCATACGAACGCGAAATGAACGCACCCGCATACGCCGTGCCGGCATCGAGCCGAATGCCGAAGCCGGCGGGGCTCCGATAGGCGGTCAGCTGGCCGTAGTCCGGCACGAAATTGTGCTCGGGATCCTCGGTCGTGATCCGGCATTGCATGGCGTGGCCGGTCACGCGGATGTCCGCCTGGGGCGGAACGCCGGACCCGGGTTCGCCGATCCGCTCTCCGCTTGCAATGCGGATCTGGGCCTTGACGATGTCGATACCGGTGACGACCTCGGTGACGGTGTGCTCGACCTGGATGCGCGGATTCACTTCGATGAAATAGACCTGCCCCGAGTCGGCATCCTGGAGGAACTCGACCGTACCGGCGTTCTGGTAGTGGGCCGCCCGCCCGATCCGCAGGCCCAGTTCGCAAAGTTCCTCGCGCTGGGCCTGGGACAGGAAGACCGCGGGCGCGCGCTCGACGACCTTCTGGTTGCGGCGTTGCACCGTGCAGTCCCGTTCCCACAGGTGAACGAGATTGCCGTGCGAGTCGCCGAGGATCTGGACTTCGACGTGGCGCGCCCGCCGGACGAGCTTTTCGAAGTAGACCTCGTCGCTGCCGAACGCGGCTTTCGACTCCCGGCGGGCCTCCTCCACGCGCTCGTGCAGCTCCGCCGGCGACTCGATGACCCGCATCCCGCGACCGCCGCCACCCCAGCTCGCTTTCAGCATGATGGGATAGCCGACCGACTCCGCCAGCGCCTCGACGGCCGCGCGGTCAGCCGGCAGCGGCGGGGATGCCGGCATGACCGGGACGCCCGCGGCGACCGCCAGGTTCCGCGCCGAGACCTTGTTGCCCAGAAGCCGCAGCGTGGCGGGATTCGGGCCGATGAAAATCAGTCCGGCGGCCTGGCAGGCCTCGGCAAAATCGGGGTTTTCCGACAGGAACCCGTAGCCCGGATGGACGGCATCGCAGTGCGATTCACGGGCGATGCGAATGATGTCGGCGATATCGAGGTACGCCTCGACCGGGCCCTTGCCGTCGCCGACGAGATAGCTCTCGTCGGCCTTGAAACGGTGCAGCGAGAACCGGTCCTCGCGCGAGTAGATCGCGACCGTGCGGATACCCAGCTCGTGGGCGGCCCGCATCACGCGGATAGTGATCTCGCCGCGATTGGCGATCAGCAGCCGCTGGATCCTGCGCACGGACGGCTCGGCATGGGGATTCATCGATTTCTCCACTCGGCGAAAACCTCGACCATCGCCCGGGTGCACGACCGAGCGCTGCCCGCCGTGGCGCCGCTGCTAGGGGCCTGAATCAGTGTAGTGGATCTGCGCCCGTATGCTGGCGCGGCCGCGTCGCCGGCGGTTCTGTTCCCGTCAGCCGGACGGGTCGTCGTCCATCGCCGCGTCCTTGGCATCATCCACAAAACGTCCCTGCGAATCCAGCTCGGCAAAGAGCCCCTTCTGCCGGACGAGTTCCTCGTACCGGCCGTGTTCGACCAGTTCGCCATCGCGCAGCACCAGTATGAGGTCGGCGTTGCGAACCGTGGACAGCCGATGCGCGATGACGAACGTCGTCCGCTCGTGCGTCAGGGCGTCAAGCGCGCGCTGGATCCGGGCTTCCGTGGCGTTGTCCAGCGCACTCGTGGCCTCGTCCAGGATCAGGATCGGCGCGTTCTTCAGCATCGCCCGGGCGATGGACAGGCGCTGGCGTTCGCCGCCCGACAGCGATCGACCACGCTCCGAGATGATGGTCGCGTAGCCGTCCGGCTTCATGACGATGAAGTTGTGGGCCTCGGCAGCACGGGCCGCTGCTTCGATCTCGGCCTGCTCCGCGTTCGGTTTGCCCAGCGTCAGGTTGTCGGCGATCGACCGGTAGAAAAGCCCCGCATCCTGGAAGACGACGCCGATGTTCCGGCGCAGCGAGTTCAGATCGACCGTGCGGATGTCGATGCCGTCGATCGTGATGCGACC
>CAIMCI010000194.1 GCA_903839465.1 uncultured Pseudomonadota bacterium
CCCCGGTCCGTGTAGGCGAGGTTCTCGGGCTGCGGCACGCTCTTCACGTCGAACACGACGCCGTAGTTGGTCTCCACCGCTCGACCGACGATCGCCATCGCCGCGGCCAGCGCGCCCGGTTCGGGCGGCACGTGGTCCAGGAAGGCCACGCCGTCCGTCCAGACGCGGCGCATCCATCCGAAACGCACGGCATCGTCCGTACGCCAGCTGTCGAACGTCACGAAGGCAAAATCGTGGCCAGTCGGCGGCGGG
Organism: uncultured Pseudomonadota bacterium; assembly: GCA_903839465.1. Taxonomy (GTDB): domain Bacteria; phylum Pseudomonadota; class Gammaproteobacteria; order Steroidobacterales; family Steroidobacteraceae; genus CAIKMS01. The sequence continues at coordinate 253 of CAIMCI010000194.1, forward strand.
CCGCCGAGGCGCCAGGGCTGTGCGCGCGGCGCGGCGGACGGCGACGGCCTGAGCACGCTCTCTAGCCAGTCGAGGGCAAAGGTGCCGACGGTCGGCTCGCCGGCGAAGTGCACGGTAAAGACGCCGTCACCGAGACTCGCGCTCGCGATCGACACCGCGATCGGCAGGTCGGTCACGTCGGTCAGGCGCTGGCCGTTGCGCGCATCGCGGTCGGTCGGCAGGTTGTCGCGCAGCCAGAAGGCCGGCAGCGTCGCCTGGCGTCCGTCGCTCCATTCGAGCCGCACGTGATCGGCGGCATAGCTCAGGACAGGTGGTGGCAGCGTCATCTCCTTATCGTAGCGCAGGCATCCGTCGCCGAAAGTGAATCATCAGCAGTGCCGCGGCGCCGAGTGCCGAGAGCGCGCAGACGATGGCGAGCGCCACGAACACGCCCCGCCAGCCGAAGGCGACGGCGAGCCGTGCGACCGTGACGCCGGCCAGCACGGCGCCGAGATAGCCGACACCGTCGATCAGGCCGGAGGCCGCCGCACCGGCGTGGCGGCCGCCGAAATCGAGGGCAAGCGCGCCACCGAGATAGGAATACGGACCGAGCAGGCAGAAGGCGACCAGGCCGATCGCCGCCAGGGCGAGGACCGAACCACTGGCCGAGACCGGTGCGAGGGTCAGGAGTAGCAGCGCCGCGGTCGAGGCGGCTAGACCCGCGCACAGGAGCACCGCCCGGCCGGCCGACCCGATCCGGTCGCTCCACCAGCCGGCGACGATGACCGAGACGGCGCCGACGCCGGGAAACACCGCGCTGAAGGCCGCGGCCTCGCTCATCGCATAACCCAGGTGATCGCGCAGGTAGACCGGCGTCCACATGTTGAACGTCTCGCGCACGATGGTGCAGCCGAGCGACAGTCCGCAGACGATCAGGAAGGCCGGGCTCGTCAGGAGCGGGCGGACGATGCCGCCGACGCCCACCGGCGCCACCGCCTGGCGGGCATAGAGGTTGTCCGGATGGACCGCCGGTTCGCTGTGGCCGACTTCCGCCCGGGTTGCCCGCAGCAGCGCGAGGTTGGCCAGGAACACGACTCCCGCCAGGCCACCGGCCATCCAGAACAGCGACCGCCAGCCGAATCCCGCGTGCAGCATCCAGCCCATCAGGGCACGGGCCAGCGCGTCGCCGACCAGGTAGCTGACGCTGAGGAGACCCACCACGGCGCCGTGCGCCGTGTAGTCAAACCAGCGCGACGACACCTTGAGGAGACC
>CAIMCI010000195.1 GCA_903839465.1 uncultured Pseudomonadota bacterium
CCGCCGGCCCGGCCGGTCGTGGAGCGGCGCGCGCCGAGCCGTCCGTTCAGCAAGCCGGCGGCCAAGGCCAAGGCCGCGACGCCCTCGCGGGCGCTGGGCGCCGCGGCGCCGGCTGCGGATTGGGACGAGTTCTAGGCTCCCGTCGGCGGCGCGCAACAGTACAAAGGGCTGCGCGCCGCCCCGATTGCCACTAGAATCGCGGGCCTTCAGGGCCTGCGTTGGCCCGGCAATCGGAGTTCCTGCTGTGCCCAAAGCCTACCCTGCGCTCGCGCTCGTCGCGCTGACTTCCACCCTCCTGGCCGGTGCCGCCCGTGCCGAGGATCCGCCGCCGCCGCCGCAGGACGTCTGGTTCGGCAAGGGCGCGCTCGGCGCCGTGATTGCCCGCGGCAATTCCGACACCACGACCATCAGCGCCGCGGTCGACGCGAACGAACTGACCGGCAACTGGAAGCACCAGATCGGCGCGTCGGCGCTGCGGGCTAGCACGACGGGCGTGACCTCGGCCGACCGCTACGAGTTCCACGGCCAGAGCAACTACAAGCTGAGCGGCCGCTCGTACGTGTTCGGCGCGTTACGCTACGACGACGACCACTTCTCGGCGTTCAGCTACCAGGCGACCTTCGTCGGCGGCTACGGCTACCAGTGGCTCGACAGCGCGACGACCAAGTTCAACACGGAAATCGGCGGCGGTTACCGCCGCTCCAAGATCCGCATCGACGGGTCGCAGGAAGGCGATGCCATCGCGCGCGGCGCCATCAACTTCGAGCACGCGCTGAACGATGCGACCAAGATCACCGACAAGTTCCTGATCGAGTCCGGCAAGGACGACACCTTCATCACCAATGACATCGGTCTGGGCGTGAAGATGAGCGACAAGCTGGGGCTCAGCCTCGACTACCTCGTCCGCAATCACAGCAAGACGCCCGATCCGCTCGTCAAGAAGACCGACACGCTGTTCACCGCGAACATCGTCTTCTCGTTCTGAGCGAGCCGCCGATGGGACGGCCGGTCACACCCCAGGTTGCCGCCGACGTCATCATCGAGCTCCTGGACTACCCGGGCCGGCCGATCGTGCTGATCGAGCGGCGCAACCCACCGCCCGGGTGGGCCATCCCCGGCGGCTTCGTCGACGTCGGCGAGACCGTCGAGGCGGCTGCGATCCGCGAGATGCGCGAGGAGACTGGCCTGCAGGTCGAGCTGACCGGGCTGCTTGGCGTCTATTCGGACCCGGACCGCGACCCGCGCGGCCACACGGTCGGGGTCGTCTACACCGGCCGGGCGCACGGCACGCCGGTCGCCGGCGACGATGCCGGCCAGATCGCGATCGTCGACCCGGGGTCGCCGCCACCGCTCGCCTTCGACCACGGCCGGATCCTCGCCGACTATCTCAAAGTCCGCGTTTGAGGTCCGCAGGCCGTGCCGGCCCCGGCACGGGGTTCGCGGCGGCGCGGCGTGCGGCTACACTGACCCTCTCGCAACGCGCAGGGCTCAGAGCCATGGACCACACGACGAATATCATCCGCCGTCCCGGCGAACCGTTTGTGACCGCGGTCGGTACCGCCATCAACCGTCTCTGGCTCGCCGACGAGGCCGCGGTGCTCCGTGAGCTGCTGCCGCTCGCCCGGCTGCCGGAGCCGGCCGCCGCCGAGGCCCAGGCCCGCGCCATCGATCTGGTGCGCACGGTGCGCGCCACGAAGGTCACGCGCAGCGGCATGGACGCCTTCCTGCGCGAGTACGACCTCGGCTCCCAGGAAGGCGTGATCCTCATGTGCCTCGCCGAGGCGCTCCTGCGCATTCCCGACAGCGAAACGGCCGATCGCCTGATTGCCGAGAAGATCGCCGCCGGCGACTGGTCGAGCCATCTGGTCGACCAGTCCTCGCTGTTCGTCAACGCCTCGACCTGGGGCCTGATGCTCACCGGCCGCATCGTCCAGCCGGACGCCTCCACGACCCGCGATCCCGGTGGCTTCCTCAAGGGTCTCGTCAGCCGCGTCGGCGAGCCGGTGGTGCGCGCGGCGCTGCGCCAGGCCATGCGGATCATGGGCCACCAGTTCGTTATGGGCCGGACGATCGAGGAGGCGCTCGCGCGCTCGGTGGACGGGCGCAACGCGCGCTACCGGTATTCCTTCGACATGCTCGGCGAGGCGGCGCTGACCGCGGCCGATGCCCGGCGCTATCTCGTGGCCTACCAGGAGGCGATCGAGGCTCTCGGCCGCGCCGCGCGGGCGAGTCGCGACGCCGTGCCCGAGGCCGCGGCCAGCATCTCGGTGAAGCTCTCGGCGCTGCACCCGCGCTATGACTACGCCAACCGTGGCCGGGTCCTGGCCGAGCTCGGCCCGGCGCTGCACGACCTGGCTGCGCGCGCCGCGGCCGGTGGCGTCGCGCTGTGCGTCGATGCCGAGGAGTCCGAACGCCTGGAACTGTCGCTCGAGCTCGTGGCCGGGGTCCTCGCCGCGCCCGGTCTTGCCGGCTGGTCCGGCTTTGGCCTCGCCGTCCAGGCCTACCAGAAGCGCGCCCCGGACGTCATCCGCTGGCTGACCGCCGCCGCGCGCATGCATGGCCGCCGGCTGAACGTGCGCCTGGTCAAGGGCGCTTACTGGGACAGCGAGGTCAAGCGCGCCCAGGAGCGCGGCCTGTCGGGCTACCCGGTCTACACCCGCAAGCAGAACACCGATGTCGCCTACCTCGCCTGCGCGCACCTGTTGCTCGAAGCGCGCGACGTGATCTACCCGCAGTTCGCGACCCACAACGCGCACACGGTCGCGACCATCGCGCAAATGGCCGGACCGCTGGGTGCCCGCTACGAGTTCCAGCGGCTGCACGGCATGGGCGAGGAGCTCTACGATCTGGTGACGGACCCGCAGAACCTCGGCGCGCCGTGCCGCGTCTATGCGCCGGTCGGTTCGCACGAGGACCTCCTGCCGTATCTCGTCCGGCGTCTGCTCGAGAACGGTGCCAACACCTCGTTCGTCAACCGCATCGTCGACGAACGCCTGCCGCCGGAGGAGATCGCGGCCGATCCCGTCGCCTTCGTCGCCGGCCTCGCCGAGGTGGGTCACCCGCGCATTCCGCTGCCGGCCCGGATCTACGGTACCGAGCGGCCGAACTCGGCCGGCGTCAACCTCGCCGACGGCGGCGTACTGGCCGCCCTCGCGCGCGACGCGTCGATCGCCCTCAACGGCCGCCATGCGGCCGTGCCCCGCGCCGGCGGCAAGCGTCGCGGCGCCAAGCCCGAACCGGTGCGTTGCCCGGCCGATCGCGACATCGTCGTGGGCAGCGTGGCGGCGGCGACCGCCGAGGACGTCGGGCGGGCGCTTGATGTCGCCACCGGGGCGTTTCCGGACTGGAACCGGCGGGACGCCGCCGAGCGTGCGGCAATGCTGGAGCGCGCCGCCGACCTGTTCGAGGCGCGCCGCGCCGAGATCGTCGGCTTGTGTGTGCGCGAGGCGGGCAAGTCCGTACCCGACGCGGTCTCCGAGTTGCGCGAGGCGGTCGATTTCCTGCGCTACTACGCGCAGCGGGCACGCCACGACTTCGGTCGCGGGCTCGTCCTGCCTGGCCCTACGGGAGAAAGCAACGAGCTTAAGCTCCGCGGGCGCGGCCTGTTTGTCTGCATCAGCCCGTGGAATTTCCCGCTCGCTATCTTCACCGGACAGGTCGCCGCGGCGCTCGCTGCCGGCAATACCGTCATCGCGAAGCCGGCCGAGCAGACGCCGCTGGTGGCCGCGCTCGCCGTCGACTGCCTGATCGAGGCGGGCGTGCCGGAGGAGGTACTGCATTTCCTGCCCGGCGACGGCGCCGGTGTCGGCGGCCGTCTGGTCGCCGATCCGCGCGTGACCGGCGTCGCCTTTACCGGCTCGACGGAAACCGCGCGCCTCATCGCCCGCAGCCTGGTCGCGCGTGACGCTCCCCTGGCGACCCTGATCGCCGAGACCGGCGGCCAGAACGCGATGCTGGTCGACAGCTCGGCGCTGCCGGAGCAGGTCATCAATGACACGCTCTATTCCGGCTTCAACAGCGCCGGCCAGCGCTGCTCGGCCCTGCGCGTGCTGTGCGTCCAGGAGGATATCGCGCCGCGCGTGCTTGAGCTCCTCGCCGGCGCCATGGACGAGCTCGTGGTCGGTGATCCGGCGTACCTCGACACCGACGTGGGCCCGGTCATCGACGCCGAGGCGCTCCGGGGCCTCGAGGACCACGCCGCCGCGATCGTCCGGGGCGCGCCCTGGTCGCACCGCGTCGCACTGCCCGCCGGGCTGGGCCGGGGCACGTACTGCGCACCGCTCGCCGTCGAGATCGCCGACCTCGCGTCGCTCAAGCGCGAGGTGTTTGGCCCGGTCGTCCACGTGCTGCGCTACCGGGCCCGCGACCTCGACCGCCTCGTCGACGCAATCAACGGCACGGGCTACGGCCTGACCATGGGCCTGCACACCCGTCTCGACAGCACGGTGCGGCGCGTCGTCGAGCGCTCGCGGGCCGGGAACGTGTACGTCAACCGCAACATGATCGGCGCGGTCGTGGGGGTCCAGCCGTTCGGCGGCAACGGCCTGTCCGGCACCGGGCCGAAGGCCGGCGGTCCGCACTACCTGCCGCGGTTTGCGGCCGAGCAGACCGTGACGATCAACACGGCGGCGGTCGGCGGCAACGCCACGCTGCTGTCACTGGCGGGTTAGGTCGCCGTACCGGGGACCTGTTCCCGCAATGAAAAAGGGCGCTGGTCGCACGTTGCGACCAGCGCCCGGACACACGCCGGAGGGCGGGGGATCAGGCCGGGCGGCGACGCGCCGCGACGCCGAGCAGGCCGAGGCCGCCGAGCATCGCCCAGACCGAACCCGGCAGCGGGACGGCGGTCAGGTTGAGGTTGCCCGAGTAGCTGCCACCGAGCGCGCCGCTCGCCGTGCCGCGGACCTCGAGCACGTACGTGCCCGCGCCGAGCACGACCGGCGTGGTCGCGCCGATCACGTTCGCCGTCAGCGCACCGCCCGAGAACAGCGTGGTCGACGACCAGCCCTAGATCAGGGTGCCGGCCGGCGTCGTCGTCAGCGGCGCGATCCCTTCGGCCGTCAGGCTGTACAGGCGGGCCTGCAGGTTGGTGATGCTGAGTGCCGGGCCGAGCGACAGGCTGCTCGTGACCGCGTCGAACTGGTTGCTGCCGATCGTGAACACGTAGTCGTCGTAGAACCCGTAGGGTGTCGCCGGCGTGCCGGTCGTGATGAACGGCGTCGTCTGCAGCCCGTAGCCGTTGCCATAGGTGTAGGTGTTGCCGGTGAGGCTGTTGACCGTCGCGGACCCGCCACCGGCCGTGCCCGTGTTGAACACGGTCAGATCGAGCGCGGTGCCGTTGCCCTTGGTGACGTTGCAGGTCGTCAGGCCGGAGCACGACGAGCTCGTAAAGGTCGTGGTCGCGTGAGCCGTGCCGAAGCTCAGGAGGCCAAGCGCGGCGCCGGTGACGGCCCCTAAGCGCAGTCGGCCTGTGAAGGAAAATCCCATGGTGCGTGTCCCCTAGCGTGCGTGTGTCGTTCGTTATGTCAACTGGCCGAAGCGTCTGTTGCGCCTCTGGCCACGATTGGACAATAACGGCGCTCCGTGACACTTGGGTAACCGTCCCGTGAAGCCTCCGCAGCGCGATTCGCGTCCCGGACATCCGGGGTTGCGCCCGGTGCCGGGCAGAGGGGGGAACGGAAAGAAGAGGATGGCGCGTCCCGATGACGCGCCGGTGACGCTACCGTGGCGCGCTGGCAGGGGTGACCGAGCGCCGCTGCAGGTCGGCGCCCGACTCGTGGCTTGCCACCAGCGACCAGCCGGCCGCGGCCCGGACCCAGACTTCCGTGAACCGGCGGCGGCGGGTCTCCTGACGGCCGTGGAAGGCGAGCCGATCCTCGGCCAGCCCGCTGACCACCCCGGTCTCGCGTACAACGGTTACCCGCAAGTCACTGAGTTCACTGACCGTTTCCTCGAGGTCGACGTCGTGGCGGCGGGCCGCGGCGAGCACGTCGGCACGGCCGTGGACGCGCCCGCGACTGTCGGTCCCCGTGTACTCCGGGGCGAGCAGGGCGTCGAGGCGGCTGTCGTCACCGCTCGCCTGGGCGTCGTGGAAGCGGCGGGTCGCCAGTAACAGGTCGCCGCGGCCGTCGCCGGACGCTGCGGGCTCGGCGGCCCGCCCGGGCAGGACCGTAAGCGCGCCGAGGGCGGCGAACAGCACGGCCGCCCGCCGGTGGCGCTTACTCACAGCCGTCCTCACCCGGCACGTCGTCGTGGGGGGCCGCGGCGTGCAGACACTCGCCACTGCGCCAGTCGAGGTCGGACCAGCGACGGATGGGCAGACGCAGCGTGCAGGTCGCCGCCGTCGCCAGTTCCGCCCGGTCACGGCCCGCATCCAGGCGTGAGGCCAGCACCGACAGCCCCGGGTTGTGGCCGACGAGCAGCACGTGCAACGCCTCGTCCGGGCAGTGCTGGACGATCGCCAAAAGCTGCTCGGCCTCGGCCAGGTAGGCGCGGTCGTCGTGGCGGATGCGCGCCAGCGGAAAATCAAGCGCGTGCGCCAGGATGTGCGCCGTCTGGACCGTGCGCGTCGCCGAGCTCGTCACGAGGTGATCCGGTCGCAGGCCGAGGGCGGCGAGGCGCCCTGCCATCTGCTTTGCCTCGCGGCGGCCGCGCTTGTCGAGCTCGCGCTCGAAGTCGCCGATGTCCTCATCGGCCTTCTCGGCATGGGCGTGGCGGAAAATCGTCAGCGTGCGCATGGGGTGGGCTCAGCCGAGATCCACTTCCAGCCGGTCGCCGCTGGTGCGGACCGGGTAGGTGGCTACCGGCGTATAGGCCGGTGGCGACAGGGCCGCGCCCGTGCGCAGGCAGAAGCGCGCGCCGTGCCGCGGGCAGATCACCTCGAGGCCCTCGACCGCGGCGTCGTCCAGCGATCCGCCGTCGTGGGTGCATTCGTCGGCGATGGCGTAGAAACTGCCGCCGACATGATAGACCGCGATGTAGCGGCCTTCGATCTCGCGCACCGCATGGCCGCTGTCGATGACCTCGGCGACGCTGCACAACCCGACCCAGCGCCCGCTCACGGTCAGTACATTCCGGTCTGCAGGCGCGCCGCCTCCGACATGTGCTCGCGCGTCCAGGGCGGATCGAAGACGAGTTCCACGTCGGCGGCCGTGACGGTCGGTACCATCAGGATCTTCTCGCGGACGTCCGCGACGAGCGTCTCGCCCATGCCGCAACCGGGCGCCGTCAGCGTCATCTTGACGGTCGCCGTGCGCGAGCCGTCGTCCGCCTTGCCGAGCTCGCAGCTGTAGATGAGACCGAGGTCGACGACATTGATCGGGATCTCCGGGTCGTAACAGGTCTTCAGCTGGTCCCACACCAGCTGCTCGACATCCGAGTCGGTCGCATCCGGCGGGAGCTCGAGCTTGGCGGGCGGCTCGTGCCCGATCGCGTCGGCATCGGCGCCGGCGACCCGGAACAGGTTGCCCTCGACATAGACCGTAAAGCTGCCGCCGAGCGCCTGCGTGAGGTAGCCGACGCTGCCGGTGCGCAACTTGACTTCGATGCCGGCCGGCACGAGTACGGCCCGCACATCACGGGTGACGACGATCGGCTCGTTCTGAGACTGGCGCATGATGCTCGGCTATTCGGTAGTGACGGATTGGGGTTCGCTGGCGGCCAGTGCCGCGTGCAGCGTATGCCAGCATAGACTGGCGCATTTCACCCTCGCGGGGAAATCGCGCACGCCCGCCAGCGCGGCGAGTTTGCCGAGCGACGCCTCGACCGGTGCATCATGCGCGGTCAGGACGTGGTGGATGTTGCGGTAGATGGCATCGGCCTCGGCCGTCGTGCGGCCCTTGACGGCTTCCGTCATCAGCGATGCCGAGGCGACGGAAATCGCGCAGCCCTTGCCCTCGAACGACACCTCGGCGATGCGCTCGCCCTCGAGGCGCACGTAAACCTCCAGACGGTCGCCGCACAGGGGATTGTGTCCGGTTGCCTGGCGCGCCGGCGGGACGAGCACGCCGAAGTTCCGCGGCTGGCGGTTGTGGTCGAGGATCACGTCGCGGTAGAGATCACGGATTTCCATGGCGTCAGCGCAGCAGGTCGCGGGCCGTGACCACCGCGGCGGCGAGGCGGTCGATTTCGGCCTTGGTGTTGTAGAACGCGAACGACGCCCGCGCCGTGGCCGGCAGCCCGTAAAATTCCATCACCGGCATCGCGCAGTGATGGCCGGTCCGGATCGCGATCCCGTCCTGGTCGAGAATGGTGCCGAGGTCATGCGGGTGGACGCCGTCGACCACGAACGATACGAGGCTCGCCTTGTCCCGCGCCGTGCCGATGATCGTGAGTCCGTCGATGGCCGACAGCTGGCGGGTGGCGTGCAGCAGGAGCTCGTGTTCCCAGGCTGCGATCCGCTCAAGCCCGATCCCCTGCACGTAGTCGATCGCCGCGCCGAGGCCGACGGCGCCGCCGATGTTCGGGGTGCCGGCCTCGAACTTCGCCGGCAGCTCGTTGTAGGTCGTGCGTTCGAATGTGACGGCAAGGATCATGTCGCCACCGCCCTGCCACGGCGGCATTGCCGTAAGCAGTTCCTCGCGCCCGTACAGCACGCCGATCCCGGTCGGCCCGTAGAGCTTGTGCCCGGAGAAGGCGTAGAAGTCGCAGCCCATGTCCTGCACGTCAACGGCGATATGGGGGACGGCCTGAGCGCCGTCGAGCAGCACCGGCACGCCGCGGGCGTGGCTGAGTTCGACGCAGGCCCTGACCGGGAACACGCTGCCGAGGGCGTTCGATACGTGCGTGATGGCGAGGAGGCGGGTGCGCGGCGAGAAGAGTCCTGCCAGTGCCTCGAGGTCGAGTTCTCCTGCCTGGGTGATCGGCGCGACGATGAGCTTTGCGCCGGTCTGCTCGCAGACCATCTGCCACGGGACGATGTTGGCGTGGTGCTCGAGGCGCGAGACGATGATCTCGTCGCCCGGACCCAGTTTCGGGCGGGCGTAGGACTGCGCCACCAGGTTGATCGCCTCGGTGGTGCCGCGCGTGAAGATGACTTCGCGCACGGATCTCGCGTTGATGAAA
>CAIMCI010000196.1 GCA_903839465.1 uncultured Pseudomonadota bacterium
AACAGGGTCTTCGGGATCAGCGCGTAGCGCAAGGTGCCGACGACGGAGCCGACCAGCTGGCCGCGGTAGCCGTTCGACAGGACCTCCTGGTAGCCGAGGTTCCCGCCGATCGTCGTATCGAGCCGCGGGCGGTGCTCGTCGACGGTGAGCGTGCCGCCGCCGAACAGCGTCGCGCTGCCGGAACTGCCCTGCGACAGCCGGCCGGGATTGGTGTCATATCCGGTCGAGCCGTTCAGGCTCCAGTCGACGACGGCAACGGCAGGCTGGCTGGCGAGCACCCCGGCGAGTGCCACGCCGCAGAGCGTCCGGGACGAGGCGGCGTTCATGGGCTCTCCTTCCCTTCCCGGCCGTAGTGTCCATAGCCGTAGTAGTCGGATCCGGGCGCGGCTTCCTTCTGGTTGAGGACGATGCCGACGTAGACGTCTTCCGGGAGCTCGGCGATGGCGCTCTTGACGGCCGTGCGCGGCGTGCTCGCCGCGCGCACGACCAGGACCACCTGACCGGCGATCTCGGCCATGACCCGCGACTCATTGGTGAGCAGGAGAGGCGTGGAATCGAAGACGAACAGGCGATTCGGCTGGGCGCGCATCTCCTCGACGAGCCGCGCCATGCGACTCGAGGACAGGAGCTCGGCGGCATCGTCGTCCGGCCGACCGGCCGGCACGAACGACAGCCGCGGCACGCTGGTGCCGATCTCGATGCCGGCGAGATCACCTTCGCCACTGCGCAGTACGTCGAGGAGACCGGGGGCGTCGTTCAGGCCCAGTTCGCGGCTGATGTTGGGCTTGGCGACGTCACCGTCGATCAGCACCACCGAATAGTCCTTCTCGAGCGACAGGGTCAGCGCGAGGTTCATCGCGCAGAAGGTCTTGCCCTCGCCCGGCAGGGCACTCGCCACCATCAGGATATTGCCGGCTGGAATCTTGGTGCCGGAGCGTCCGGTGATGTTGCCGATCAGCGTGCGCTTGATGGCCCGGAACTCGTTCGATATCTGGCGGGCGTCCTCCTTCGGTGGCAGGAGGCCGGCAGCGACCAGGGCGGCGAGATCGAGCGCGATCGTGCGCGCGGGCTTCTTCGGCTGGGCGACGACGCTCGCGTACATCGCGGTCGTGGACAGGAGATCCGAGGGCTGCAGCATGCGATACGTGCCGCTCGCCGAGGTGATCGCCTCGGTCGCCGCCGTCGGGCCGCCGGCCGGCGGCGCCTGGGCGGGTGCCTGGCCGATGCCGTAGGGTGGCGCGTAGGGCGACTCCGTGGCCGGCCGCGGCGACACCGGCGTCACCGGGGTCGAGGCCGCGGGCGGGGCCTTCGGCTGGGCCTCGGCCTGCGCCTGGGCCTGAGCCTGCGCCTTGACCTTGAGGATCGCTTCTTCGATTCGGCTCATGACGTCACCCCACCAGACCGGTCGGCAGGAAGCCGCCGGCCTGCAGTATCAAGATGCAGAGATAGACGACGAGGAGCGCGGCCGAGGCCGCCGCGAAGCGCAGCAGCGAGACCCGCTGCCGGCCCACCGCCGCCGCCTGGCCGGTGCGCGACACCGCGCCCAGGATCGGCAGCCCGGTGTCGTCGGCGACCCGGTGCGCGCTGTCGTAGACCGGGCGCAGCTGGCCGAGGAGCCAGGCGAGGCCCGCGCCGATCCCGAGCGCGGCCAGGAACACGATGCTGGTCAGGAGCGGGCGGTTCGGCTTCACCGGCTCGATCTTGGCCGCCGGCGGGTCGATGACCTCGAACTTGATGGAGCCGGCGTCGGTCGCCTGCTCGGACAGCTTCGCCTTCTCGAGGCGCTCGACGAGCGAGGTGTACTGCGCCTTGGTCACGCCGTAGGAGCGGTTCAGGCGCGCGAACTCGGCCTCGATCTCGGGTGCGACGTTCTTGGCATGGTCGAGTTCGGCGATCCGCTGCTGGCGGTCGGCGATCTCGCCCTTGAGGCTCGCGACCTCCACGTCCGACTGGTTGAGCTGCAGCTGGATGTTCTGGTAGACGGGATTCGACGACAACCCCGACAGGGAGGCCGCCGCCGGATCGCCGCGCTTGATGGCGGCGAGTTCCTGGGCACGACGCGTCTTCAGCTGCTGGATGGTCTCCTCCAGCGCGATCACCTCGGGGTGGCGGTCGGTGTACTTCAGGCGCAGCTCCTCGAGCTTCGACTCGGCGTCCTTCAACCTGAACGTCGTGTCGCTCGAGCCGAGCGGCGAGCCGCCGCCGGCGGCGGCCGTCTTCTCACCGGGCGCAAACGGCGTCTCGCCGTGCAGCTGGCGCGACAGCGCCTCGCGCTTCGTGGTCGCGATCGCGAGCGCGCTCTGGGTCTTCTTCAGCGCCTCGGTCTCGTTCTGCAGGCGGGTGTAGTAGTCGCCCTGCTCGCCAGGCATCAGCCCGAAGTTCTTCTTGCGGAACTCCGCGACCCGGGCCTCGTCCTCGGCCAGGCGCTGCTCGACCTCCTTGATCTGGTCGCGCAGGAAGCGCTGGGCGTTGGCGGAACCCGCCCGCCCCGCGCCCATCGAGTCCTCGACAAAGGTGTTGAGGAGCTTGGTGACGACGGCGAGCGCCATCGGCCGGTTCGAGTCCTGGTAGGTGATCGTGTAGAGCTTGTCGGCCGACTTCTCGGGGCCGTTCGCGAACTCGATGAGGATCTTCTTCTGCAGCGAATCGATCAGGTGCTCGCGCTCGGTCGGCGTCTTGGCGCGAAGATCAAGCTCGGTCTGGCGCGCGACCTTCTCGAGCGCGGGCCGCGAGAGCATGGTCTGGCGCACGTAGTTGAGCTGCGCATCCACGTTCTGGTCGACGGCCAGACCCTGCAGGAGCGGCCGGAGTGCCGAGGTCGCATCGACGTAGACCCGGGCCTGCGCCTCGAACGACGGCGGCATCAGCAGCACGACGACCCAGCCGATGAGCGCGATCGACCAGGCAGCGATCGCCGCCGGCCAGCGGAAGCGCCAGAGGCTTTTCAGCTCCGTCAGTAGGGATTCGAGTTGGGCTTGCATGGCGGGTCCCTAGAAGCGTGATTCCGGCACGACGATGACGTCACCGGCGCGCAGCGGCAGGTTGTATTTCAGTTCGCCCTTCTCGAGCACCTTGTCGAGGTAGATGCGGATCTCCTCGGTCTTGTCGCCGGTCTTGCGCACGATCTTGGTGCGCCCCGGCGCGGCGAAGTCGGTGACGCCGCCGACGGCGAGGATGGCATCGAGCACCGTCATGCCCTCGCGGTAGGCGACGTTCTGCGGCGACTTGACCTGGCCGATCACCTTCACCTGGCTGAACGCGCTCTGCGGATTGCTGACGATGATGTTGACGGTCGGCGAGCGGACGTACTCGGCGAGGCGCGCCTCGATGTCGCGGGCGAGCATCGACGGCGTCTTGCCGACCGCGACCATGTCTTCGTTGAGCGGCGTTGAGATCTTGCCGTCCGGGCGCACGGGCACGGTCACGGACAGCTCGGGATTGCGCCAGACGAAGACCTGGATCGTATCGCCCGGACCGATGATGTAGTCCGGCGCCACGCCCGGAGACACCGCCGGCGCCGGCGCCGGCGAATCCGGGGCCGCAGCGTGTGCCGCGAGGCAGGCGAGCGCCAGCCACGTCGCGACCAACCCCAGTATCGCCTTCCGTCCCGTGTGCTTCATGGCCGTGTCACTCCTTCGATCGTTCCGTTCGCCGCCGTCAACCGGTCTTCAGGCGCGCGAGGAGGGCCTCGGCGTCCGTCCGCCCCGGGAAGGACTGCGCGTCCTTCAAGAGTTCCTCGAGCGTGCTGCGCGCCTCGGCCGCCTTGCCGACCCGGGCCAGCGCCTCGGCATAGTGGTAGGCGATGTCCTGGGCGCGCGGCGCGCCGCGATGGGCCTCGGCGAGGTAGGTGACGCCCTCGGTTGCCTTGTCCTGCCTGACGAGTATCCAGCCGAGCGTGTCGAGGATGGCCGGCTGGCGCTGCGAGTACTGGACGGCGCGCCGCGCAGTGTCGAGCGCGCGGCCGTCGCCGGTCTCGAAATACAGCCAGGCGAGGTTGTTCAGGAGCGGCGCCTGGGTCGGCGTCAGCACGAGACCCGCCTCGTAGAGCGCGATCGCCTTTGCCTTCTCGTTGCGTTCGCCGTAGTAGGTCGCGAGCACGCCTCTGGCCGCCATGTCGCCCGGGTGCTGGCGCACCCACAGGCTCATCGGCCCGTCGGCGTCCGGCAGCCCGGCGAGCGTGCGGGTGCGAAGGAGCCGCGCCGCGGAGGCGAGCGACGGACTCGCCTCGTCGGCCTTGGCGTAGCTCGCCGCGGCCTTCAGCCACGACTCCCGCGCCCGGGCGGGATCGTGGGTGGCCGCGGTCGCGTGCACGTCGCCCTCGAGCAGCAGCGCGCCGGCGCGCTGTTCGCGGGCCTCGGCCTGCGACAGGCCACCGATTTCGCGTGCCTTGTACGTGGCATCCAGCGCCTCGGCGTACTCGCCGCGCCGGACGTCGACGGCCGCCAGCGCCTTGACGGCCGGCAGCCAGCCGGGCGACAGGCCGAGCGCCTTCCTGAAGCTGTCACGCGCCTCGTCGAGGTGATTGCCGGTCGCCTGCAGCTCGCCGAGCGACAGCCACAGGCTCGGGCTCGCGGCATCCGCCTTCAGCGCGTCCTTCAGGATCCGCTCGGCCTCGGCGTCGTGGCCGGCGCGCTTCTCGGCGACCGCCGAGAGACTGAGGGTATCGACGCGCTTGGGGTCGAGCGCGAGCGCTTCCTTCAGCGGCGGCACGGCGAGCTCGAGCCCCCGGCTCGCGCCGCTGTCACGCGACAGGTAAATCCGGGCGAGCGAGATGCGCGGCTCGATAGCCTTCGGGTCCGCGGTGCGCGCGGCCTCGAGGTTCTTCACGGCGCCTTCCGAATCGCCGCGCAGCATCGCGACCGCCGCGAGCTCGATCAGCGCCGGGATGTTCTTCGGTTGGCTCGCCAGCACCTGGCGCAGGGCCTTGTCGGCCTCGTCGTAGCGGCGGGCCGCGACCTCGATGCGGCCCAGCATCAGGTAGCTCTCCGCGTCGTCCGGATGCGTCTTGAGCCACGCGCCGAGCCGGCTGCGCGCGGCGTCGAAATCGCCGCGCGCGGCGTGCAGCATCGCGACCGAACGTTGCAGGGCGGGGTCCTGGCCGTAGCGGGTCGCCACCGCCTCGATCTCGGACCGGCCGGCCTCGGTCGTGTCGTCGCCGGCCTTGGCGAGCGCGAGCAGGAGATCGCGCCGCTCGGCGAGGTCGCTGCCACCGGGCAGCTTGGCCAGGATCGCGATCGCCCGGTCACGCTTGCCGGCGGCGAGGTACTGCGCCGCGATCTTGAGCTTCAGGCTGTCGCTCGCCCCCGAGCCGTCGACGGCCCGGCCGAAGTAGCCCTCGGCCTCGGTCGTCTCGCCGAGCGCGGTGGCGATGCGCCCGGCCAGCGCCAGCGTGTCACCGTCGGCGGTGGCGCCGAGCAACGGGTCGATCGTTCGGCGCGCGACCTCGGGGCGATTGCCGGCGAGCTGGATCTCGGCGAGCAGGCGTCGCGCCGGCGCGTAGTCCGGGCGGTCGGCGAGCACGCCGTCGAGCGCCGACTCCGCCTGCTGCAGGTAGCCCTGGGCATAGGTGATGTAGGCGAGCAGCATGCGGCTCGGCACGTCGTTCGGCACGGCCTGGACGACGCCCTGGGCATAGCGCGCGGCGTCGTCGTAACGGCGTTCGGCAAGCGCGAGGCGTGCCTGCAGCAGCCGGGTCGCCACCGCGTTCGGCGCGCCCTTGACGAGCGCGGCGACGGCCGCATCGGACTCGGCGTAGCGCGCCTGGGCAAGCGTGATCTCAGCCGTGCTCGCACTGGCCATGAACCAGGTGGTGGCATCGCCGCGCGGCGAACTGGCCGCGGCCGCCTTGCGAAAGGCAGCCTCCGCATCGCCGAGCTGACCCACGGCCCGCTCGGCCTGGCCGAGGGCGAGCGCGATGCGCGCGGAGTCGGGATGCTTGGCGAGGCCGTCCTTGAGGAAGTTCACCGCCCCCGTCCGGTCGCCGGCGAGGAAGAGCGCCTGGGCAAGGCCGCCGATGCTCTCGGCATCGGCGGGATCGAGCTCTAGCGCGCGGCGGAACGCCTGGGTCGCGGACGCCGCCTGGGCGAGCCCGAGCTGCGCGAAACCCTCGTAGCGGCGCCGGATCGCCTCCGGCACCTCGGCCGGCGCCGCGCCGACGGAGCGCAGGAGCCCCTCGAAATCGTTCTTCGAGCGCAGCACCGCCCACTCGCGCGGCAAAAGGTCGGCCCGCCGCGCGCCGCTCGAGCGGACCTTGTCGAGCTGCTGGCCGACCGTGTCGAAGTCGTTCTGGAGGAAGGCCGCATCGATCAGGAGGAGGCGGGCATCGGCGTAGGATCCGTCCTTGTCGATCGCCCGCTTGGCGGCGGCGATGGCTGCCAGCGCATCGCCCCGCTCGAGCTCGGCCCGGCCGGCGGCGACCAGCGACTGGGGCCCCTTGAGGGCGTCGCAGGCACCGAGCAGCAGGCAGCCGGCCGCGAGCGCGACCAGCGGCGATGTGCGGCCGCGGAACGCACCGGTTCCGGTCTTCGATGCTCGCTCGGTCGTCACGACAGTCCTCATGGGGGGCATTATCCTTTACCCGATCCCTGACCCGGCAGTATGGCGGCGAAGGCGGTCAGGCTGGTGGCAGCCGCGTCACAGTCAGGCCGGCACGGCGCTTCCAGTGCCAGAAGCTTCGAATAGGTCACAGCGGACAACGCCTGGGCGGCCTCGGCGAGCTTGACCTCCCGGGCCGACGCCCGCGGCCTGCCGCCCACCTCGTACCAGCTGACGATCAGGGCCCGTTCGCGGTTCGGCCGCTCCACTTCCTGCCAGCGGGCGGCCGGCACGCCGCCGAGCGGCGCGGTGCGCTCGCTCTTCACCCGCCAGCCCGGCGGCACGATCGTGCTCTCGAACCCGATCAGCTTACGGCCGTGCGCCTGGCGGCCGTAGGCCACCTGGTAAAAGGCAATCCGGCCGGCGGGACCCTGGTAGGTCGCGAGCCGCTCGGCCGCGGCACCCGGGAAGGCCGGGCGGAAGTCGACGTCCTCGAGCAGCGGTCCGCTAAAGGCCGCGGCCTCGTGCGGGACCGGCAGGCTCGGT
>CAIMCI010000197.1 GCA_903839465.1 uncultured Pseudomonadota bacterium
CCTGCTGCGCGACGTCGCCGTCTCGGTGGAACTCGCCGCGGCGCTCGGTGCGGTCCTGGCGCGGCTCGGCAGCGCGCTGCGGTCCTTCGACGACCCGGCCGCCGACCAGGTGCTGCTCTGGGATCTCAAGCGTGCCGCCGAACTCCGCTCGCTGCTGCCGGTCCTTGACGGCGACCCGTTGCGGGCTGCGCTCCAGGCGACCTTCGACCGCTTCGATACACGGGTGGCGGGGCCGCTCGGGGACCGGCCGCAGCAGGCGATCCACGCCGACTTCAATCCCTACAACGTCCTCGTCGATGCCGGCCAGCCCGTCGTGACCGGCGTGCTCGATTTCGGCGACATGGTGGTCGCACCCGTGGTCTGCGATGTCGCGGTCGGCGCGTCCTATCTCCTGACCGCCGCGGACCCCTTCGCGGTGGTCGCGGCCTTCGTCGCCGGCTACCGTGCCGTGCGGCCGCTCGAGCCGGTGGAACTGCGGTTGCTGCCGGACCTGATGGCGACCCGCCAGGCGATGACGGTGCTGATCACCGAAT
Organism: uncultured Pseudomonadota bacterium; assembly: GCA_903839465.1. Taxonomy (GTDB): domain Bacteria; phylum Pseudomonadota; class Gammaproteobacteria; order Steroidobacterales; family Steroidobacteraceae; genus CAIKMS01. The sequence continues at coordinate 534 of CAIMCI010000197.1, forward strand.
GGCGCGCCCGGAGCCACCCGGACAATGCCGCCTACATCCTTCGCAACAACCCCGCGGCGCGCCGCGGCCTCGCGCTCCTCGACGACGCCGGGCGCGCGGCGCTGACCGCGCGCCTTTCGGCTCTGGCAGGATAGGGCGATGCACATGATCAATGCCTACGATCCGGCCAACGCCGGCGAGCTCGGTGACGCCGACCGCGAGCTCCTCCGTCGCCGCGAACGGCTCCTGGGACCTGCCTACCGGCTCTTCTACGCCCGGCCGCTGCATCTCGTGCGCGGCGACGGCGTCTGGCTCTACGACGCGGACGGCGTCGCCTACCTCGACGTCTACAACAACGTCGCGAGCCTCGGCCACTGCCACCCGCGGGTGGTCGAGGCGATCGCCCGGCAGGCTGCCCTCCTCAATACCCATACCCGCTACCTGCACGAGACGGTGCTGGCGCTCGCCGAGCGCCTTCTCGCGACAATGCCGGCCGCGCTCGGCCACGTGATGTTCACGTGCACCGGCAGCGAGGCCAACGACCTGGCGCTGCGGATCGCACGCGCGGCCACGGGCGGGACCGGCGTGATCGTGACGAAGCTGGCCTACCACGGCGTCACGAGCGCGGTGGCGGAGTTCTCGCCGTCGCTCGGCGACGGCGTGGCGACCGGCCGCGACGTCAGGCTCGTGCCGGCACCGGACGGCTATCGCGGCGACCCGGCGGTCGGTCCGGCGTTCGCGCGCGGGGTCATGGCCGCGCTCGAGGAGTTCCGGGCGGCGGGCATCCGACCGGCGATGCTGATCCTCGATTCGATCTTCTCGAGCGACGGCGTGCATGCCGATCCGCCCGGGTTCCTGCAGGAGGCCATCGATGCGGTCCGCGCGGCAGGCGCGCTCTACGTGGCCGATGAAGTGCAGGCCGGCTTCGGGCGGACCGGCGCGGCGATGTGGGGCTTCCTGCGCCACGGCGTGCAGCCGGACATGGTGTCGATGGGCAAGCCGATGGGCAATGGCCACCCGGTGGCCGGCCTTGCCCTGCGCCCGGAACTGGTTCGGGACTTCGGTGCCAGGGCGCGCTACTTCAACACGTTCGGTGGCAACCCGGTTTCGGCGGCCGCGGCGATGGCGGTCCTCGACGCGCTCGAGGCCGAGGGCATCCAGGACCGGGCGGCCGCGGTCGGGGCCTACCTGGTCGCCGGGCTGCGACGCCTCGCCGCGGCGCACGAGGCGATCGGCGATGTGCGCGGCGCGGGCCTCTTCATCGGCGTCGACCTCGTCACCGACCGACAGAGCCGGGCGCCGGACCGGGACCTCGCGACGCGGGTCGTGAATGGCCTGCGCGAGCGCCGGGTGCTGATCAGTGCCTCGGGCCCCGGCGGCAACGTCGTGAAGATCCGCCCGCCGCTCGCCTTCACCCGGGACAACGCGGACCTCTTCCTCGCGACCCTCGCTGACACGCTGACGGCCTGCCAGGCGTGACGCCCGCGCCACCGGTGGCCTTCGTCGTCTGGGGCTCGCTTGGCGACCTGCATCCGTTCCTCGCGGTCGCCGGCGCGCTGCGCGAGCGTGGCATCGGCTCGATCATCGCCACGCACGAGGAATACCGGGCCAAGGTCGAGGCCGAGGGATTCGCCTTCCGGCCGATGCGCCCGTCATTCGCCGACCTCGAGGCCGAGTTCGCGGCCGATCGCGCGACGATTACCCGCCAGCTCCTCGAGCGGCCGCTGTGGCTGTTCGAGCGCGCCATTTTCCCGTTCCTGCGCGCCTCGATCGCGGACACGCGGGCGCTCCTCGATGAAACCCCGTGGCTCGTGACCTCCTCGCCCGCCATCGGCGCGCGGCTGGCGGCGGAGGAACGCGGCATCGACTGGCTGGCCGCGGTCCTCCAGCCCATGCAGTTCCTGTCGGAAGAGGACCCGCCGGCGCTGATGCCCGTCGAATGGCTGGCACCGCTGATGGCGTCCCTGGGGCGGGGACCGGTGCGTGTCATGCACCGGCTGCTGCGCCGGCTGATGCGCCGCATGGCCCGGCCGGTCGCCGGGATCCGCGCCGAACTCGGTCTGCCAACGGTCGACGCCGATCCCGTGTTCGCCGGGCAGTTCGGCCCGGCGGGCGTGCTCGCGCTCTATTCACCGGTGCTGGCGACCGTGCGGCGCGATTACCCGCCGCGCGTGAGGGTGACGGGGTTTGCCTTCTATGACAGCGAGCTCGGCGGCGACAGTCCGCTGGAGCCGGGCCTCGAGCGCTTTCTCGCCGCGGGACCCGCACCCGTCGTGTTCACGCTCGGCAGTTCGTTCGTCCACAGCCCGGGCAATTTCTATCGCGAAAGTGCCGCCGCGGCTCGCCGCCTCGGGGTCCGGTCCGTGCTCCTGGTCGGCGATCACGGCCGAGCGACGTACGCCGATCTCGCCGACGAGTCGTGCTACGTCGGGGGTTACGCCCCGTACTCGGCGCTGTTTCCGCAGGCGCGCCTTGTCGTGCACCAGGGTGGCATCGGCACGCTGGGCCAGGCGCTGCTCGCCGGTCGACCGCAACTCGTCGTGCCGTATTTTGGCGATCAGGCCGACAACGCCCGCCGGGCGGCGCGCCTCGGTGTCGGGCGGGTGCTCGGTCGGCACCGCTACCGGGCAGCGCGGGTCGCGCGAACGCTCGCCACCCTCGACGCCGAGCCGTCGTTCGCGGCGGCGGCGGCGCGGGTGGCGGGCCGGCTCCGGGAGGAGTCTGGCGCCGAGCGTGCCGCCCAGTGCATCGAGCGCTGGCGGGCGGGAGCGCCGACCGGTATGCCCGTATGAAGCTTTTAATACAACTATAAAACAATAACTTGAGAGTTCTTTAAAGAACCGTTCGACGAATATTTCAGAACCGGGACAGCGCCCGCCGGGGCTGCGCCCGGCCCGACCCGACGGTGACCGGCCTCAGTGATGGTGCTCGGCAGCCCATTTGCGGACCGTGGCGAGGGTCTGCGTCACGTGCTCGCGCGGATGGTCCATGTTGGTATAGCTGCTCAGGATCTCGCCGGTCGGGGCGATCACGTAGGAGGTGCGGTCCGAGTACGTCGGGTCCTCCTTCAGGACCGCGTCGTAGGCCTTCATGATCACCTGGTCGGCATCCGCGCCCACGGCGAATTTGTTCCGGCACTCGCTGACCGAGAACTTCGTGAGCTTGTCGATCCGGTCGTGTGACAGCCCGATAACGGTGGCGCCTGCCTTGGTGAAGTCATCGGCGGCGGCCGCAAACTCGTGCGCCTCAACCGTGCAGCCGCTCGTGAATGCCTCCGGGTAGAAGTAGAGGACGACCGGTCCCTTCTTCAGGGCCTCGCTCAGCGTGAACGAGAACGTCTTGCCGGCCAGCGACGCTTCGGTGGTGAAATTGGGTGCCTTGGCGCCCGGGGCGAGCGCGGCCTCGGCGCCGAAGGCGAGGGTGGACAGGGCAAGGGCGGCAACGTAACGCTTCATGGGAGACTCCGGGCCAGGGGACGCACGGCCGGATCGGCGCCGCGCGGCAAAGTCTAGCAACGCGACGGGGTCCGTACTACCGCACCCGGGTGGTGCCGGCGGTCATCGCCCGCTGGCATGACCCAGCGCCCAGACGTAGGCGGCCACGGCGTCGACGTCCCCGGCCGACAGCGCAGCACCACCCAGTGGCGGCATCGCGCCGCTCGTGCCCTTGGGCTTCGTGACACCGCTGCGGACCGTCGCGGCGATCGCTTTCACGCTGCCATCGCCCCACAGCCACTGGCCGCTGGTCAGGTCCGGACCGACCTCACTGCCCTTGCCGTCGGAGGCATGGCAGCCCGCACAGGTGCCCCCGGCCGCCTCGCCATGGAACACCCGTTCGCCGAGCGCGAGCTGTGCGCGCGTCGAACCCGGCGCAAGCGGCAGCGTCGCGAGCGGCGGACGCGAATCGCCGGGGCCCGTGGCCGCCGCGGGGGCCGCCTGCGGACGGGCGAGGGCCGGGTCGCCGTGGTAGGTGATACGCCAGATCCGGCCTTTCGCATCGTCGGCGACGAACAGCGCACCGTCGTTGCCGACGGCGAGGCCCGACGGCCGGAACGCGGCCCGACCGGGGGCCTTTTCCCGGCCGGCGAAGCCGTCGGCAAAGACGAGGTAGTCGCCGGCCGCGCGCCCGTCCGCCAGCGGCTGGAAGACGACGTTGTAGCCGCCCTGCGTGCCGGGGGCGCGGTTCCAGGAGCCGTGGAAGGCGACGAAGGCGCCGCCGCGATAGGCGGGCGGGAACTGCGCGGCGTTGTAGATCACGAGCGCGTTCGGTCCCCAGTGGGCGGGGAAGTACGCGACGGGTGGCCGCTTCTCGGCGCAGATCCCGACCGCCTTGCCGCCGTCGCCGCCGTACTCGGGGGCGAGCACGAGCTTCTGCTGGGCACCGTCGAAGTAGCAGCGCGGCCAGCCGTAGTCGGCACCGGCCTCGAGCTGGACGATTTCCTCGGCGGGCAGTTCCCGACCCTGCTCGGCACTGTAGAGATCGGGAAAGCTCTGGCCCAGCTGGTCACGGCCGTGCTGGGTGACGTAGAGGCGACCCGCCGCATCGAAGGCCATGCCCTCGCCGTTGCGGATGCCGGTGGCGTAGCGCTCACTGGCAGAGAACACCTGGCCGGTGCGGTTCGCGTCGTAGCGCCAGATGCCGGCATGGGTCAGGAGTTCCGTGCACGGCTCGTGGCCGCGCGTCTTCGGCATCCGGTTGTGCTCGTCGCAGGCGTTGGTCTCGGAGCCGAGATCGACATAGAGATGGCCCGCCGCATCGATGATGAACGGGTGCATCGGGTGGTCGCCGGTCAGCGGCAGTCCGGACAGCACGACCTCGGGCCTGGCGGCCGGCACTGGATCGCCGCCGCCGAGCCGGTAGCGCAGGATGCGGTCGTTCTGCTCGACGTACAGCGCGCCGTCGTGGACGCGGATGCCGGTGCCGCCGGCGGAGCCTTCACCGAGACCCGGACCGAAACGGCGGACGACGTCGGCCTGGCCGGTGCCGCGGGTATCGCGCAGCGCGACCAGGAAGCCGCCGGCCGGGGGTGTCTTGTCCGTGTAGTAGGCGCCACTCCACGTGTTGACGTAGACCGTGCCATCGGGCGCCACCGCGAGGTGCCGCGCATGGCCGAGGTTGTCGGCGAACACGGTCGCGCAGAACCCGGGCGGCAGCGACAGCCCGCCGTTGTCACCGGGGCACGCGGCCGGAGCGCCGTGCGCGGCAAGGCCGGCCAGTGACAGCAGGGCGGCGATGCCGGGCCGGGCAAACGCGGGACGGTGAGTCATCGTCGGAGTCCTTTTCGGTAGCAGCGGTGCCGGTGGCGCCCGGTCGTCAGGCCGGTCCGGCGGCGTGGTGGCGAACCCAGGCGACGTAACGGCTAACCCACGTCTGGAGGAACTGGTGCGTATCGGCGTGCGCGATGCCACCGTCCGCGGTGAAGAAGCCGTCCCGGACCTGGATGAAGGC
>CAIMCI010000198.1 GCA_903839465.1 uncultured Pseudomonadota bacterium
GATCATCCGCCGCCAGATCGAGGGGGCCATCGTCTACGGGCTGTCGGCGGCGCTCTACGGCCGGATCACCTACCAGGACGGGCGCGTCGAGCAGGGCAACTTCAACGACTATCCGGTCCTTAGGATGAGCGAGATGCCGCCGGTCGAGGTCCATATCCTGCCGAGCACCGAGGCGCCGGGTGGCATCGGCGAGCCGGGCACGCCGCCGATCGCGCCGGCCGTCGTCAATGCGATCTACGCCGCGACGGGCAAGCGACTGCGCCGACTGCCGATCGATACGGCCGCTCTGAAACGCGTCTGACGCGAGCCCCGGTGCCGCACGGGGTCGCGACGGTGCCAGGGTCTCGTCACGGCGAGGCCCTCTCGGCCGCGGTCGAGGCGCGGCGAGGCGCTTACGTCGCCGCCAATCCGGCGAGCCTCGCGCGCTTCCAGCGCGCGGCCGCCGTCATGCCGGGCGGGAATACGCGGACGGTGCTCCATTACGATCCGTTCCCGCTCGGCATCGCCCAGGCCGCGGGCTGCACGCTGACCGATCTCGACGGCCATGCCTACGCCGACTTTCTCGGCGAGTACACCGCCGGACTCTTCGGCCATTCCCACCCGACGATCCGCGCCGCCGTGATCGCGGCGCTCGACCGCGGCATCAACATCGGTGGCCCCGGCGAGATGGAGGAGCGGCTGGCCCGGCTCGTCTGCGAGCGCTTTCCGTCGATCGAACGGGTCCGCTTCACCAATTCCGGCACCGAGGCGAACCTGCTGGCGATCGCCGCCGCGATCGCTCACACCGGCCGGAAGCGGGTTCTCGTCTTCGACGCGGGCTACCACGGCGGCGTGCTGTCCTTCGCGGACGGCGGCGGGGCCCTGAACGTGCCGCACGGCTTCGTCGTCGCGCCCTACAATGATATCGAGGCGACCCGCGCCCTCGTTCGCGCCCACGGCGCTGAGCTTGCGGCCATCGTCGCCGAACCCATGCTCGGCTCCGGCGGCTGCATTGCCGGGACGAGCGAGTTCCTTCAGTTGCTGCGCGTCGAGGGCGACCGGTGCGGCGCGCTCCTCGTGTTCGACGAGGTCATGACCTCGCGGCTGGGCGCGGCCGGCCGGCAGGGGGAACTCGGTATCCGCCCGGATCTGACCACCCTCGGCAAGTACGTCGGCGGCGGCCTGTCGTTCGGGGCCTTCGGCGGGCGGGCCGAGGTGATGGCGCGCTTCGATCCCTCGCGCAGTGATGCGCTCGCGCATGCCGGGACGTTCAACAACAACGCGCTGACGATGGCGGCAGGAGTTGCGGCGCTCGGCGAGATCTACACGCCGGCGGTCGCCGTGGCCCACTCGGCGCGCGGCGACCGGCTGCGGGAACGGCTGAACGGGCTCGCGCGCGACGCGGGGGTCCCGATCCGCTGGTGCGGACTCGGCTCCCTGATGAACATCCACCTGACGGACACGCCGCGGCCGCGCGGCGGTTCACCGGGCGGGCCCGGGGAGCTCGCCCTCGAACTCTTCTTCTTCGACATGCTCGCGGCCGGCATCTACCTCGCGCGACGGGGTTTCATCGCCCTGTCGCTGGCAGTTGGCGAGGCGGAGGAGATTCGCCTCGCCGACGCCTTCGCCGAGTTCCTGCGTACGCGCGGCGAGCTGCTGCGCGCCGCCGGCATCGGCGGCGGCTAGTCCGGGCGGCCCGTCGCGGCGCTAGCCGAGGTCCTCGAGCAGCATCGCCGAACCCTTCTCGCCCACCATGATCGACGGCGCGTTCGTATTGCCGGAGGTGACCGTCGGGAAGACCGAGGCGTCGACGACGCGCAGGCCGTCGAGCCCGTGCACGCGTAAGCGCGGATCGACAACGGAGGTCCGGGCATCCGCACCGATCCGGCACGTGCAGGTCGGGTGATACACCGTGCCCGAGCGCTGGCGAAAGTCCTGCAGGAGTTCCTCGTCGGTCTGCTTGGCCTCACCCGGGATCATCTCGGTCTCGATCACCTCGGCCAGCGGGGCGGCCGCGGCCAGCCGGCGCAGCAGGTGGATGCCGCCCAGTGCCTCGGCGACGTCCTTGTCGGTCGACAGGTAGTTCGGATGGATGGCGGGTGGCGCCATCGGGTCGGCCGAACGAATCTCGATATGACCCCGGCTCGTCGGGCGACAGGAGTTGAAGGACAGCAGGAATGCAGCAAACGGATCCGGATTCAGCATCTTGCGGGTGTTGGACGGACTCGTGGTGTAGCTCGCCGGATTGAAATAGAGCTGCAGGTTGGGCACGGGCTGGTTGAGATCGCTGCGCACGAAGCCGCCACCCTGGTTGACGCTCATCGACAGCGGGCCCGTGCGGGTCAGCACGTAGCGCATGCCGGCCCACAGCTTGCCGTACCAGGGGTAGAGCTCGTTGTTCAGCGTGCGGACCTTCGAGCGGTAGAAGTAGCTGATGTTCAGGTGGTCCTGCAGGTTGCGGCCGACCGCCGGGGCGTCGAGGACCGGTGCGATGCCGAGCTTGTCGAGCAGCGCGCGCGGGCCGATGCCGGACAGCTGCAGCAGCTGCGGGCTGTTGATGGCACCGCCGCACAGCACGACCGATTTCGCGGCGCTGGCCTCGACCACCGCGCCGCTCGGGTCGCGGTAGCGGATGCCGGTGGCGCGTCCGCCGCTGCAGAGGATCTTCAGCACGTGACAGTGCGTGCGCACCTCGACATTCGCCCGCTTCATGGCCGGGTGCAGGTAGGCGTAGGAGGTGGACTCCCGAAAGCCGTTGCGCGTCAGTATCTGGTAGATGCCGACGCCTTCCGGCTGGTCGCCGTTGAAATCCCGGGTCTCGCCGTAGCCGAGCGAGCGGGCGGCATCGAGGTAGTTTCGGACCAGCGGATGGCAGGCCGCCGATACGTCCGTGATGCGGATGGGTCCGCCCGAGCCGTGCAGGTTCGATGCGCCCCAGCAGTGATCCTCGAACTTCCGAAAGTACGGCAGGACGTCGTTCCAGCCCCAGCCGGTCGCGCCGTCCCGCGCCCAGTCGTCATAGTCGTGCGGCAGGCCGCGCATGTAGACGAGGGCGTTGATCGAGCCCGAGCCGCCGAGCACCTTGCCCCGCGGCCAGTAGGCCGAGCGGCCCATCGTCGCGGCGTCGGGCTCCGTCTCGTACATCCAGTTGACCTTCGGATCGACGAAGGTACGGCCGTAGCCGATCGGCACGCGGATCCAGAAGGTGTTGTCGCTGCCGCCGGCCTCGACGACCAGCACGCGGTTGCGGCCGCTGTCGCTGAGTCGGCCGGCAACGACCGACCCGGCGGTGCCCGCGCCCACGACGATGTAATCGAAACTGTCCATTCAAGCCTCTGCTTCAAGCGCCGGCGCGCCCCGGCGCACCGGCTGTACCGGCCCTCTTCAGACGACCGCGGGGTCCTGGGTCATGTCCAGGTGCAGTTCGTTGCCGCGGTACGGGAACTTGGCGATGTAGTCCTCGTTGAGCTCGACGCCGAGGCCCGGCTCCTTCGGCGGAATCACGTAGCCGTCCTGCCACTGGATCGGCTTTTTCAGGATGTCGCCGTGGAAGCCGCGCCAGTCCTCGATGCCCTCGAGGATCAGGAAGTTCGGGCAGGTGGTGGCCACGGCGATGTTCGCCGCGCCGACAACCGGTCCGCAGTAGAGGTGCGGGGCGATCTGCACGTGGTAGCACTCGGCCATGCCGGCGATCTTCTTGGCCTCGAGGATGCCACCGACCCGACCGAGGTTCATCTGCAGGATCGCGGCCGCGCCGGCGTTCAGCAGGCGCGCGAAATCGTACTTGGTCGTCAGGCGCTCGCCGGTGGCGATCGGTATCGTCGTGCCGCGCGCGACCCGCGCGGTCTCCTCCGGCGCATCGGGCGGCACGGGCTCCTCGAACCACAGCGGATCGTAGGGCTCCATGCGCCGGGCGAGGCGGATCGCGCCGGCCGCCGTCATCTGCCCGTGGGTGCCGAACAGCAGATCGGCCTTGGTGCCGCAGGCCTCGCGCAGCTGCTTGCAGAATCGCTCGGAACGCGCCAGTTCCTCGAGGCTGAGCTGCCGGCCGTCGAAGGCCGTGTAGGGGCCGGCCGGGTCGAACTTGAGCGCCGTGAAGCCCTGCTTGATGTATTCGGCGGCGCGGATCGCGGCGAGGTCCGGATCGGCGTAGACGTCGGTCTTGTCGCCCGGTCGCGGATAGATGTACGTGTAGGAGCGCAGCTTCTCGTGCACCTGACCGCCGAGGAGCTTGTAGACCGGCTGGTTCGCCTCCTTGCCGATGATGTCCCAGCAGGCCATCTCGAGTGCGCTCAGCACGCCCATCAGGGACAGGTCGGGGTGCTGGGTGAACCCGGCGGAGTAGACGCGCCGCCACATCTTCTCGATGTCGTGCGGATCCTGGCCCTGCATGTAGCGGC
>CAIMCI010000199.1 GCA_903839465.1 uncultured Pseudomonadota bacterium
ATCAGCCCGAGCTGGCTGAACAGCGCGTCGCCGGCCGCCGCCAGCAGCGGTATGTCGAGCAGGTCCGCCTGCCCGAGGCGGAGCAGAAGGCCGGCAACCGGCAGGACGGCGATCGGCAGCATCAGGGCCCGGCCAAAGCTTTGCAGTCCCTCGAGCCGCGCGCTCATGGCAACGCGCCGGACGCGAGGTGCTCGGCGTTCCAGTGCCGGAGGCGCTCGCGCACGGCGCGGGCGTCGTCGAGCTCGACGACCTCGCTCGCCAGCGCGGCGCACGCCGCGGCGTCCAGCCGGCGAATCGCCGCCTTCAGCCGCGGCACCAGCGCCGGCACGACGGACAGCTCGCCGATGCCAAGACCGATCAGCACCGGCACGGCGTCGGGGTCGGAGGCGAGGCCGCCGCAGACCGCGACCGGCTTGCCCGCGGCGCGTCCGGCGTTGGAGACCCGCGCGATCAGCTGCAGGACGGCCGGATGCAGAGCGTCGAGACGGCCGGCGAGGCCCGCGTTCAGGCGGTCCAAGGCGAGCGTGTACTGCGCAAGGTCGTTGGTGCCGATCGACAGGAAATCCGCCTCCCGCGCCAGGGCCCCGGCCTGCAGCGCGGCAGCCGGGGTTTCGACCATGACACCGAGCGCCGGGCACGCACGGCCGTGCGCCCGCGCCCGCGACTCGAGCAGGGCCCGCACCTCGAGAAGTTCGGACCGGTCGGTCACCATCGGCAGCAGGACGCGCACGGCCGGCCCGCCGCCGGCCAGGACGGCCTCCAGCTGATCGCCCAGGAGGTCCGGGTGACGCAGGCCGAGGCGCAGGCCGCGCAGGCCGAGCGCCGGATTCGGCTCCTCGGGCAGCGGCAGGTAGAGCAGGGGCTTGTCGCTGCCGGCGTCCAGCGTGCGCAGGGTCAAGGGTCGGGCGCCCAGGGCGGTCGCGATCGCTGCGTAGGCGGCGGCCTGCTCGGCAATCGACGGCGCCGTGGCGCGTTCGGCAAACAGAAACTCGGTACGCAGCAGGCCGCAGCCCTCGGCGCCGAGCGCGACGGCCGCGGCCGTTTCGCCGCTGGCGCCGAGATTGACGAGGACGTGCACGCGCGCGCCGTCGAGCGTCACGGCCGGCCCGGTGGCCGCAGCGCGATCGGCGACCGACGCCAAGCGGCGCGCGGCAAGGCGCTCGCCCGCGCCCTGCCAGGCGCCGTCATCGGGCGCGACCCGCACGTGCCCCGCCTCGGCGTCGACGATGAGGCGCGTGCCGGGCGCGATCGCGAGGACTGCCGGGCCGGCCGCGACCAGCATGGGCAGGCCGCGGGCGGCGGCCAGGATCGCGACGTGCGCGGTGGGCCCGCCGTCGGCAGTGACGATGGCGGCGACTCGATTCGCGTCGAGCGCGAGGAGTCGCGATGGCAGGAGGTCGGTCGCGACCACCACCGCGCCGTCAGGCAGGGCCGGCCTCACCAAGAGATCGTCGCCCGCGAGTGCACCGAGCACGTGCTGTTCGAGATCGGCGAGGTCCGCGCGACGTGCCGCGAGCCGTTCCTCGCCCGCGTCGTCGAACGAGCGACTGCCGGCGGCGACGGCATCGAC
>CAIMCI010000200.1 GCA_903839465.1 uncultured Pseudomonadota bacterium
GCAGCAGGACCCCGAGGCCGGCGAGGAGCGGCCCCGGGCGCGCCGCGCCCGGCGCGCGGCGCGCCGGGGCGGCGGGCAGCGGTGTCGGGTTCAGGCGGTGCATCAGCAGGAAATAGGCGCCCAGCGCCGCCGCGAACAGCCACCAGCCGAACCAGTAGTGGTCCTTGATGAGCGAGGTCTGCATCGCGGTCTGGTTGCCGCGCACGATGATCACGAACACGCGCAGCCAGTTGGTCACGAGCGCGAGCCCGACGGCGAGTGCCACGGCGACGGCGCTCCGCCGCCAGCCGTCATCGCGCAGGTACGCATACAGCGTGCCGATGGCGAGGGCGACGACGAAGAAGTGCTCGCCGCTGCAGCCGCCGGCGACTTCAAAGAGGCCTGCCGGCACGCGCACGAAATCGCCCGTGATGACGGCCGGCACGCCGGCGACCGGCAGCGCGAGCCCGTTGGCGAACACCGTCAGGCGCTGCAGCAGCGGCACCAGGAAGTCCCACACCGGAATGGCGAACCACAGGTACAGGACCGGGAAGGCGAGCCGGGCAAGACCGTCCCGGCCGTAGACGGTGGCGGCGAGTCCCAGGCACAGCACCGGCAGCAGGAGCTGCTGGCCGATCTCGAGGCTGGCAAAGCCGGCGACCACGTAGGTGAGCGCGGCGAGCCCGAGCGCCCCGAGGAGCGCGGGATCGGGGCGGGTCACCGCGCTCAGCCGGCCGGCGACTTCGGTGCACAGGTAGAGCGATACCCCGACGATCAGCCAGCCGTGCGCGTAGGTCAGCGAGCCCTGCCAGAGGTCGACCAGGATCCGCCATTGCGGAAAGGCCGCCAGCACCGGCACGCCGAGCACCAGCGCGAGCACGAGCCCGCCCGTCAGGCCACCGGCACGGTCACCGGTGGCGCGGGCGGCGGCAGCGGCCGGTTCGGTTACCCGTCGAGTCACGGCAGCGGTTTCCTGTCGCCCGGCGGCGAATTGAGTAAATTCATCATGTTACCAATGCAGGGCACTGATCCAGAACGGAGTTTCGCATTATTCCGCATTGCAGCATCGAAAAAGTGTGACGCACGTCACACGGCGCCGGGCGCCGGCCCGGTCTGCAGGCCGTGCTTGTCGATCAGGTCATAGAGCGTCGGCCGGCTGATGCCGAGCAGTTCGGCGGCACGCGACACGTTGCCGTCGCAGAGCGACAGGACCTGGCGGATCGCGCTGCGTTCGGCGCGCTGGCGCACGTCGCGCAGGTTGAAGAACTCCGGCTGGTCTTCGGCGGCGGGCAGGTTCAGGTCCTCGAGCGTCAGGAGCGGGCCGTCGGCCATGACGGCGGCGGTCTTGACCCGGTTCTCGAGCTCGCGGACGTTGCCCGGCCACGGGTAGGCCTGGAGCGCCGCGGCGGCCTCCGGCACGAAGCCGCGGCGCGGCGGCTTTGCCGTGGCGCCGTACTTCTGCAGGAAGTGGCGCGCGAGGAGCGGAATGCAGCCCGCCCGCTCGCGCAGCGCCGGCACGTGCAGGCTGACCTCGGCGAGACGGTAGTAGAGGTCCTGGCGGAAGCGCCCGTCGCTGATGAGCGTGTCGAGGTTCTGGTGGGTGGCGGCGACGACCCGGACGTCGACCGGAATCTCGGCCCGCCCGCCGACGCGCTCGATGACCCGCTCCTGCAGGAAGCGCAGCATCTTCGCCTGCAGCGCCGGCGGCATGTCGCCGATCTCGTCGAGGAAGAGCGTGCCGCCGTCGGCGAGTTCGACCTTGCCGGGGGTCGTCTTGACGGCACCGGTGAAGGCGCCCTTCTCGTAGCCGAAGAGCTCGGCCTCGAGCAGCTGGTCCGGGATCGCCGCGCAGTTGATCGC
>CAIMCI010000201.1 GCA_903839465.1 uncultured Pseudomonadota bacterium
AGCGCGGCGCGGGCCAGCGCCGCGGGCCGGTCGGCCACCGACATCGTCGCGGCAAGCCCGAGGCGCGCGGCGAGCGCGGTCGCCACCGCCCGCACGGCGACCGAATCGCCGGCGACGAGGGCGTCGACGCGCGGTGTGGCACCGCCGGCATCGAGCAGCCGGCCGAGTGATTCGAGCCGCGTGTCCGGTGCCGCGGGTACGACGATGACGAGCGTCGTCGAGGCGGCAAGGACCGTCCACAGCCCCGCGCCGACGACCAGTGCCGCCGACAGCACGGTCAGCCAGACCGGCATCAGGAACGGCCGGCGCCTCAGTCGCTCGTATTGCTTGCGCATCGTCCGATCATAGCCGAACGCCCCGGCGCCGGTCGGCAGCGGGTCTCCCGGTCAGGCCGGACCGCTGGCCGTCAGCCAGCGATCGAGCGAGAGGAGCGCGAAGGTGCGGCGAAAGTCAGCCGGTATGGGGCGGCGCAGGATGCCGGCCGCCTGCAGCCGTCCGCTCGCGGCGGTGACGAGGCCCGGGTTCTGGCGGATCCAGCGCCGCACCGGCAGGCCGAAGCCCGATTTCGGCCGCTCGAGGTGCCCGGCCGGCAGGCGCGGGCCCATCAGCCGGCGCAGCACGCCCTTGCCCTCGCCGCGCGCCCGGTCGACCCACAGCGCCGGGTCGACCGAGAGCGCGAACTCGACGAGCCGGTGGTCGAGGAGCGGCGGGCGCACCTCGAGCGAGTGCGCCATGCTCGAGCGGTCGACCTTGGTCAGGAGCCCCTCGGCGAGGTTGGTATGGAGGTCGAGCCAGCGCATGCGCTGCACGGGCTCCAGATCCTCGCGCCAGTGGGCGCGGTAGAACCACAGGTCGTCGTAGCCGGGCTCGACGAGGCGCGGGTCGAGGAGCGCCGGCAGCTGCGGGCGGGTGAGCTGCGAGAAGCGCGCCGCGTACCCTTCAAGGCCCGCGTGCGCGCGCCGTTCCATCGACTGGCCGAAGGCACTGAGCGGCGGCAGGATCCTGGCGAGGACCCGCGCCGCGAGGCCCGCGCGGCCGACGTCCTGCCAGTAGCGCGGGTAGCCGCAGAAGTGCTCATCACCACCCTCCCCCGACAGCGCGACGGTCACCGCCCGGCGCGCGGCGCGCGCGATGAGGTAGTTGGACCACGCGGCGCTGTCGGCGAACGGCTCATCGAACAGCGCCGGCATCACCGCCAGCGCCGCATCGAGGTCGCCGGCCGCGGCCTGCTCGGTGGCGTGCTCGGTGCGAAAGTGCCGGGCGACGGTCGCCGCGGCGTCGATCTCGGAACGCGCCGCGACGTCGAAGCCGAGCGTAAACGTCTTCGGCCGGTCGAGGTAATAGGTCAGCGTCGCCGAATCGAGGCCGCCGCTCAGGAACACCCCGACCGGCACGTCGGCGAGCGTGTGCGCGCGGATCACCCGCCCGAGGATCTCATCGAGCGCCTCGACCGCGGCATCGGGATCGCGGATGCGAATCTCGGGCGACGGCTGCCAGTAGCGGGCGACCGTCAGGCGGCCATCGGCGAAGGTCAGCGTATGCGCAGCCGGCAGCTTGCACAGGCCGCGGTAGGCGGTCTTCGGCGCCGGCACGTAGCCGTAGGTGAAATAGTCCCGCAGCGCGGTCAGGTCCTTCGCCGGCGACCCATCGAGGAGCAGCGCCTTGAGCTCGGAGGCGAAGGCGAGCGTATCGCCCGAAAGACCGTAGTAGAACGGCTTCATGCCGAGCCGGTCGCGCGCCGCGAAGAGCGTGCGCCGGCGCCGGTCCCAGATCGCGAAGGCGAACATGCCCTCGAGCCGTTCCACGCAGCGCGCCCCGTCGCGCGCGTAGAGGTGCAGCAGCACCTCGGTGTCGCTCGCCGAGCGGAACGGTCCCGGCAGGGTCGCCTTCAGCTCGTGGAAGTTGTAGATCTCGCCGTTGAACGTGATGACGTAGTCACCGAACTCCATCGGCTGGTGGCCGCCCGGCGAGAGGTCGATGATCGCGAGGCGCGTGTGGCCGAGGGCGACGCCCGGCTCGCTGTGCACCCCGGCGGAATCGGGTCCGCGGTGATGGAGCGCCACGTTCATGCGCCCGACGAGCGCCCGATCGGCGCCCGGCCCCACCAGCCCGGCGATGCCGCACACGCCGCTCAGCCCGCCCCGCTGTCAGCGCAGCGCATCGGTCATCGGTCCGTACACCGTTCCGTCCTTCATCACGAAGCCGACGTGCTCGAGGAGCCTGACGTCCGTCGTCGGGTCGCCGTCGACCGCGATGATGTCGGCGTAGGCGCCCGGCGCGATCACGCCGAGCCGGCCGCTCTCGCCGAGGAGCGCCGCCGCCTCTTCGGTCGCCGAGCGGATCGCCTGCATCGGCGTCATGCCGAACTCGACTTCGCGCGCGAACTCCTGGGCGATCGGGTCGGTCCACGGGAAGCCGCCGGCGTCGGTACCGAAGGCGATCCGGACCCCGGCCTTGAGGGCTTTGGTGAACGATGCGCCGTGCAGCGCGGCTTCCTTGCGGTCCTTGGCGCCGGCCTCGGTGTCGGCCGGTGACCAGTCGTAGTAATAGACCGCAAGCGTCGGCACGTACCAGGTGCCCTGCTTCTTCATCTGCGCGACCTGCGCATCGGTCAGCTCGAGGCCATGCTCGAGCGAGTCGCAGCCACCGTCGAGCGCGCGCTGCAGGCCCGGGCCGTTGTAGGCGTGGCAGGCGACGTGCCGCTGCCAGCCGTGCGCCTCGTCGACGATCGCCCTCAGCTCCTCGACGGTCAGCGTCGGCTGCGAGACGAGGTTGCCGTCGCGGTCGAGCCAGGAGCGGTGCGTCATGTAGACCTTCAGCCAGTCGGCGCCGTTCGCCAGCTGCTCGCGGGCCGCCTTGCGCGCCTCGACGGGGCCGTCGATGAGCTGGGCTCCCTTCGGCACGCTGATTTCCGGGGCGTAGCCTTCGAGGTTGTAGCCGCCGGTCGTCGAGATCGACAGCGTGGAGACGTACAGGCGGGGTCCGGCGATGTAACCCGCCTCGATCGCCTGCTTGATGCCGACGTCACCGTAGCCCGCACCCTCGGTCTCCACGTCGCGCAGCGTCGTGAAGCCCTGGGCGAGCGCGCGTCGGGCGGCCACCGTCGCCCGCGCGGCGCGGAAGGCGAGCGGAAACTTCAGGAGCTGGATGTCGTAGCCGCCGAGCGCCGGATCCTCGCCCTGCAGGAAGATGTGGGTGTGGGTATCGATGAGCCCGGGCAGCACGGACTTCTGAGACAGATCGATCACCTTCGCCCCGGCAGGCACCGCGGTCCCGCCCTCCGGCCCGACCGCCGTGATGCGGTTACCGGTGACGACGATCACCTGGCCGCTCTGCACGCGACCGCCGCTGATGAGCCGCCCGGCACGGATCACCTTGACCTCCGGCGGCTGCGCCGGTGCCGCCGCGGGCTCGGCGCGCGTGCCCGCCGTGACCATGAAAAGGCCCAGTCCCATTCCCAGCAGCCGAACGCAGAACGTAGCCATTGCCTGATCCTTGCACGTTGGTCCGAATCCGCCCCGGCGCGCGTACCGCGCGCCGCCCACAGGCACTCTACGCCCAGTCGGTCAGTCCCTCGCGCGCGTAGAGCGTGCGAAACGTTGCCCGCCCGCGCATGCGTCCGACGTAGGCACTGATCGCCGGCCACTCGGTGGCCGGCCGCGGCATGCCCCGCGACCAGCGCATCAGCATCGTCAGCAGGAAGTCGACCGCCCGGGGCGTCGCCCCGAGGAGGTACGGTCCGCCCGATGCCAGGTGCGCGTCGATCCGCGCGAAGGCCGCCTCGATCCTCTGGCGCGCCTGCTCCTTGACGGCCTCCTCCTGGCCCGCGCCGGCGGCCTCCGCCGGGTAGAACCAGTTCCGGAACGCCGGCTGCAGCGTGTTGGCGCAGTAGAACGCCCACTGGTAGTAGTCGACCCGCTCCGCGGAATCCACGGCCGGCGCCAGGCCGGCGGCGGGATGCCGGTCGGCAAGCGCCAGCGCGAGGGCGGCCGCCTCGGTGTGCGGCACGCCGTCGATCAGCAGGGTCGGCACGACTCCGGCCGGATTGAGCCTCAGGTACTCGGGGCTCTTGTGCTCGCCCCGGGCGAGGTCGAGCGGCTTCAGCGTGTGCGGGACGTCAAGCTCGATCAGGAGCCAGTGCACGACAAGGCTCGCCGTGCCGGGCGCGTAGTAAAGCTCGTAGGTCATGGCAGCTCCGTGGTCGGTCGGGGACCGGGTGTCGGGGATGGAAAGTCGGGATCAGAGCCGTCCGGGCGCGCGAAAGACCTCGCCGTCCTTCATGACAAAGCGCACCTCGCCCAGCGGGCCGACGTCGCGCGTCGGGTCGCCGGCAACCGCGATCACGTCGGCACGGCGACCGGGCGCGAGGCTGCCGATCTGCCCGGCGCGATCGAGCAGCGCCGCGGCGGTGACCGTGGCCGAGCGCAGCGCCGCTTCCGGCGTCATGCCCCAGCGCACCATCCAGCCGAACTCGACCGCCGGATTGATCTTCCAGTCGAAGCCGCCGACGTCGGTGCCGAAGGCGATCTTCACGCCGGCCTTCAGCGCCCGGCGGAAGGTCTGCTCGTGGATCGCGGTCATCTGTTCCCAGACCGGCGCGCCTTCCCGGGCGCGGCCTGCCGCCACGTAGTCGCCGACGTAGATCGTCGGCACGTAGTAGATGCCCCGTGCCGCCATCGCCTTCAGGTCGGCATCGGCGATGTAGTTGCCGTGCTCGATCGAATCGACCCCTGCCTCGACCGACAGGTGCACGCCGTTGAGCGCCATGGCGTGGGACGCCACGCGGTGCCGTTGCCGGTGCGCCTCGTCGACGATGGCGCCGAGCTCTGCCGCCGTGAAGGTCGGGATGTCGCGGAGCACGCCCTCCGCCTCGTCGCGGTAGCTGCGGTCGGAATACACCGTGATCCCGGCCACACCGAGCGCCAGCTGTTCGCGCACGGCCTGGCGCACGCCGTCGACGCCGTCGGCGTACTGCACGCCCTGCGGCACGGTCACGCCCGGCGCGTAGCCGAGGGGTCCGTAGGCGCCGGTGACGTCGAGCGCGCGGCCGGCGACGAACATGCGCGGCCCGGGAATCACGCCGTGGGCGATCGCCTCGCGCAGGTCGACGTCGGCGTAGCCGGCGCCCTCGGTCTCGACGTCGCGGATCGTCGTGAAGCCGCGCTCGAGGGCCCGCCGGGCGTTGACCGTG
>CAIMCI010000202.1 GCA_903839465.1 uncultured Pseudomonadota bacterium
ACCTGGCGCGGGCTGACGCTGAGCGCGGCACCGGCCATCACGTTCACCGTGGTCGATACCGTGTTGCTCGCCGCCGTGTAACCCGCGCTGTCGTAGGCGACGACCGTATAGGCGTAGACGTTGGCGCCCGCCAGCGTAAAGCTCGTATCCGTGTAGGGCGAGGAGGCTGATGCCTGCAGCACCGCGGGCGCGCCGCCGAGGTCGCTGCGCAGGATCCGGTAGGACGGGGCGCCGAGCGAATCGGCGGACGCCGTCCAGCTGATCGTCACCGAACCGGTTGTGACGGAGCCGAGACTCAAAACCGGGGCGGTCGGCCCGGGCGTCGTCACCGTCAGGGCAGGGCTGGCGGCGGACGTTCCCGCGGCGTTGCTGGCCGCCACCGTGTAGGCGTAGCTCGTGCCGGCACCGACCGTGGCATCGGTATAGCCCGGCGTCGCCGGGGTCGCGAGCATCATTCCGTCGCGGCGTACCACGTAGGACGTCGCCCCGGCCGACGGGCTCCACGAGAGCGTCACGGACTGCGCCGTAACGGCGGAGGAGGCGAGTCCCGACGGCGTCGGCGGCACGCTGAGCGTGGGCCCGGACGAGCCGGACGTGCCGGACGAGCCGCCACCGCAGGCGGCCAGCGCCAGCAGGCCCACCGTCGCCATCGGGGCACACAGGCGTTGCAGGAGTCGCAGGTTCGGCAAGGTGACCTCGGCAGTCGTTGATCGCGGCTCGGGACAGGATATCGCGCCGCGAAGTGTGGGCCGCGCCGGCGGCTGTTGCCAGCCGCCGACAGCCGCACTGTGACTCAGCTCACGGCAGGAGGCCGTAGACCGTCAGCACCTTCGATCCGGCCACGTACACGTGGCCGTTGGCGATGATGGGCACCTGGAACTTGATGGCGCCACCGGCCGCGTCCTTCGGGGCCACCGCGCTCGAGTAGAGCGTCGCGAGGCTCGTGGCGTCGTAGGCACGCAGCACCGCCGGGCCCAGCGTGTTCGTGCAGCGCACACCACCGCCGTAGGACGAGTTGTCGAGCGTCCAGACGATGCCGCCGGTGGCGTTCGGCGTCGCCGAGACGACCGGTGTCGGCGACGGGAAGCCGTAGCTCTCACTGCTCGTGTGGGCGGGCGTGATCACGCCGGCGGTCGCCGCGAACTGGCCGTTGACGAGTGGCACAGCCAGCACCGGCCCGCCGCCGCTGCCGAGGTAGGCGGTGCCGTTCCAGAACGCCGGCGTGCCGAAGATCTCCTGCGACGAGCAGGCCGTGGTGTAGGTCGGGACGTTGGCGTACTGGACGACGTTCTCGCCGCCCGGGTTGAAGCCGCCCATGGAGGTCGTGCTGCCGGCAGCCGGCGCCGAGCGGTCGAGTATCCACAGGTGCGAGGACTTGTCCGAACCGAAGACGACGTTCGGGTGCCCCGCCGGGCCACTGCCGTCCGGCAGCACGACGACGCCCGATGCCGAGAGGTCGAGATCCGCCGCGGTCCAGGCCGCGTTCTGCGAGGGCGTGTAGAAGTCGGCGACGGCGAGCGTGCCCTTGCTGCCGGACTTGGTCAGCGACAGCTTGAGGTAGCTCTCGCCGTA
>CAIMCI010000203.1 GCA_903839465.1 uncultured Pseudomonadota bacterium
ACACCGGCCACACCGGCCACACCGGCCGCTGCGCCGACCGCCGCGGCGCCGCGCGTCGCACTCGCCACCGTGCCGCCGGCGGCCGCCACGCCGCCCGCTGCTGACTGGCGCTCGCTGGTGGCGAGCCTGAAGCTCACCGGAGCCGCCCAGCAACTCGCCGTCAACTGTGCTTTCGGCGGGCGCGACGGCGCACTCGTCCGGTTGGTGCTGGAGCCCAAGGTGGCTTCCCTGCGCACACCCGCCGCCGAGGAGCGCCTGCAGCAGGCCCTGTCCCGGCATTACGGACTCGCCGTGCAGCTCGACATCAGCGCCGACGCGGCGCCGCCGGATGACACGCCGGCGCGGCGGGCGGCGCGGGATGCCGAGGCGCGGCTCGTCGAGGCGCGCGCGCAGATGGACGAGGATCCGACGGTGCGCGCCCTCAAGGAGCGGTTCGGCGCCAGCGTACCGCCCGACAGCGTCAAACCCGTCCGCTGAGCGCGATCGCGCGGACTCGAACTGGGACCACAGGAGTCGTTGAGCATCATGAAAGGTGGAATCGGCAACATGGGGCAGCTGATGCGCCAGGCGCAGCAGATGCAGGAAAACATGCAGAAGGCGCAGGCCGAACTCGTCCTGATTGAGGTCAGTGGCGAGTCGGGCGGCGGCATGGTCAAGGTCGTCATGAACGGCAAGCACGAGGTGCGCCGTGTGGTGATCGACCCGGGCCTCGCACTCGACGACCGGGAGATGCTCGAGGATCTCGTCGCCGCGGCATGCAACGATGCCGCGCACAAGGTCGAGGCTGCGATCTCGCAGAAGATGGCGGGCGCCATGGGCGGCATGAAGCTGCCGCCCGGCTTCAAGATGCCATTCTGAACCGGCACGGATGCGTTACTCCCCGGGCCTTGCCCGATTGATCGAAGCGTTTCGCCGGCTGCCGGGCGTCGGTCCGAAGTCCGCGCAGCGCATGGCCTTCCACGTGCTCGAGCGGGACCGGGAGGGCGGCGCCGAGCTCGGTGCTGCGCTGGCCGGTGCGATCGCCGGGGTCGGTCACTGCCGGCGATGCCGGATGCTCACGGACGGGGAACTCTGTCCGGTCTGCGCCAATCCGGCCCGGGACACGACGCTGATCTGCGTCGTCGAATCGCCCGCCGACGTGATGGCCGTGGAAATGTCGGGCAGCTTTCGCGGCCGCTACTTTGTGCTTATGGGGCACCTCTCACCGCTCGACGGTATCGGTCCGAAGGAGCTCGGCGTCGACGTCCTCGAGACCGAACTCGGCGCCGGCGACGTCGCGGAGCTGATCCTCGCCACCAACCCGACCGTCGAGGGCGACGCTACGGCGCATTTCCTCGCCGAGCTTGCGCGCCGCCACGGTATCCGCGCCAGCCGCATCGCGCACGGCGTCCCCGTGGGCGGCGAACTGGAATACGTCGACGGCGGCACGCTCGCACACGCCTTAAGCGGCCGTCATCGCCTCGACTGAGCGGCGCGTCCGACGCCCGCACCCTCATCAATGCAAGGCAAAGGGTACTGACATGGCGCCGCCCGTCGTTGAGATCCGTCCGCTGCAGGCCGCCGATCAGGCAGCCTGGATGCCGCTCTGGCGCGGCTACCAGACGTTCTACAAGGTGGTCATCCCCGACGGCGTATCGGCGGTCACGCTGGCGCGCCTGACCGGCGGCGATCCACAGATGGGCGGTGCCCTTGCCTGGGCCGGCGGCCGCGCGCTCGGTCTCGTGCATCACATCGAGCACCGCTCGTGCTGGACCGTCGCGAACTACTTCTACCTGCAGGACCTGTACGTGGCCGAGGACGCGCGCGGTACGGGTATCGGCCGGGCGCTGATCGAGTACGTATACCGGCTGGCAAACGAGCGTGGCCTCAACCGCGTGCACTGGCTGACCCATGAGACGAACCTGACGGGCATGCAGCTCTACGACCGGATCGCCGACAAGTCGGGCTTCGTGCAGTACCGCAAGCTGATGACCTGACCGACGCGCTGGACCATCGAGGGAGACTGCCGTGCCAATTCTGTTCCGGGCCTGCCTTCTGACCGTCCTTGCCCTGCCGGCACTGGCCATCGCCGCCGTGCAGCCCGTGCCGCCGCCGCCACCGCCCGCACCTGTGGTGATTCTGACCGGCAGGGCCCTCGACGGCAGTGGCGGCGTCCTGAAGGACGCCCGCATCGGCATCGCCAACGGGCGCATCACGGGCCTCAACGGCACGGTGCCGGCCGGCGCCAGGGTCATCGACCTGCGCGGATACACCGTCCTGCCCGGCTGGATCGACGTCCACGTGCACCTCGACTCGCACTTCAATCGCGACGGCCGGATCGCCACCGACGCCGAGCCGCGCCTGGAGTGGTCGCTCGGCGTCGCGCGCGCCGCTTGGGATTCGTTGCAGGCCGGGTTTACCACCGTGCAGTCGGTGGGCGATCCGACCGAGAAACCACTGCGCGATGCGATCCGTGACCAGGGCTTCCCGGGACCGCGGGTCCTGACCTCGATGGGCTGGATCGAGGGCGACCCGAGCTATCCGGACGAGCGGCTCCGCGAACTGGTCCGCGAGCGCAAGGCCGAGGGTGCCGACGTCGTCAAGATTTTCGCATCGGCCAGCCAGCGCGTCGGCGCCACACCGACGTTCACCGAGGCGCAGCTCAAAGTCCTCTGCGACGAGGCGCGCTCCGTCGGCCTGAGGTCGATGGTGCATGCGTATCGCTCCCAGGTCGGCGCCGCGGCGCGCGCCGGTTGCACCCAGATCGAGCACGCCACCTATGCCACCCGCGCCGATATCGAGGAGGCGGTCCGCCACGGAACGATCCTCAGCCCGCAGGTGGGCGTGGTGATCCAGAGCTACCTGGCCAACAAGGATCGCTACCTCGGCGTCGGCAACTACACCGAAGCCGGCATGCAGACGATGGCGAACGACCTGCACTACGACTTCGAGGTCTGCCAGATGATGGTGCAGACGCCGGGGGCGAAGATCGTCTTTTCCACCGACGCCACGGCCGGTGCCCACGGTCACAATGCCGAGGAGTTCATCGGCCGTGTCGAGCACTGCGGCCAGTCGGCGATGACGGCGCTTGTTTCCGCGAATTCCGTCGCCGCCGACTCGCTGGGGCTTGGCGACCGGATCGGGCGCATCGCGCCCGGCTACGAGGCGGACCTGATCGCTCTGGACGGCGATCCGCTGGTCGATATCACGGCCGTCAGGCGCGTCGCCTTCGTGATGCGCGGCGGCGTGATCTACCGCTTCGATGCGATTGGCCGCCCGTCCCGCTAGAATTTCTGCCCGAACTGCAGGCTGACCATGCGCGGGTGCACCGGCACGACGTAGGGGTTCGTGCAGTACGACGGGCTGCAGGCGAGGTAGCGGCCGACCTCGCCGTGCGAGTCGAAGGCATTCTCGACGTTGAGGCCGGCCGTCCAGCTGCCGCGCGCGATGCCGAGGCTCGCGTCGACCGCCGTATAGGACGGCAGGTCGCCGGCCACCGCGTTGTCCCCCAGCGCCAGCAGTGAGCGGGCCGTCGACTGGTAGACGGCGGCGCCCTGGGCGTGCGCGCGGAAGTCACCGATGGTCCATTCGTAGCGGGCGATGAAGTTGGCCTTCAGGGCCGGCGCGACCGGCATCTTCGTGCCGATCGGCGCCACGACGTTCGTACACAGGTGCGTGGTCTGGTCGTAGCTCTTGCACGCGTCGCCGGTGAGTTCGTGCTTCCACAGGTACGTGCCCGCCAGCGTCAGCGTCAGGTCCTCGATCGGCAGCCAGTCGAGCTGCAGTTCCGTGCCCTCGGTGCGGGCGCCTCCGGCATTGATGATCTGGGTGATGGCGTACTGACCGTTGACCCCGTACTGCGACTTGGTCCAGTTCTCGCGGAAGAGCGCGCCGTTGAAGCGCACCGTCCGGTCGGCGAGCTGGGTCTTCCAGCCGATCTCGTAGTTGGTCAGGAAGTCGGGGCGGTAGGCGCCGACGAACGGGTTGCGGTTGAAGCCGCCGGCCCGGAATCCTGTCGAGTAGGTCGCGTAGACGAGCTTGTCGTGGTCGAGCTTGTAGTTCAGCGTCACCTTGTCGGTGTACTTGCCACCCTCGGTGCGGGCATGGACGTTTTCGCACGGCAGGTAGCGGCCGGCCGTCTGCGGCGTCGGCAGTGGATCGCACAGCGCCTCGCCGACTCCGTAGAAGCCCCCGGCCGACGGAAAGCCGAAGAAGCCGCTTGCGCTCGACCGGTAGTCGAAGACGCGTCCGCCGACGGTCAGCGCGAGCGCCTGCGTCAGGTCGTACGTCAGGTCCGTAAAGGCCGCCCGGTCCGTGTCGAGGCGGGTGATCGCGTTCAGGTAGTGGTTGCCGGGCTGGCCGGTGATCGACAGGCTGTCGGCGAGGCCGGTGACGAGGTACTTGTAGTAATTGTCGTCGCGCTGTTCCTCGTAGAAGGCGCCGATGACCCAGTGCAGCCGATCGGTCTGAGTGCTGAGCCGCACTTCATGAGTGCGCTTGGTCAGCAGGTCGTGGCTTACCGTGTACTGGGCCGGGCTGATGAACTGGCCGGCGTTGTTGCGGAACTGGTTGCCGAACGCAGCCGGGTTGCTGGCGTAGTAGACGTCGTAGGCGTAGGAGTAATCCGAGTAGTCGACTACGTTGTCGATCGTGCGGCGGTTGTAGCCGCCGGAATAGATGAGATCGAAATTGCCGATCTTGCCGGTGATCGTCAGAGCCGACTGGTACCACTGGTCGTCGTTGCGCTGCGGGCCGTAGGTGGCGACATTCAGATGACCGAGGAACGGCTCGAACCCGAAGGCACCGTTGGCGCCCTGCTTCTGGTAGGCGACGCTCGGGCTGATCGTCCACTGGTCGTCGAGGTTGACCTTGAGGGCCAGGCGTCCGCCGCTGGTGCCGACGTTGTTGTAGGCGTCCTTGCGCAGCGCCGCGTTGTCGCGCACGACCCCTGAGGTCGGATACACCTCGTGCGGGCCGGCGACGTTGTTGATGTAGCCGGCATCGCGTTCGCCGAAGCCGACGAGGCGGATGGCCGCACGGTCGTTGATGGCCCAGTTGACGTAGCCCTCGGCCTTCTCGCCGGTACCGCCGTGACGGGTCTGGTTGACCGCGAGGTCATACCCCGCGTAGGTGCTTCTGGTGTCGGGCTTGTTGGTGATGTAGCGGACGGTGCCCGCCATCGAGCTTGCCCCGAACAGCGTGCCCTGCGGGCCGGACAGGGCCTCGATGCGCTCCATGTCATAGACATGCACATCGAGTGACGTGCCGATCGTGGTCACCGGTTGTTCGTCGAGGTAGACGCCGACCATGGGCTGCGTGCCGGTCTTCAGGCCGTCGGAGCCGTTGGTCAGCCCGCGGAAGTAGATCTGGGCCTGACTCGGCCCGAGCGTCTGGAACGACAGGCTGGGCAGGTATTTGGCGACGCTGGCAAAGTCCGAGACGTGCAGTTCGGTGAGCTTCTTGGCGTCGAATGCCTGCACGCTGATGGGCACGGTCTGCAGGTTTTCCACGCGCTTCTGTGCGGTCACGACGATTTCCTGCAGGCCGCCGTTGGTGGCCTCGGCATCGGACGCTGCCCGTGCCAGGGCGGCTGCCAGCACGCCGGCGATGGCGCCGGCGAGCGCAAGCCGGGGGCGGGAAAGGGCTGCCGGTCGGCGGGTTTGGGGGCGCATCGTCACTACTCCTGAACAATTGCTTAACAAGCTGTGCGCGGATTCTATCGGTCGATAGCCCGCCCTGCCTATGGCCGCGTGTGCGGGCCCCGCGGTTGTTACGCGGCTATGACAGTGCGCAGCCGACATGGGTGCCTGCCGGGGCCGCGGTTGCGAGCCTCAGGCGGCCCCATCCGGGCGATAATGCGGCCCTCGATCCGCGGAGACCGCGATGGGCGAAGGACCTGCAGAGCTACCCGCCACAGCCGATCTGCTCGATCTCGACGCCGAGCTGCCGTCGTGCTCGCTGCAGTTTCGCCGCTTCGGCCGACATGGACGATTTGCCGGCCCGCTGCGGACCGTGCGCTGCTTTCGCGACAACGCCCTGGTGCGGCGGGTCGTCGGCGAACCCGGTGCCGGGCAGGTGCTGGTCGTCGACGGCTGCGGCTCGCTCGACAGCGCGCTCGTCGGCGACCAGATCGCGGCGCTGGCGGTCGCCAACGGCTGGGCGGGCCTCGTCGTCAACGGCGCCATCCGTGACAGCGCGGCGATCGACGGCCTGCCGCTCGGCGTCAAGGCGCTCGGCACGAACCCGCGCAAGAGCGCGAAGAACGCTCTCGGCGAGGTCGACGTGACGGTCGAATTCGGCGGCGTGCGCTTCGTGCCCGGCCATTGGCTCTACAGCGACGAGGACGGCGTCGTGGTGGCGGCGTCGGCGCTACACGCCAGCGCGGCGGGCGACTAGCGGCGCGGGGGCCGGCTGCCGCCGCCCGGACGGCTCGGGTCGTCGAACCGATCGACGAGGGTGAGCAGGCGCAGATACGACTGGTAGCGACGCGCGGTGACCG
The DNA here is from genome assembly GCA_903839465.1 of uncultured Pseudomonadota bacterium. GTDB lineage: Bacteria > Pseudomonadota > Gammaproteobacteria > Steroidobacterales > Steroidobacteraceae > CAIKMS01. Next base: position 6,479 of record CAIMCI010000203.1, read on the forward strand.
TGCCAGCCGCGGCCGCGGCCCGGACCTGGCAACCCGGCTCCGTGCGGTGCAGGCAGTCGGCGAACCGGCAGCCGGCAGCGGCGGCCGTTATTTCCCGGAACCCCTCGCCGATCTGCCGGGCGAGCGGCAGTGGCGGCGCGTAGTCGCGCACACCGGGCGAGTCGACCAGCGCACCGCCGCCCTCGATGTCGTGCAGGGCGGCCGTCGTGGTCGTGTGGCGACCTTCGTCCGTGGCGGCGGATATTTCCTGGGTGACCGCGCGCGCCTCCGGGACGATGGTGTTCAGCAGGCTCGACTTGCCCGTGCCGGACTGGCCGACGAGCACGCTCGTCGCGTCCTTGAGCTGAAGGCGCAGGGCATCGATGCCCGGCGCGCCGCGGGTGGAACAGGCGAGGACGGGGTAGCCGAGCGCGGCATAGGTGCCGAGCTGCGCGCCGGCCGCGCGCGTTGCATCGGTGTCGATGTCGCTCTTGTTCAGCACGATCAGCGCGGCGATGCTGGCCCATTCGGCACCGGCAAGGTAACGATCGACGACTTCCCAGTCGGGTCGAGGTTCGGGCGCTATCACGACCACGAGCTGGGTCAGGTTGGCGACAACCGGCTCGGGCAGACCACGGCCGTTCAGTCGCTCGAGAAGGCGCCGGCGGGGCAGGATGTCGTAGACGTTGGCCTGGGTATCGCCGGCGCTCGCATAGCCGAAGTGGACCTGATCGCCGCAGACCACGCGCAGCTGCCGGCCGTGCAGCCGGCTGGGGTGGCGGACGCCGTTGGCGTCCTCGACGTCGAGCTGCCGCCCGTGGCTCGCAACGACCCGGCCGACCTGGCGTTCGCCCGCGGCCGGCGGCGGCGCGGTCACGGTGTGCCTGCGCTGTTCAGGGCCGCGATGCGCTGGAGCGCGGGTGGGTGCGAGTCGTGCCACGCCGAGTAGAGCGGATCGGTCGTCAGCGACGAGGCGTTGTCGCGGTACAGCTTGACGAGCGCGGTCGAGAGCGCCGTAGCGCTGGCGTGCGCGACGGCGTACCGGTCGGCGGCAAACTCGTCGCGCCTGGACCACCAGGCGGACAGCGGTGCGATCGGGAAGGTGAACACCGGAACCGCCAGCATGAACAGCGCCAGCGCCGCGTGCATCGACGGGGATGCGACGCCGAGGCCCGTGTAGAAGCCCGGCCAGCGGCAGGCATAGCCGAGGACTGCGAAGCCGATGAACGAGCCGAGCATGCCCATGGCCAGCCGGACGCGAACGTGATGGAGGCGGAAATGACCGAGTTCGTGGGCGAGCACGGCCTCGAGTTCGGCCGGTTCGAGGCGGTCGACGAGCGTGTCGAAGAGGACGATGCGCTTGTGGCGGCCGATACCCGTGAAGTACGCGTTGCCGTGCGAGGAGCGCCGCGAGCCGTCCATCACGTACAGCCCGTCGGCAGCAAAGCCGCAGGCGGCGACGAGACGCTCCAGACGGTCGCGCAGCTCGCCGTCCGCCAGCGGCTGGAACCGGTTGAACAGCGGTGCCAGGAAGCGCGGGTAGAGGGCTGTCAGCAGGAGGCCGAAGGCGACCCACGCGCCCCATGCGTAGAGCCACCACAGACCACCGGCCGACTGCATGAGCCACAGCACGAGAGCGAGGAGCGGCAGACCGAGCGCCGCGCCTAGCGCCAGCGAACGGAGGAGGTCGAGCACGTAGAGCGCCGGCGTCTGGCGGTTGAAGCCGTACTTCGCCTCGATCCGGAACGTCGACCAGACGGCAAAGGGCAGGGACCACGCGCCGAGGGCGAGCGACAGGCAGGCGAGCACGGCGACGCCGTGACTGACCGGCCCCGGAAACACGCCGGCAAGACGCGCGTCCAGCCAGTTGAAGCCGCCGCCGAGCGTGACGAGGAGCAGTGCCAGCGCGTCGGCAATGAGTTCGAGCCGGCCGAGCGCGAGCCGGTCGCGGGCGTAGCGGCCGGCACGCCGGTGTTCCTCGGCCGACACCGCCTCGCGAAACGGCGCCGGCGGCGCATCGCCGCCGCGCTCCAGAGCGCTGACCTGGCGCCGGGCCAGATAGAGGCGCATTCCGACCATGAACGCCAGAAACGCGAGGAAAGCAACGGTCAGTGCGGTCATGGGGGGTTCCCGGGGGCGGCCTCTGCTAGACTAGTCCCATCCTGCCTATGCCACGTCATCCCGACAACCTTGCTTGGATAGATCTCGAGATGACCGGTCTCTCGCCCGAGACCGATCGCATTCTCGAGGTCGCGACCGTGGTCACCGATCGTGACCTGACCGTGCTGGCCGAGGGTCCCGTGCTCGCCGTCCACCAGGACGATTCGGTGCTCGCCGGCATGGACGACTGGAACCAGCGGACGCACGGCGCATCCGGGCTGATCGCCCGGGTGCGCGCGAGTTCCCTCACGGAGGATGCCGTGGCCAGCGCGACGGTCGGCTTTCTGGACGAGTGGGTGGCGCCGCGGACGTCACCGATGTGCGGGAATTCCATCTGTCAGGATCGGCGCTTCCTGGCTCGCTACATGCCCGCGCTCGAGCGGCACTTCCACTACCGCAACCTCGATGTCAGCACCCTCAAGGAGCTGGCCCGGCGCTGGGCGCCCGACGTGCTGGCGGGCGTCCAGAAGAGCGATGCGCATGTCGCGCTGCAGGATGTCCACGATTCGATCGCTGAACTGAGGCATTACCGCCGGCACTTCCTCGTGCCCGCGGCGCCGTCCGTTGGCTAGCACGGTGGGCGGCGCGCGGGACTGGCTGCGCAGCCTCTGGTGGCTCGTTCTGCCGGTGCTCTGCGTCGGCCTCTTCGCGCGGGTCTATTACACGCCCGATGAACCGCGCGAGGCGGCGCTCGGCGTCGCGATGGCGCAGCAGGACCAGCACGCGGTGCCCGTGTTCGGCGGGCAGTACTTCATGGAGAAGCCACCGCTGCTGTACTGGCTGGCAGGCGCCAGTGCGAGCGCGCTGGGCTCGGCGCCCGCTGCCCTGCGCCTGCCGAGCCTTCTCTACGGCCTGTTGACGGTGGCATCGCTGGCGCTGCTGGCGCGGCGGGCGGCCGGGCCGCGCGCCGCGTTCGTGGCCGGCGTTGCCGCGGCCACCCTGCTGATCTGCTACCAGGTCGAGATCTGGCTCGCGACCGACGCGCCGCTCTTGGCCGGCGTCGCGCTCAGCCTGTGTGGACTTTTCCACGGCTATACCGCGACCACCGGCCGGCGTCGGTTGTGGGGCTATGTCGCGTTTCATGCCGGCCTGCTGCTCGCCTTCTTCGCGAAGAACGCGGCGGGCTGGATGGTGCCGGTCCTCGGCTTCGTCACGCTCGTCGTCACCGAGCGGCGCTGGCGGGAGCTCGCGCGGGCGGAACTGTGGCTGCCGGTGCCGGTGCTGGTGGCGGCGATCCTCGCCTGGGTGACGGCCGTGGCCGTGTTGCCCGACGGCGTCGAGACGCTGCGGGTCTTCTTCTGGAACAACCTCGTCGGTCGCGCGGTCGACGTCGGTGACCGAGGCGCCTACGTCTACACCACCGGCCATCTGAACTCGCCCGGCAAATACCTGCTGGAGCTGCCGGTCTACCTCCTGCCATGGACCGGCCTCGTGCTCGGCGCGGTCATCGCCGCGGTCCGCGGTCTGGGGGACCGCTCGCTGGTCGCGACCGCGCGGCGCCTGGCGGTCGGTGCGATCGTGCCGGCTACCCTGCTCCTTTCGCTGGCCGCGACCGCACGCGGCGTCTACTACGGGCCGGCGGCCCTGGGATTCGCGCTGCTGCTTGGGCTCTGGGCCGGTGAAATGCCCGGCGTGCCGACGGTGGTCGAGCGGCGCTGGCTCGCGGCCGGAGCCGCGACGGTAGCGGTCTTCGGATTGCTGGTCGGGGGGCTTGCCGTCGTCGCGGCCGCGGCGCCGCAGGGGCGCAGCGCCATCGCGCTCGTGCTGGGCCTGGTGGCGCTGATCGGGATGCTGGTGACCACCGGGTGTGCGTGGCGGGTGTGGCGGGCGCCGGCGACGGATTCGGCGTGGTGGCACCTCGCGCTCGGCGCCGCCGTAGCCTACAGCGCCTGCGCCGGGCCCTTGTACCTGCGACTCAACCCGTGGCTTGACCTTGCCCGGACGGCGAGCCGGGTACGGGCCGTGGCCGCAGCACCGGTGGCCGTGCTCGAGCCCGACGAAACGACGCAGGCGATGGCGGAGCTCTACCTGCCCGGCCACACCGTGGGCGCGCCCGGCGCCTCCAGCTGGCTGCTCGTCGCGGGCGGCGGGCGCCGGG
>CAIMCI010000204.1 GCA_903839465.1 uncultured Pseudomonadota bacterium
CGACTGCCAAGGCCAAGTCGTTCCCACACAGGCTTCCGCGCAGCCCGAACCGGGCCACCGGCGCGGATTCAACAAGGAGGCAGGCAAATGAAGATCCGTCCCCTTCAGGACCGCGTCATCGTCAAGCGGGTCGAGGAAGAGACGAAGACCAAGGGCGGCATCATCATCCCCGATTCGGCCAAGGAGAAGCCGGCCGAGGGCAAGGTGATCGCCGTGGGCAAGGGCAAGGTCCGCGAGGATGGCACGCTCCAGCCGCTCGACCTGAAGGTCGGCGACCGCGTGCTCTTCAGCAAGTACGCCGGCTCCGAGGTCAAGGTCGATGGCGACGAGAACCTGATCATGCGCGAGGACGACATCCTCGGCGTGATCGAGAAGTAATCCCCCTCCACAGAACGGAGCAATGAACCATGGCAGCCAAGCAGATCGTCTTCGATCAAGTCGCCCGTGACAGCATCCTGCGGGGCGTGAACGTCCTCGCCGATGCCGTCAAGGTGACCCTGGGCCCCAAGGGGCGCAACGTCGTCATCGAGAAGAGCTTCGGTTCCCCCACGATCACCAAGGACGGCGTCACCGTCGCCAAGGAGATCGAGCTGGAGAACCGGTTCGAGAACATGGGCGCACAGATGGTGAAGGAGGTGGCATCCAAGACCTCCGACGTGGCCGGCGACGGCACCACCACCGCCACCGTGCTCGCCCAGGCGATCATCCGCGAGGGCCTCAAGGGCGTCGCCGCCGGCGTCAACCCGATGGACCTCAAGCGCGGCATCGACCACGCGGTCGCGACCGCCGTCGACGAGCTGAAGAAGCTCTCCAAGCCGTGCAAGGACACCAAGGCCATTGCCCAGGTCGGCACGATCTCGGCCAACAGCGACGAGAGCATCGGCAAGACGATTGCCGAGGCGATGGAGAAGGTCGGCAAGGAAGGCGTCATCACGGTCGAGGAAGGCTCGGGCCTGAAGAACGAGCTCGACGTCGTCGAGGGCATGCAGTTCGACCGCGGCTACCTCTCGCCGTACTTCATCAACAACCAGGCCAACCAGACCGCCGAGCTCGACAGCCCGCTGATCCTGCTCTACGACAAGAAGGTCTCGAACATCCGCGAGCTGCTGCCGCTGCTCGAGGGCATCGCCAAGGCCGGCAAGCCGCTGCTCGTGGTCGCCGAGGACGTCGAGGGCGAGGCCCTGGCCACGCTCGTCGTCAACACGATCCGCGGCATCGTCAAGGTCGCCGCCGTCAAGGCGCCGGGCTTCGGCGATCGCCGCAAGGCCATGCTGCAGGACATCGCGGTCCTCACCGGCGGCACCGTGATCTCGGACGAGGTCGGCCTGTCGCTCGAGAAGGCCACGCTTTCCGATCTCGGCAAGGCGAAGAAGATCGTCGTCGAGAAGGAAAACACCACGATCATCGACGGCGCCGGCAAGCCGGCCGACATCAAGGCCCGCGTCGAGCAGATCCGTGCGCAGATCGAGGAAGCCACCTCGGACTACGACAAGGAGAAGCTCCAGGAGCGTGTCGCCAAGCTCTCCGGCGGTGTCGCCGTGATCAAGGTCGGTGCGTCGACCGAGGTCGAGATGAAGGAGAAGAAGGCCCGCGTCGAGGACGCGCTGCACGCTACCCGTGCCGCCGTCGAGGAAGGCGTGGTCCCGGGCGGTGGCGTCGCGCTGGTGCGCGTCGTCAAGGCGCTCGACAAGCTCGTCGGTGCGAACGAGGATCAGACCTACGGCATCAAGATCCTGGCCCGCGCCATCGAAGAGCCGCTTCGTCAGATCGTCTCCAACGCCGGCGAAGATGCGGCCGTGGTCCTCAACAAGGTCCGCGACGGCAAGGGCACGTTCGGCTACAACGCCGCGACGGGCGAGTACGGCGACATGATCGAGATGGGCATCCTGGATCCCACCAAGGTCACCCGTCTCGCGCTGCAGAACTCGGCGTCGGTCGCCGGCCTGCTGCTGACCACCGAGGTGATGATTGCCGAGGCGCCGAAGGACGAGGAGCACAACCACGGTGCTCCGGGCGGCGGCATGGGCGGCATGGGCGGAATGGACATGTAAGTCCGTTCGTCCGGATCGCCTGATCCGACGGCAAGAGGGCTCCGGTCGCAAGATCGGGGCCCTTTTTTTGGCCGCCGGGTGCCGGCGTGCGGATCAGGCCCGGGATCCGCTCGCGCCAACCGGTCGCGCCACCGCGACGATGATGCTAAAACGGCAGCCTCCTCCCCGCCGCGAGACTCCGCCGTGCCGATCGCCGCTCCCACCGCCCGCCGCCGTCGATGAGCGGCGCCGACACGCGTTCCGCTGAACGCGTCGCGGCGCTGGCCGCGCGCGGCGCAGAGGCGGGGCTCGCGCTGCCGCCGGCCGCCGAGCTCGCCCGGGCAATGGACGCGAGCGACTTCCTCGGCGACGCGCTCATGGCCGACCCCGCGCTCCTCGCGCGCGTGGCCGCGGCCACCTATATCGAGCCGACGGCCGAGCTCGACGCGCTCCTCGCCGCGCGGCCGCCGGAGTCGGAGTTTGCCGCGGCCCTGCGCCGGCTGCGCCGCCGGGTCATGGCCGATATCGCCTGGCGCGACATCAGCGGACGCTTCGATCTCGATGCGACGCTCGCGGCCGTCTCGGCCTTTGCGGACCTCGCCATCAGCCGGGCCGTCGCCTTCGCCGAGATCGGCATCACCGAGCGCTACGGGCATGTCCGCAACGCCGCCGGCGCCGCCCAGCCGCTGGTCGTCGTCGGCATGGGCAAGCTCGGCGGCCGCGAGCTCAACTTCTCCTCTGACGTCGACCTGATCTTCCTCTACCCGGACACCGCCGAGAGCGACGGGCGAGTCTCGCTCGACGCGGCCGACTACTACCGGCGGATCGGCCAGGCCGTGATACGCCTGCTCGACGCGGCGACCGTCGACGGCTATGTCTTTCGGGTGGACATGCGCCTGCGTCCGTTCGGCGATTCGGGGCCGCTCGTGGTCAGCTTCGCCGCGCTCGAGGACTACCTGCAGAGTCACGGCCGCGACTGGGAGCGCTACGCCTGGGTGAAGGCGCGGGCGATCACCGGCGAGGCGGCCTACGCGACGCTTTTCAAGGACACGGTGCGGCCCTTCGTCTACCGCCGCTACCTCGATTTCGGCGTGTTCGAGTCGCTGCGCGAAATGAAGGCGCTCATCAGCCGCGAGATCGTGCGGCGGGACCTCGTCGACGACGTGAAGCTCGGTGACGGCGGCATCCGCGAGGTGGAGTTCATCGCCCAGGCCTTCCAGCTGCTGCGCGGGGGCAGCGATCCGCGGCTGCAGTGCAATTCGCTGCTCACAGTGCTGCCGCGCCTGCTGCACCAGAAGCTCCTGCCCGAGACGGCCGTTACCGAGCTCACCGTCGCCTACCGCTTCCTGCGCCGCGTCGAGAACCGGCTGCAGATGCTGGCCGACCAGCAGACGCACCGGCTGCCGACGGACCCGGCGCTCCGCCAGCGGCTCGCCGCGGGCCTCGGCTTTGCCGACTACGCAACGCTCGCCGGGGAGCTCAGGGCCGAACGCGCCCGTGTCAGCACCCACTTCCAGGCCTTCGTGCAGTCCGCCGACGGCGCCGACGCGCCGGCGCTCGACCTGTCGGTGCTGCTCTCGCCGAGTGCCACCGAGGCGACGGTCGCGGCGGTACTCGGCGAGCAGCAGCTGCGCGATCCCGGCCCGCTGGCCGCGCTGCTGCTCGGGCTCGTGCAAAGCGGCTACTACCGGCGCCTCGACGGTATTGGCGCCTCGCGCCTCCTGCGCCTGTTGCCGGCCATCGTCAGCCAGGCCGCGGCCACGGCGGCGCCGGCCGCGACGCTGCGCCGGGCGCTGTCGGTCCTGCAGGCGATCGGCGGCCGCACCGCCTACCTCGCGCTGCTGCACGAGCAGCCGCTGGCCGCGCGCCGCCTGACCGACATCTGCGCCATCGGCGACTTCCTGCCGGCGCAGATCGCCGCCCATCCGCTGCTGCTCGACGAGCTGGTCGATCACCGGCTCTTTGCCGAGCCGCCCTCCCGGCAACAGTTCGAGCAGGAGCTCGCGCTCAAGGTGCCCGATGCCGAGGAGCCCGATTCGGAACGCGAGGTCGAGGACCTGCGCGAGTTCCAGCGCGCCGCGATCTTTCGCACGGCGCTCTTCGACCTGACGGGGCGGTTGCCGGTCATGCAGGTCAGCGACCGGCTGACGGACATCGCCGAGCTCATCCTCGAGCGGACGCTGGCCGTTGCCTGGCGCGACCTCGTCGCGACCTACGGCGAGCCCTGCTGCGAAGACCCCACCGGCCGGCGCCGCTGTGGCATCGCCGCGCTCGGCTACGGCAAGCTCGGTGGCTACGAACTCGGCTACGGGTCCGACCTCGACGTCGTGCTGCTGCACGACTCGAGCGGCGAACAGCAGTTCACGAGCGGACCGAAGGTGGTCGAGAACGGCGTGTTCTACCTGCGCCTCGGCCAGCGCATCCTGCACCTTTTGACGATGCACGGCACCGCCGGCCGTCTCTACGAGGTCGATACCCGGCTGCGCCCGAGCGGCAAGGGCGGGCCCATGGTCAGCAACGTCGAGGCGTTCGGCGACTACCAGCGCAACGAGGCGTGGACCTGGGAGCACCAGGCACTGCTGCATTCCCGGGCGGTGGCCGGCGCGCCCTCGATCCGCGCGCGCGTCGAGCAGATCCGCGTCGACGTGCTCTGCCGGCACGTGCGCCGCGACGGGCTCGCCCGCGAGGTCGCCCAGATGCGCCAGCGCATGCGCCGCGAACTCGGCAGCGCCGACGCGGCGGTATTCGACGTCAAGCGCGATGCGGGCGGCGTCGCCGACATCGAGTTCCTCGCCCAGTACTGGGTACTGAAGGACGCCTACCGCTATCCGGCGCTCGTGACCTTTCCGGACACCATCCGGCAACTCGAGTCGGTCGGTTCGGCGGCGCTGGTCGATCACGGCCACATCGACACGCTGGTCGATGCCTACCGGGAATACCGGGTCGTCGCCCACCGCCTCTCGCTCGACGGCCTGCCGGCGCAGGTCCCTGCCGCCCGGCTGGCCGTCACCCGGGACGCGGTGACCGCCCTGTGGCAGGCGTATCTCGGCGAGCCGGTCGAGCCGGTGGCGCCGGAGCAGGTATAATCCCGGCCTCGATCGAGTCCGGGACCCGCCATGGCCTTAAGCCCCTCCACCGCCGATCTCATCCAGCCGAACGCCGAGCACGCCTACCGCGTGAGCCGTGCCGACCTGCCGCTCGCCTGCCCGATGCCCGGCATGTACCTGTGGAACTCGCATCCCAGGGTCTACCTGCCGATCGAGAAGACCGGCGAGGCCCGGTGCCCGTACTGCGGCGCGGTCTACACGCTCACCGACGCCTGAGGTCGCGCCGCGCCTAGCGGTACTGGCGGTAGCTCTTTTCCTCGACGAGGGTCGCGCCCAGCGCCACGTTGATCCGCTTCTTGATCGCCGCCCGCTCGTCGTTCTCGATGTAGACCGAGCGCGCGAGGCGGATGAAGTCGGCGGAAAAATCGCCGCGCCTCTCGCAGTCGCGGATGTCGTCCTCGATGTCCCACAGCCGGGCGTTGACGGCACGCAGCGCGTCAACGTCGGCCGCGACCGCGGCCGTCGCCAGGCCGCTGCCCAGCCAGCAGGTGTTCAGCACCGCGAGTTCGTGGCGTACGTTGGCGAGCTTGGTGGGCTCCGTGATGCGTTCGGCCTTGATCTCGAGGATCGTGATCTTGTCGAGCAGCTCACCGGGTGAGACAGGGGCAAGGAGCTCAGGCATCGGCTTCTCCGGCAGGGGTCGACAGTCTAGCAGCGACGGCCGGTGCTGAGCGCCGCACCGAGTCGCTCGGTGACCGCATCGATCTCGATCAGATCCATGACGCCTGGCGCTTCGATCTTCGTCTGCCACGGCAGTTCCTCGGCGCTTTTGCCGAGGAAGCGGCGCGCCGCCTCGGCGTAGCGGTCGACGCACAGGTCGAGCGAGCGATAGGGGCCGCTGCGGGCGGGATTGGTGGCGGCGTAAAGGCCAACGACGGGCAGGCCGACCATGGTCGCCATGTGCGCGGGCCCCGAGTCCGGGGTGACGATCGCGTGCGCGCGTGCCATGACGGCGAGGAGTCCCGGCAGCGTGTCCTTGCCCACCTGGTCGACGGCCGGCTGGCGCATGCGGGCGCGGATGTCGGCGGCCATGCGCCGCTCGGTCTCGGACGGGCCGCCGACCAGCACCACGCGCAGGCCGAGACGGGTGACGGCATGGTCGGCGACGGCCGCGTACCCGGCCGCCGACCAGTTGCGGGCGCCGTGGCTCGAGCAGGCGCTGATCAACAGGGTCGGGCAGTCGGCGGGAACCAGTTCCCGCGCGTAGTCCTCGTCGGCGGGCGCAGGCACGAGGTCCCAGCGCAGCCGGGCGGGTTGGATGCCGAGCGCCGTGGCGAAGCCGAGCAGGCCGTCCAGCACGTGCTGGCGCGCGGCGTGCGCGATCCTGTCGGTGGTGAACAGCCACTGGCCCTCGCGGGCGCGCGGCCGGTCGAAGCCGAGGCGCACCGGCGCCTCAACCAGTCGACCGTAGAGGCTTGCCCGCAGCGCGATCTGCATCCACAGGCTCAAGTCGAAGCGGCGTCCGGCGAGGCGCCGCGCGGTGTCGCGATAGCCGCTGAAGCCTGCCTTCTTGTCGACGGTGATAAACTCGATGTCGCCCGCCATCCCCAGCAGCCGATGCTCGTGCCTGCCGATCAGCCAGGTGAAGCGCGTGTCGGGCCAGGCGTCCTGCAGCGCACGGACCACCGCCAGGGTGTGGCAGGCGTCACCGAGCGCGGACAGGCGCTGCACGCATACCGTGCGGGGTGGGCTCTGCCGGAACTGCGTCAGCATCGGAGTTGCATGCCACTGGTACGCGCGGATTTTGGCGGAGCGGCGATCCTATACGACCCGCGCCGCATCGGGCCACCGGAGCCTTTGGACTTCGAGCCCGCGGCGCTGGTGGCGGCCGGCCGCGCGCGCCCGACGGCCGGAGGACGCGGCGTCGTCCACTTCGTCACCGCCCGTTCGCCGAGCGCGGCGGACGATCTCTGGGTGCTGCGCCATTACCGGCGCGGCGGGCTCCTCGCCGGACTGCTCGGGGACCGCTATCTCTACGCCGGTGCCAAGGCGACCCGCGCCTTCGCCGAACTGACGCTGCTGGCCGAGCTGCACGAGGCCGGCTTGGCCGTGCCGGCGCCGGTCGCGGCACGCGTCTGTCGCCGCGGCCTGTACTACCGGGCGGACCTTCTGACCGTGGCCCTGCCCGGTGTCAGGACCCTCGCGGAACTGCGCCAGGCGGCCGGCACCGCGCCGCTCGCCGCGGCCATCCCGCACGCGGTCGGCGGCGCCGTGCGACGCCTGCACGAGGCGGGCGTCTGGCATGCCGACCTCAACGCCCACAACGTGCTGGTCGATGGCGACGGGCGGGCCTACCTGATCGATTTCGATCGCGCCGAGCGCCGCCCGCCCGGCGCCTGGCGCGAGGCGAACCTGGCGCGCCTGCGCCGTTCGCTCGACAAGGTCTCGGCCGCCGCGGGCGGGGCATTGCCGCCGGCCGACTGGCAGGCGCTCCTCGCCGGCTACTCGTCCGCTAGCCGGGTGTGAACCCGCGGGCGACGCCCCGGCGGTAGGGATCGGGCTCACCGTCGGCCGGGCGGTAGCGCTTGTAGCTCCACAGGTACTGCTCGGGTGCCCGCCCGACCGCTTCCTCGAGGAGGCGGAAGAAGCGCCCGACATCGGCCGGCACGTCGCCGCTCGGAAAGGGCGCGAGCGGCGCGCCGATGGTCATCACGTAGGACCTGCCATCCGCCGCGCGCAGCGGAAAGTAGGGAAGCACCGCGCAGCCGGTGTACTTGGCGACGACCGGCGCGCCCGGATTGGACAGCGCCGCGACGCCAAAGAGCGGCACGCTGACGCAGTCCCGCTGGTCGTAGCGCTGGTCGGGCGCATACAGGACGATGCCGCCGCGCTTGATCGCCTGCACCATGTCGACCAGCCGGTCGGCGGGGATCATCTGGCCGCCGCGACCGCTGCGGTGGCGCAGGGCGAGCGCGTGCAGCAGCCGGTTCTTCGGCGCCTTGTACATGATCGATACCGGATGGCCGGTCTCGGGCAGCGCCGCGGCGGCGATCTCGTTGGTGGTGAAATGCCCGCCAAGCAGCATGACGCCGCGGCCGCGGGCGACGGCGGCGTCGAGGTGCTCGCGACCCTCGATGCGGACGATCCGCCGCAGCCGGCTGCCGTCGCCGAACCAGACGAGTCCGGTCTCGAACACGCCGTAGGCCAGCGATTCGAAATGACGCCGGCCGAGGCGCCGGCGCGCCTGTTCGGTCCAGTCGGGATGGGTCAGCCGGAGGTTGATCAGCGTCGTGCGCCGCTCGCGCCGTGCCACCCACCAGGCGAGGCTGCCGAGCGCCGTCGACAGCCCGCGCTGCACGGCGGGCGGCAGCCGGTACAGGGCGCGCATCAGCCCGTAGGCGATCCACGCCGGCCAGTACTGAATGCCCTGGCAGTCGGCGACCTCGGGCGGCGCCGCGGCCGCGGCCGGCGGCGCGGGTTTGGGGCGGGGCGGTGCGCTGTGCTCGGTAACCATGCGCGCTATTATTGCAGAAGAGCAGCGCCGTCCCCGGCGTGGAGATCCGCGCCGCGTGGCCCTCGTCCATACCCTTGTCTACACGCTCGTCTCCTGGTTGCTGGCGCCGCTGCTGGTGGCCAACTGGTTGCTGCGTGGCTGGCGCGAGCGCGGTTACTGGGCGCATCTCGGCGAACGCTTCGGCTTCGGACCTGCGCTCGAGCCGGGTTCCGTCTGGCTGCACGCGGTGTCGGCCGGCGAAGTGCAGGCCGCGGCGCCGCTCGTCCGCCGGCTGACTGCGGCGGAGCCCGGGCTGCGTCTCCTCGTCACGACCGCGACGCCCGCCGGCCGGGCGCGGGCCGAGGCGCTGTATCCGGCGGCGACGATCCGCTACCTGCCGATCGACCTGCCGGGCCCGGTCGCGCGGTTTCTCGCGCGGGCCCGGCCGCGCGTCGGCGTCATCCTGGAGACGGAGCTCTGGCCGGCGCTGTACGGCGCGGCGCGCCGCTCGGGCGTGCCGCTCGTGCTCGCGAGCGCGCGGCTCTCGGCGCGCTCGACGGCGCGCTACCGGCGCGTCGGCAGCTTCGTGCGCCACGTGCTCGAGGGGACGCGCATCGGCGCGCAGAGCGCCACCGATGCGGATCGCTTCCGCGCGATCGGTGCCGACCCCGCTAGGCTCGAGGTCACCGGCAATCTCAAATTCGATTACGAGCCGCGCGCGGGACTCGCCGGGGAGGCCGCGGCGTGGCGCGCCGCCCTCGGCGCCGGCCGACCGGTCTGGGTCGCGGGCAGCACGCACGCCGGCGAAGAGGATGCCGTGCTCGATGCGCACCGCCGGCTCCGCGACCGTTTTCCAGAGGCCCTCCTCGTGCTCGTGCCGCGCCATCCGCCACGCTTCGCCGAGGTCGAGGCGGCGCTTGGCGCCGCCGGCTGGGGCTGCGCGGTGCGCCGCGGCCCCGGCCCGCTGCCGGAGGACTCGGCCACCGCCGCGGTGCTGCTGGTCGCGACGGTCGGTGAGCTCGAGATCGCGTACGCGGCGGGCGACGTGGCCTTCGTCGGTGGCACGCTGGTGCCGGTCGGCGGCCACAACCTGCTGGAGCCGGCGGCGGTTGGCCGGCCGGTGCTCTTCGGGCCGTCGCATGCGACCGCCCGGGCGATGGCCGAGATGCTGCTCGGCGCGCAGGCCGCGCTCGAGGTGGCCGACGCACCGGCGCTTGCCGAGGCGCTGCTGCGCTGGTTCGGGCAACCGGACGAGCGGCGGGCG
>CAIMCI010000205.1 GCA_903839465.1 uncultured Pseudomonadota bacterium
ACGAGTAGCCGGTCGCCGTGGAAGTCGTCGCCCCCTACATCCCCCAGGCGCACCAGGTGCGGTTCCATTCCAGTCCGGCGAAGTGGAAATGGTTTTGCGGTGGTCTGGGCTCGGGCAAGACGCTGGCCGGCATCCATGAGCTGCTCTACCTCGCCAGCGACAACCCGGGCTGTGACGGGCTGATCGGCTGCCCGACTTACCCGATGTTTCGCGACAACATCATGCCGCTCTGGCGCCATTGGGTGCCCTCGCAGCTCTACACCTTCAACAAGGCGGACATGGTCTTCACGTGGCACCCGACCGGGCGCCACTTCTTCGTGCGCAGCGCCACCGAGCCGGACCGGGCGAGCGGCCTCAACATCGGTTTCGGCTGGTGCGACGAGCTCGCGCTGGTCTACAAGCCGCGCTTCTGGCAGATCGTGCAGGCCAGGTTGCGCCAGCCCGCGCGCCGGCCGGCCCTGGTCGTCACCTCCACGCCGAATGGGATGAACTGGCTCGCCCGCTGGTTCCGTGGCCGCCGCGACGTCCACATCACCCGCTGTCGCACCCGCGACAACCTGAAACTGCCCGAGGGGTTCGAGGAAGACCTGCGCGCGAGCTACGGCAGCGAGCTGGCCGCCGCCTACCTTGACGCGATCATCCTCGACATGATGGGTCTGGCCTGGCCGCTGCACACGCACTTGCATGGCGCACTAACCTCAGACCAGATGCGCCCGCTGATGACTCACCGCTTCGGCTGGGTGGACTGGGGCTTCACCAACCCGGCCTCGGTCGGCGTCGGCGGCACCGATCAGGAGGATCGCTGGTACATCGCCGCCCACTGGTACCGTCGCGGGCAGCTCCGCAGCCAGGTGGCGAAGCAGGCCGCGAAGTTCGGCAAAGAGTGGAAGGTCGAGCAGTGGTACATCGACCACGACCCCGAGGGTCAGGCCGAGATGGAGAAGCTCGGGCTGCCCGTCACCCTCGCCGAGAAGGACATCGTCCCCGGCCTCATGCACGTGCGGGCGCTGGTCCCGCCCTCAAGCCACGACGGCAAGCCGCGCCTGCATGTCGCCACCGACCTCGGGCCAGGCGATGACATCGGCTCCGGTCAGTCGGCGTGGTGGCGCGAACAGGAGGGCTACACCTTCCCCGAAGGCGAGGAGGAGCCCGAGGGGCAGAACGGCGACCACGCGATGGACGGGACCCGTTACATGATCTACACGCATGACCTGCAGTGGGCACCGATGGGCGGTGTCCAGTCTTCTGGCTCGGCGCGCAAGTGGAAGGGCTACTGATGATGACTCCGGAGCAGCGCAGGACCATCGTCGAGGGGGCTGGCCACGGCATGCCGTGGGGCATGATCGCCGCGCTAGCCGGTATCAGCATCCGTACGCTCTACCGCTGGCTCGACGCCGATGCGCAGCTCCTCGCAGAGGCGAAGGCCTCGCATGCCGAGCTCGAGGCCCGCCTCGAACCTGGCCTGCGCAAGCGCCGCGAGCCGGTCATGACGGTCATCTTCCGCCGGCCGCCGATGGACCCATGCCACTGATCGATTCCCTTGACACGGATGATCACTTCGGCGTAGGTTGATCATCGTCCCGGGCGTTCCTGATCAAATTGTGTCCCCGAAGCCGTCACGTCTCTGCCCGGGACAGC
>CAIMCI010000206.1 GCA_903839465.1 uncultured Pseudomonadota bacterium
GAAGCCATCGAAGCGGCCGGCATAGGCAACCAGGAAGGGACGCTCCGCCTCGAACGCCTGCCAGACAGTCCGATCCTTGAACTCGGGGTGGGGATGGGCTTTGGCGTAGGCGATTGCCTGGTCGAGCAAGAGGGCGTTCAGCTCCTCGTAGCTCTTCACCCGGACCCGTGGCGTGAAGAACCGTTCCCGGACGACACCGACCTGGTTCTCGACCTGTCCCTTCTCCCAGCCCGACGCCGGCGTGCAGGCGACAGGATCGACCAGGTAGTGACTGCACATCTGCAGGAAGCGGCGATTGTAGGCACGCTCGCGGCCGACGAAGATCGTCTCGACCGCCGTCTTCATGTTGTCGTAGATGCCCCGCCGGCACGTGCCCTTGAAGAACGCGAAGGCGCGGTCGTGGGCGTCGAACACCATCTCCTGGCTCTCACGCGGGTAAGCTCTGACGAACAGCATGCGCGAGTGGCAGAGCCGGACGTGTGCGACCTTTATCTTCACGGTCGCACCGTTGATCAGCACGACCTCGTGGCTCCAGTCGAACTGATAGGCCTCGCCCGGCGCGAAGGAGAGAGGCACATAGGCGTCGGCCGCCAAAGCCGAGCGCTCCCGCTGCCATGTCCGAGCGTAGCGGCGCACAGCGTCGTACCCGCCCTCATAGCCCAGACCGCGCAACGCCTCGAAGACCCGCATCAGTGTCAGGCGTTCGCGCGACGACTTGCCTGCGTTGCTCAGGAGAAGCCGGTCGAGATCAGACCGCCACTGCCCCAGCTTCGGCAGCGGCTGGACCTCCCGCTCGTAGCTGAGCGCCGTCGCCCCCGATCGCACCACCTTGCGAACCGTGTTCCGCGACACGTGCAGGTCACGGACGATCTCCTTGATCGAGCGGCCGCGGATGAAGAACTCGCGCCTGATGCGCGCAATCGTATCCACGCCCTTCATCCCCCAGCCGCCTCTCCCTACGCAAGGACAGGCAGTCTCCAGAACCGCGGATAAGGGGGGTCAAAATTGAACGCCGATCCCCCGGCTTAGGGGGTCAAAATTGCACGCCGATCTACAATACCCCGGCAGCATGGCAGATCGCGGCGATATCTCCCGGCTGACCGGCAGCGAATAGCCGGCCCCGCAGCTGTGCTCGCGGTGAATGCCTGGCTGCACCCGGCCGGTTACTGACTGTTCGCGCTACAGGGATCCAGATCGAGGCAGACCGCCCGGACCAGTGTGTCCTTATTGGGGAGATAGCGACAAAGCGGTGGCTGGGTGCCCTCCAGCTTGCTGATCAGTTCCCGGGTGCCCCCCTCCGCAGTAAAAAACTCGACCGCTCTGCGGATGCACTCGACGCGGGGCGCCTCCGGTGTCCCGCGTTTGCGGTTCGGCGCGGCGTCAGAAAGCGGACTTGCGGCCGAGGCCATGGGTTCCTCCGGGTCAGACCCCCGGCATGAAGGAGCCGAAACTGCCGCGGCTGCACAGCAGCGGTTCGCCCGGACCATGCCAATAGGCTTCCACCGCGCCGAGGAAGATGACGTGGTCACCCCCATAATACCGAAACGCATTCCGGCATTGAAACTGTGCCACGGCACCGTCAAGCAGCGGCGCTCCGCCGAGACCCGCACTCCAGTCGATGCCGGTGAACTTGTCGTCTAACGTCCGGGCGAAATGGCGGGCATCCTGGAAGGCCATGAGGCTCTGCGAATGCATCACCAGGCTCCACAACACGAGCGACGGGTTGAGAGAGACGGACGAGAACGAATTCGCCGTAAGCCCCAC
>CAIMCI010000207.1 GCA_903839465.1 uncultured Pseudomonadota bacterium
CGCGAACGGGCCGCGGACCCGGCCCGGCGCGGCCCCGGCCGGCGGCCCGGCACCGTTCGACTGCCGCTCTCTGGTCACGCCCTGCTGCCCCCTGCCCGAACCGTCAGCGCCTGCCGGCGAACGCGGGATTGTAGCCAGTCCCGGACGCGGCCGTCGTGACGTTGTGGACCCCGGCGAAGAGGTCCAAGATCGGGCCCTGCCGGCTTTTTTCTCGGTTTGGCCGCGGGCGGTCGTGTGCCTCGCGGCGGGGCTCCTCCGGGCGGGCACCGGCCTCGCCGGCGAGGACCCGCCCGCGCCGGCACCGCCGCCGGTCGCCGCCGCACCGGCCCTCGAGGAGATCACGGTCTCGGCGCCGGAGCCCCGCTACGTCGCGCCGACCCGCCGCGACCGCATCGGCCGGATCTGGGCACCGGTCTACATCAACGACCAGGGACCGTTCCGCCTCGTGCTCGACACCGGCGCCAACCACTCGGCGGTGAACGCCGAGGTGGCTGCGGCGCTCGGCATCACGCCCGATGCCCACCAGTCGGTGATGCTGCGCGGTGTCACCGGCAGCCGGGTCGTGCCGTCGATCCGGGTCGACAGCCTCGTGCTCGGCGATCTCGAGCTGCGCCTGAAGCGCCTGCCGATCGTCACCGACGCGCTCGGCGGCGCCCAGGGCGTGCTCGGCACCGACGGCCTCGACGACAAGCGGGTGTCCATCGACTTTCGCCACGACCGGATCACGGTCTTCAAGTCGCACCTCGAACGGGCGCCGGCCGGTTTCGTCGTCATTCCCGTCAAGATCGCCAACGGCCTCCTCCTGCTCGCCGACATCCGCATCGGCAACGTCCGGGCCAAGGCCATCATCGACACCGGCGGTCAGGCCACCCTCGCCAATCACGCGCTCGAGGCGGCTCTGCGGCGACGCCTGCGTCCGGAGGACGTCAGCGCCGACGAGATCGAGGGTGCGACACTCGACATCCAGTACGGCGACCGGGTGACGATCCCGCCGATCAGCCTCGGCAGCCTGACCATCGAGGGCGCGCGGATCACGGCCGGCGACATGCAGATCTTTGAGCACTGGCACCTCGTCGACGAACCGGCGCTCCTGATCGGCATGGACGTGCTCGGGCTCCTCGATACGATCATCATCGATTACCGGCGCCGCGAACTGCAGATCCGCCCGCACTGACCGCCGCCGGTCCTGTACAGGGCCGCAGCGGCCGCGGACCCCGCAGCGCAACATAAACGTGGCAAGATCGCAGGTCGTGCCTGACCGGAGATGCCTGCCCATGCCGACCCTGTTCGATCCGCTGAAGATCGGTGCCATCGAGGCGCCGAACCGCATCGTCATGGCGCCGCTGACCCGCAACCGCGCCGCCCCCGGCCAGGTGCCGAACGCGCTGATGGCCGAGTACTACGTGCAGCGGGCGAGCGCGGGGCTGATCGTCTCGGAGGCGACCCAGGTCTCGGTCAGCGGCCAGGGCTACCTCGACACGCCGGGCATCCACTCGGCCGAGCAGGTGGCGGCCTGGCGCACCGTGACGGCGGCCGTGCACGGGGCCGGCGGGCGCATCGTCTGCCAGCTCTGGCACGTGGGGCGCATCTCGCACGTCTCGCTGCAGCCGGGTGGCATCGCCCCGGTCTCGAGCACGGCACGGGCCGCCGACGCCAAGACCTTCACACGCGCCGGCTTCGAGCCCGTGTCGGCGCCGCGCGCACTGGCCGCCACCGACCTGCCGGGCATCGTCGAGGACTTCCGTGCGGCCACGCGCCACGCACTCGCGGCGGGCTTTGACGGCGTGGAGGTCCACGCCGCGAACGGCTACCTCCTCGAGCAGTTCCTGCGCGATTCGATCAACGACCGCACCGACGCCTACGGCGGCACGATCGCCAACCGCTGCCGCTTCCCGGTCGAGGTCATCCGCGCCGTGGCGGAGGTGGCGGGCGCCGACCGCACCGGCGTGCGCCTGTCGCCGGTGACACCGGTCAACGACGCGGCGCAGGACAGCGACGCCGCGGCACTCTACGGCCACCTGGTCGGGGAACTGGCACCGCTCGGGCTCGCGTACCTGCACCTCATTGAGGGCACGACCGGCGGTGACCGCGCGCGCGTGCCCTTCGACTACGCGGCCCTGCGCTCGGTGTACGTCGCCCGCCATCCGGGCGGGGTCTGGATGGTCAACAACGGCTACACCCGGGCGCTGGCGCTGGACACGGTCGAGTCCGGCCGTGCCGATTGCGTGGCCTTCGGCCGCCCCTTCATCGGCAACCCGGACCTGGTCGAGCGCCTGCGCCACGACCTGCCGCTCAACGCGCCCGAGACGGCGACGTTCTACGGTGGCGGAGCCCGGGGCTACACCGATTACCCGCTGCACGGCGCGGCCCGGGCGACCTGACGCGGACTGACGGACCGTTAACCGGCGGCGGCCCGCGCGTGGCGCCGCCCCCACCACCCCCACGGCAAGGAGAGGCCATGAACGTACTGAAGACTGTTCTCTACACCGCGCAGGCGCGGGCGAGCGGCGGCCGCGACGGCCGCGCCACCAGCAGCGACAACGCGCTGGACGTGACGCTGTCGACACCGAAGGGCCTCGGCGGCGCGGGCGGTCCGGGTACCAATCCGGAGCAGCTCTTTGCGGCCGGCTACGCCGCCTGCTTCATCGGCGCGCTGAAATACGTGGCCGGCGAAGGCAAGGTGCGCTTCCCCGCCGAGCCTGTCATCGAATCGTCGGTGTCGATCGGCCCGATCGAGCACGGCTTCGGGATCGCCGTCGAGCTCAAGGTCTCCTGCGCCGGGATGGCGGTGGCCGACCTCGAGCCGCTGGTGCACGCCGCGCACGCCGTGTGCCCGTACTCGAACGCCACCCGCAACAACGTCGACGTACGCCTCGTCGTCGCCTGACCGTTTGCCGACCCCCGGAGGTACCTGCCATGGACACCCGCCCCACACCCCTGCCCGGCCCGGCGACTGACGCGGAGGTGCGCGCGACGCCGTCCGCCGGCGTCAGCCGCCGCGGCTTCCTCGCGACCGCGCTCGCCAGCGGCTTCGCGCTCGCCGCCCAGCCGGTCACGGCCGAGACCATCACCACCGACAGCGCCGGTCTCGTCGCCGGACCGGTCGTCCTGCCCGTGGCCGGCGGCGAGGTGTCGGCCTATCGCGCCATGCCGAGCGGCGCCCGCAAGGCGCCCGTGGTGCTCGTCATCGAGGAAATCTTCGGCGTGCACGCCCACATCCAGGACGTCTGCCGGCGCTTCGCAAAACTCGGCTACTACGCCATCGCCCCGGAGCTCTTCACGCGCCAGGGCGACGTCACGCGCCTCAGCGATGTCAGCGAGATCCTGACGAAGGTGATCAGCCGGGTGCCGGATGCGCAGGTGCTCGGCGACCTCGACGCGACGCTCGCCTACGCCGGCGCGAGCGGCCAGGCGGATGTCAGCCGCACCGGCATCGTCGGCTTCTGCTGGGGCGGTCGCACCGTCTGGCTGTACGCGGCGCACAACCGCTCGGTCCGGGCCGGCGTCGCCTTCTACGGGCTGCTGGACGGCATGAAGTCGGACATCAAGCCCAGCGATCCGGTCGACATCGCCGCGACGCTCACCGTACCCGTGCTCGGCCTCTATGCCGAGAAGGACGGTTATATCCAGGCCGCGGTTGTCGACCGCATGCAGGCCGATCTCGACCGTTCGCCGAGCGGCTCGCAGATTGTCGTCTTCCCGGGCGTCAACCACGGCTTCCATGCCGACTACCGACCGACCTACGACCGCGCCGCGGCGACCTACGCCTGGCAGCTGACGCGCGACTGGCTGACGCGCCACGGCGTCTGACGGCGACGCCAACGGTCCGGCGCTGCCGCCCGCGGGCGGCGCCGGGCGGTGGGGTGGATCGGCAACGTCATAGGACTTTCCTATTGAACCGATAGAATCATTTCATTTCACCAATCCATCGCCGCCTGCGAGGATCTCTCCGTAGCACAGCACCACCGCCTACGGAGTACCGACCATGTCCCTGATCAACACCCGCGTCCAGCCCTTCAAGGCGACCGCCTACCACGACGGCGAGTTCGTTCCCGTCAGCCACGAGGATCTCATCGGCCACTGGTCGGTGTTCGTCTTCTACCCGGCCGACTTCACCTTCGTCTGCCCGACCGAGCTTGGCGACCTCGCCGATCACTACGAGGAGTTCCGTCGCCTCGGCGTGCAGATCTACGGCATCTCGACCGACACGCACTTCACCCACAAGGCCTGGCACGACCACTCGGACACGATCGCGAAGGTCCAGTACCCGCTCGTCGGTGATCCGACGGCGAACCTCGCCCGCCAGTTCGGCGTGCTGATCGAGGAGGAGGGGCTGGCGCTGCGCGGTACGTTCGTCATCGACCCGGCGGGCCTGATCAAGGTCATCGAGGTCAACGACAACGGCATCGGCCGCGATGCGCGCGAGCTCCTGCGCAAGGTCCAGGCGGCGCAGTACGTGGCCAGCCATCCGGGCGAGGTCTGCCCGGCGAAGTGGACGCCGGGCGCGAAGACCCTCGCCCCTTCCCTCGACCTCGTCGGCAAGATCTGACGCCGTCGTCCGGCAGCCGGCCCGTCCGCCGCGCGGGCGGGCCGCCAACCCTGGGAGAGACCGATGCTTGATTCGACACTGAAAGCGCAGCTTGCCACCCACCTCGAGCGCCTCTCGGACTCGGTCGAGATCGCGGCCCACCTCGACGAGTCGCCCGCCGCCGCGGAACTCCGCTCGCTGCTCGGCGACCTCGCGTCGCTGTCGGCGCGCATCCGCGTGGTGGAGCGTGCCGACGCCACGGAGCGGCGGCCGTCGTTCTCGATCGCCACGGCCGCTAGCGCACCCCGGGTGCGTTTCGCCGGCGTGCCGCTCGGCCACGAGTTCACCTCGTTCGTGCTCGCCCTCCTGCAGGCGGGCGGCCTCGCACCGAAGGCCGCGCCCGACCTCCTCGCGGCCATCCGCGCGATCGACACCGACCTCGTGTTCGAGACCTTCGTGTCGTTGAGCTGCCAGAACTGCCCGGACGTCGTCCAGGCCCTGAACCTGATGGCGGCCGTCAACCCGCGCATCCGCCACACCATGATCGACGGTGCGCTCTACCAGGACGAGGTGGCGCGGCGCGACGTCCTCGCGGTACCGGCGGTCTTCCTGAACGGCGAACCCTTCGGCCAGGGCCGCATGACGCTGAAGGAGATCGTGAACCGCGTCCGCGGCGATGCACGCGCCGCCGGCCCGCGCGGGCACGGGGATGGCGAGCCGTACGACATGCTCATCGTCGGTGGCGGCCCGGCCGGCGCCGCGGCGGCGATCTACGCCGCCCGCAAGGGCGTCCGCACCGGCATCGTCGCCGAACGCTTCGGCGGCCAGGTGCTGGACACGATGGGGATCGAGAACTTCGTGTCGGTCACGGCGACCGAGGGGCCGGCGCTCGCGCACGCGCTCGAGAACCACGTGCGGACCTACGGCGTGGACATCCTCGACGGCGAACGGGCGACGAGCCTCGCCCGGCGCGACTACCTCGAGCTCGGCCTCGACAGCGGCACGACGCTTCGTGCCCGCAGCATCGTCGTCGCCACCGGCGCGCGCTGGCGCGAGATGAACGTGCCGGGCGAGCGCGAGTACCGCAACCGGGGCGTCGCCTACTGCCCGCACTGCGACGGACCCCTCTTCAAGGGCAGGCCGGTCGCCGTCATCGGTGGCGGCAACTCCGGCGTCGAGGCGGCGATCGACCTCGCCGGCCTCGCCAGCCACGTGACGCTCCTCGAGTACGATGCGTCGCTCCGGGCCGACGCGGTCCTGCGCCAGAAGCTCGCCGCGCTGGCGAACGTCACGGTGCTGACGTCCGCGCAGACGCTCGCCGTCGACGGCGATGGCCGGCGGGTCACCGGCCTGCGCTACCGCAACCGCGGCGACGGCAGCGAGCAGCCGCTCGCCGTCGAGGGGATCTTCGTGCAGATCGGCCTCGTGCCGAACACCGACTGGCTGAAGGGCACGGTGCGGCTGTCGGCGCGCGGTGAGATCGAGGTCGACGCGCACGGCGAGACCTCGGCGCCTGGAGTCTATGCCGCCGGTGACTGCACGACGGTGCCCTACAAGCAGATCGTGATCGCGGTCGGCGACGGGGCGCGAGCGGCACTCGGTGCCTTCGACCACCTGATCCGCCTGCCGGTCGGCGCCGCGGCCTAGCCCGCGGCGTCGCTCAGAAGTGGACGATGGCGTCGGCCGCGACCATGAACTGCGAGTGGCGGCCGGCGCCCGGTGACGCCGCGGGATTGTCGTAGGCCGGCGCCTCGCGGGCGTGCTCGAAGCGCAGCTCGGGCCGAAGCTCGATGACATCGCCGAGCCAGTGCGTGTAGCTCAGGTCGACCTCGTAGTAGCGGCTCCGGTAGCCGGTGCGCTGGCCGCGCGCATCGTTCAGGTAGTCGGTGCGGAACGTCGCGATATCGCGCGGCCCGAAGGTGTAGTTGATGTAGTTGACGGCCGCGTACGCGTACGAGTAGCAGCTGGCGAGCGCGGGCTCGCAGTGCGCCCCGCCCGGCGCGCCGTAGGTCACGTAGTCGTAGGTGCGGGCGAGGCGCGCGAGCCCGGCCGCGTTGTTGACGTTCGGCGTGTCGGACTGCCAGAGGTAGTAGATCTCGGTGTCCATGTGCCAGCGGGCATCGAACTTGTGATACCAGGTCAGCACCGCGTGCTGGACGTTGTCCCACCGCCAGCGGCTGTCGTTCAGGCCGTTCATGCACGGGTAGAGCGCGTCGCGACCGGACTCGGAGGTCCACATCACGCAGGCTGCC
This sequence comes from uncultured Pseudomonadota bacterium, assembly GCA_903839465.1. Lineage (GTDB taxonomy): Bacteria > Pseudomonadota > Gammaproteobacteria > Steroidobacterales > Steroidobacteraceae > CAIKMS01. The sequence continues at coordinate 6,781 of CAIMCI010000207.1, forward strand.
GGCGTCAGCCGGCGCTCGCTCTTGACCCAGGGGCCGATGTCGTTGCCGGCATTGAGCTGCGCCTGCACCTGCCAGTGCCGGTCGAGCTTCACGGTCGCGACCACGCCGTGCTCGGTGTAGGGATCGAACGTGTAGAGCAGCGAGTGGCTGTAGCTGATGTTGTTCGGTGCGAGCTGCGCCTCGATGTCCGGAATCGAGATGTAGCGGCCGACGCGGACGTTCATCCCCTGCGCGACCTTGGGGAACCAGAAGTCGAGGTAGTACATGACCGGGTCGAAGCCGTAGGGTCGCGCCCGGTCCAGGTACTGGTTGCTGAACACGCCGTTCGAGAACGTGTACTTGTAGTCGGCACCGTACAGCAGGGTCAGCCGGCCGCCCCAGTCAAAGTGGTCGCGCTGCACGACGTCCGGCGTGCGCTCGAGGTAGACGGCGAACTGGTCGAGCTGCACGGTGTTGGGCTGGAACGAATAGGCGGCCGGCGCGTTGCCGCCGCTGCCGGTCGCGTAGTTGTAGCGGGTGTGCGAGGTGCTGAGGTTGCCGCCGGCTTCCAGCCAGCCGTAGACCGTGAAGCGGCTGTCCTTGAGCGCCCGGCCGCCGCGCCCGCAGTAGAGGGCGTCCATCACCGCACTGGCGTAGAGGTTCTCGACACCGATGGCGTTGGTGCCGCCGATGTTCCAGGTGGCGTAGGGCCACGGCGGGTTGCTGACCGGCACCTCGGCACCGCCGGCCACGCGCGGCGCGGGCTCCGCCGGATCGGCGCCGTTCCAGCCGAGGTGGGTTTCGTAGGCGGCCGACAGCCGCTCGGTGAAGCTCCGGGCGGCGGAACCCGCCGCGCATCCCTCGGCGGCTGTGTCGTCACCGGTTGCGGCGAGGGCGGGCGCCGCGGCCAGCGCCACACACAAGGAGGCGGCGATGATCCGGGCCCGACGGCGGCTGTCCAACGAAGGCTCCCTCGCCCGGCCCGCGTCCGTCTGGACGCCGGTCCGGCACAGTCATCAACGTCAGGATTTTAGCACGCGGTTTACTGCTGCCGCCGAGGGGGGCGTGGGCTGGTCAACGCCGGTGCCGGGCGCGCGTTAGCAGACGAGGTCAAGCCCTTGCGGAGTCACCGTGTCCTACCGACCCCTGTCCTGCCCTCTCTTTCGTCATCGCCTCGTTACCGCCGCGCTGCTCGCCGGCGCCAGCCTCGCCCTCGCTGGCTGCGTCGTCAGTCCCGGGCGCGTCGTCGTCCAGCCACCGCGGGTCGGCTTCGCCTCCGAGGTCGTCGTGGTCGCGCCCCCGGCACCGGTGATCGAGACCGTCGGCGTCGCCCCGTATCCGGGCTACGTCTGGGTCGGCGGCTACTGGAACTGGAGCGGAGGCCGGCACGTCTGGGTGCCGGGCCGCTGGGACGCGCCGCCCCATCCGGGCTGGCGCTGGGCGCCGCATCACTGGGAGCACGTCGACGGTGGGTACCGCCTGCACGAGGGCCACTGGGAACGGCACTGACGCACGGCACAGGCCGCGCGGTGGACGCCGCTCAGGCGGTGTGGGCGAGCGTCACGACCGGCTGCACACCGTGCGCACAGAGCCTGTTGCGCCCCGAGCGCTTGGCGGCGTAGACCGCCTCGTCGGCGGCGCGGATGAACTCCTGCACGTCGGCGAAGCGGTACGTCGGACCGTACACCGCCATGCCGATCGAGGCGGTCACCGTGATCTGCGTGCCGTCAAACGCGTGCGCGCCGGTGCGCAGCGCCATCAAGAGGCGCTGGCCGAGCCCGGCCGCCGCCCGCGCCCCGGCGCCGGGCAGCAGGACCACGAACTCCTCACCGCCGAAACGCGCGAGGTGGTCCTCGGCGCGCAGCACCGACTGGATGAGCCGCGCCGCGCCCTTGAGTACGGTATCGCCGGCCAGGTGACCGTGGGTGTCGTTGACCTTCTTGAAATGATCGAGGTCGCTGAACAGGAGCGCAAGCTCGCGCGCCGCCACCGTCGCCGCACCGAACTCGACGGCGATACGCTCGTC
>CAIMCI010000208.1 GCA_903839465.1 uncultured Pseudomonadota bacterium
CGGCGCGCCAGTCGATGGCAACCGGCACGGCGGTCGCGCCGCCCCCCGCCGGGGTGGCGCCGCGCAGCGCCGCCGGCCGGCCGTCGGCATAGAAGTAGCGCAGCCGCGGCGGCCGGGGCCTCGCCTCCGGCTGCTCCTCGATCGCGACGAGCGCCGTCTCGCGAAAGCAGGCGCGAAAGTGCGTGGCGCCGTCGCTGCCGGCAACGAGAGCGGCCTTCTGGCAGCCGCTCCAGAGGCGCGCGTAGGGATCGCCCGCTGCGGCCGTGGCGGGCGCCGCCGCCACCGGCACCGCGGCCAGGCCGGTCACCAGCACCGCGCCGGCCACCGCCCTGCGCCGTCGTCCGCCCGATTCCTTAGGTCCCATGCCCCGTTCGCTCCGCGGACGCTGCCGCCTTCAGTCCATAATGGAGAGCCTAACCTACCTCCACGGACGCTGCCTGCCGTCCACTGCTGGCGAGCCGCGCAATGAAGACACTGTCCAACGTACTGATGAAGGGACTGGCGACGGTCCTGCCGATCGCGCTGACGGTCTACGCGATCGTCTGGCTGCTGACCACCGCCGAGTCGGTCATGCACCGCGTGATCACGCTGATGCTCCCGGCGTCGCTGTACTGGCCGGGCCTGGGCATCGTCTCGGGCCTCGTGCTGCTGTTCGCGATCGGCTCGGCGGTCAACGCCTACCTCGTGCGCCGCGTGCTCGGCGTCTGGGACCGCTTCCTGGCGCGGATCCCGGTCGTGAAGACGGTGTACGGGGCGATCCGCGACATGACGCGACTCCTGCCGTCGGGCGACACCCACCGCGACCTGCAGAGCGTGGTGCTGTGGAAGAGCAACGCCGGTGCCTACCTCCTCGGCTTCGTGACCCGCGACAACCTGCCGGAGCTCGCCCGGTCGGTCGGTCACGACGAACTGGTCGCCGTCTACGTGCCGCTGTCGTACATGATCGGCGGCGTGACGCTGTACCTGCCGCGCACCGAACTGGTGCTGGTCGACATGCCGGTCGAGAGCGCGATGCGCCTGGCCATCACCGGCGGCATGAGCGCGATGAATGAGGGCGCTGCCCGGCACGGCGACCCGAACCCGGCGGGGCGCTAGCGGGCAGGGCGGGGTCGGGCGCGGTAGCGACCCTGCCGGGCCCGGTCACGCCCGGGCCGCGGGCACGCGCCTAGGCGAGCGCGGCGTAGCCGGCCTCGCGGTGCGACGTCCGGCGGGCGCGGTAGGCGAGCTCGACGCGGCGGATGCCGCTCGTGCAGCGGGCGACCCGGCGGATCTGGTGGAGCAGGCGGTTGAGGACGATGCGCCCGCCACCGGCCAGGTTCAGCGACGCATCGGGCGCCACCGACAGGTGCACGATGGTGATGCGGTCGATGCTGTCGCGGACGTAGACGACGGCACCGACGGGCTCGGCATCGGCCTTGTCGCCGCGCACCGCGTACAGGCACTGCACGTCGGGCAGTCCGGCCACTTCGATCCGCAGCCAGCCCTGCGACTCGATCAGCTCGGGGATCCCGAAGCGCTCGATCGTCGCCTCGATCTCGTCGCGCAGCGCATGCTGGCGGACGTTGAAGAACAGCAGCGCCTCGAGCGCCGCGCGGCTCGAGGCCGGCAACCGTGAGGTCAAACGAAAATCGTCGGCCATCGTGACTCCCCCGGGGGCTTGGCGCCCGTCTGCTGTCGCCCGTCCGTCGCCGTGGCGGGCGTCGCGGACGGGCCGACTCTGCACCCGCCGGCGCTGCCTGTCGAGTCAAAGGCTCGCCTCCCCGCGGCCAAAAAGTCTTGTGAAATAGCGACTTGTCGGCAACATCCGGCAGCCTGCGGGGCCTCGACGGGAGCCCACAAGTCACCGCTAAGTAGCCGCCCCGCTTAACTAAATGTCGCCTTTTTGCGACGCAGCGCAACATCGGACCGCCTGTGGGCTGCCAGCCACGACCGGCGCCGCGGGGGCTGCGCAAGCCGCGCACCGGGATGCCGGCGGCAGCCGGAACGGACTAGAATCCGCGCAGTCGCCACGACCCGTTGCCGCCGCGCGGGCGGGCGCGCCAGAGGAAGCCGAACGCATGAAAATCGACATCAACGGCCAGAGCCACGACCTCGACGTCCCGGCCGACATGCCGCTGCTCTGGGCGCTGCGCGACGTGCTCGGGCTGACCGGCACGAAGTACGGCTGCGGCACGTCGCTGTGCGGTGCCTGCACGGTGCACGTCGATGGCGAACCGACGCGCGCCTGCGTGACCCCCGTCGGCTCGATCGGCAGCAAGAAGGTCACGACCATCGAGGCGATCGGCGAGAGCGCGCTCGGCAAGCGCGTGCAGGCCGCCTGGATCGCCGAAGACGTCCCGCAGTGCGGCTACTGCCAGTCCGGGCAGATCATGAGTGCCGTCAGCCTGCTCGCCGCGAAACCGGCGCCGACCGACGGCGACATCGATACGGCGCTGGCCGGCAACCTCTGCCGCTGCGGCACGTACAACCGCATCCGCGCCGCCATCAAGCGCGCCGCGACCCCGGCCTGAGGCCGCCTCAGGGCAGGAGACCGGCGAGCTCGAGGAGGAAGGCGTACTCCTCGGCGATCTCGGTGAGCCGCTCGTAGCGGCCGGACCGGCCACCGTGGCCGGCCTCGAGCTGGATGCGCAGCACCACCGGCGCGCCCGAGGTCGACAGCCGGCGCAGCTTCTGGACCCACTTCGCCGGTTCCCAGTACGGCACCTGGCCGTCCCAGAGCCCGGCCGTCACGTACAGCGCGGGATACGGCAGCGCACCGACGTTGTCGAACGGCGAATAGCCGGCGATCAGCGCGTAGTCGGCCGCCCGGCGCGGATCGCCCCACTCGTCGTACTCGGTGCTCGTCAGCGGCAGGTCCTCGTCGAGCATCGAGGTCAGCACGTCGACGAAGGGCACGTGGCTGACGAGGCCCCCGTAGAGCGCCGGCGCCTCGTTGGCGACCACGGCGGTCAGCAGGCCACCGGCACTGCCGCCGGCGCCGAACAGGCGCCCCGGAGCGGCGATCCCGGCCGCGACGAGGAAGCGGCTGACGTCGATGAAGTCGTTGAAGGTGTTGCGCTTGGCCGCCAGGCGGCCGGCGTCGTACCAGGCCCGGCCCTGCTCCTGGCCGCCGCGCACGTGGGCGATGGCGCAGACGAAGCCGCGATCGAGGAGCGACAGGCGGGAGCCCGAGAAGGTGGCGTCCGAGGAGATGCCGTAGGCGCCGTACGCGGTCTGGTAGAGCGGTGCCGGGCGGGCCTCGCCTGCCCGGCGCATCACCGTCACCGGAATCCTAGCGCCGTCGCGGGCCGGCGCGTAGAGCAACTCGACCGCGTAGGACGCGGCATCAAATCCCGGCACCGGCTCGACCTTGAGCACGCGCGTCGCGCCGGTCGCGACCTCGAGCTCCACGGTCGTGTCGGGCCTAAGCGGCGAGGACTCGACGTAGCGCAGCGTCGGTGTCGCGTACTCCGGGTTGTCGTCGAGCACAAGGATGCCTACCGCGTCGCGCCCGGCGAGGAGCCGCTCCCGGGGCGCACCGCCTGCTCCGCCATCGACCAGCAGGCGCAGGCGCGGCCCTGCCGCCACCCGCTCGGACACGGCGATGAAGCCCGCGAACGTATCCACCCCCGTCAGCAGCACGTCGGCGCGCTCGGCGAGGCGTTCGGTCCACGTCGCGCGATCGCCGAGCGTGGCGAGCGGCGCCTCGAGCAGCCGGAAGTTCGGCGCCGCGTCGTTCGACAGCACCAGGAACGACTCGCGCCCGTCCTCGATCCGGTCGTCGACGTGGTACTCGTGGTCGCGCTCGCGGTGTCGCACGACGTGGAACTCGAGCGACGCGTCGCCCGCGCGCGCGTAGCGGTACTCGGTCGCCACCGTGCTGTGCGCGACGATGTAGAGGTAGCGGCCCGAGCGGCCGCGGTAGACGCCGAGGAAGAAGCTCGGATCGGCCTCCTCGTACAGCAGCCGGTCGCGGCCCGCGCCGATGTCCACGGCGCGCACCTCGGTGCCGAGCAGCGTCTCGCGGTCCTTCCTGACGTAGAGGACCGTCCGGCTGTCGGCCGCCCAGGCGATGTCGTCCTCGACCGGGAAGACAGCGACGCCGAGATCCGCGCCGCTGCCGATCGCGCGGACCTTCAGCGTGTACTCGAGTCGGCCGACCGTGTCCTCGGTGTAGGCAAGAAGCGTGTTGTCGTCGCTGACCTCGAGGCTGCCGAGCGCGTAGTGCTCGTGGCCGCGGGCGAGTTCGTTGACGTCGAGCAGGATCTCCTCCGCCGCGTCGGGGTGGCCCTTGCGCCGGGCATGGATCGGGTATTCGCGGCCGGGCTCGTAGCGCACGTAGTACCAGTAGCCGCGCTCCCAGACCGGCACCGAGGCATCGTCCTCGACGAGCCGGGCGCGCAGTTCCGCGGTCAGGCCGGCGACCGTGCCGGCGAGCGGCGCGAAGTAGCGGTCGGCGTAGTCGTTCTCGGCGGCCAGATGGGCGAGCACCTCGGCCGACTCGCGCGTGTCGTCGCGCAGCCAGCCGTAGTCGTCCGGCCGGCTGCCGTGCGCCGAGCGCACCACACCCCGTACGGCGCGCGCGACCGGCGCCGCCCCGGCGGCGCGATGGCTTCTCGTCGCCATCGTCAGGCGTGACCGGCCGGCAGGCGGACGAGCGCGGCGCTGGCCACCGCCGCCGTTGCGGTCGCGACCAGGTCCCGGGCAAGACCGAGCGCGGGACCCGGGGCCGCCTCGACGAGCCCGGCACGCACCGCGAGTGCCATGGCCAGCGCCTGCAGCACGTCGCCGTTGCTGGTCGTGCCGAGCACGTGGATCTCGCGCGTCAGCGTGGCCTCGAGTGCCGTCAGAAGCTGCTGGACCCGCATCGGCGAGGCCGTGTGTTCGTGCAGCGGCAGGCTGACCTCGAGCACGGCGCCCGATTCGGTGATGGCTCGGTAGGGCAATGACGGCATGGCAACCCCAGGGTCGGTAAGGTGCGGCGCCTCCGGCAGCACAGCCTGCGGCTCAGCCGCCCGCGAGCAGGCGGCCGGCCGCGGCCGTTCCGGAGCAGAAGGCGGCCTCGGCGCGGGCGCCGATGCACCAGTCGCCGCACAGCACGAGGCGACGTGCCGCATCGTACAGGCAGTCGGCGCCGAGCGGTTCGATGACGCGCGCGTAGCGCCAGCGGTGCAGGACCTGGCCGGTGACCGGCGGCAGCGCGAGCCCGAGGCGCGGACCGAGTGCCGCGACGAGGCGCTGGGCGAGCGAGCCGGGCTCGTCCTCGCCGTGCACCTCGCTCCAGTCCCCGTCGGCGTGCAGGACCCAGGCCTCGGCCGGCGGCCGGCCGGGCTTGGCGGAATTGCGGGCGACGAACGGCAGCACGGGATCCGTGCGCCAGTCGATGTCGACGGCGGTCGCAAGCGGTACCGCGAAGGTCAGGAGCAGTGCGAGGCAGGCCTGCATGCGCACGGCGGCGAGCGGCGCCTCGAGAGGATCGCCGGCCGCGAGCAGCGCCCGCGCCTGCGGCGCCGGAATGGCCAGTACGAGCGCCGCGTACGGCCCGGCACGGCGCCCGTCCCCGTCCGCGAGCCACCAGCCGTCGGCCTCGCGGGCGACCCGGCGCACCGTCCACTCGTGCTGCAGGGTGGCACGCGGTCCGAGTGCGGCGGCGAGTCCGCGGCCGATCTCCGCCATGCCCGGCGCACCGACCCACAGCCGCCCGGCGACGGGCGCGCCCTCGCCCCAGCGCGGGCGGTAATCCACCACCTGGCCGGCGGCCTCGAGCGGCGCCAGCGCCGCGGCGAACGCCGGATCGCGCACGGTGACGTACTGCGCACCGTGATCGAAGGTCGTCCCGAGCGCGCGGCGGGTGGCGATGCGACCGCCGCTGCCGCGGCTTTTCTCGAACAGGTCGACGGCGAGGCCGGCGGCGACGAGCGTGCGCGCGGCGGCGAGGCCGGCGAGCCCGGCGCCGACCACGGCGTAGCGTTCCTCTGCCATCGAGCCTCCCAGGCGCGCGCTGCGCGGGCGACGCCATGCTAGCCTTAACGCCATGCCACTGACGACCAGCCATCCCTCCGGCGCACGCCGCCTCGCGGCCGCGCTCGGCCTGACGGTGCTCCTCGCCGCGCCGGCCGTGACCCGTGCCGGCGCCCCGGCCGGCGCACCGGCCGGCGGCCCCTACGCGGGACGCGCGGTCTGCTGCACGGACCCCGACCAGTTCGAGTACACGGTGCTGCCCGATCACGGCGCGCTGGACGTCGACATCGGCCGCAGCGCGCCCGTCTTTGAGTTCCAGGACGGCCTGAGCGCGTTCCGCGCCTTCCGCCTGCCGGTGATGTCGACGCCGTACCTGATCGAGGTGCGCAGTTTCCTGCGTGGCGGACCGGACCCGACCCGGGCGCGCGTGTTCTATCCGGTCGCCGCGCTCCTCACCGGGGATCACCTCGTCACCCGCACGGTCGGCATCGAGACCCTGAGCGCGGAACTGCCGATCCTCGAGCGGACGACGGAACCGGCCTACCGGCTGACGATCGGCATCGACCCCGCGCGCGGCAGCGAGCGCTACCTGGTCCTGTACACGCCGTTCGCCGCGCTCGGCGATCGCTCCGACTCGCTCAAGGTCGACAGCATCGACGGCGCGGCCGAGGTCGCCCGCAACGCCTTCCTCGGCGCGAGCAGCGAAGGCCGGCTGCGCATCACGGTGACGAGCGGCAACGAGGACGCGCGCGCCCGGGCGCGCTAGCTGTGGAGCCTCAACAGGTTGTTCCCATCGAGGCGGAGCCTGCTGATGGGTGGATGGGATTTTAGCGCGGTGTGGGGACGATGCCAGTTGTAGTGGTGGACCCAGGCGCGTAGCGCTTGGGTTCTTTGTTCCGAGGACTGGTAGGCGCAAGCATACGCCCACTCGCGGAGAGCGGTCTGGATGAAGCGCTCGGCCTTGCCGTTGGTACGCGGCGTATAGGGCTTAGTACGCATGTGACGCACGCCCAGCTCACGACAGGCGGCAGCGAAGGCCCGGGACAGATACGGCGAGCCGTTGTCGGTCATGACCCGCTGCACCCGGATCCCGTGACGGCGGTAACGCTCGACGGTGGCCCTGAACAGGGCGGTAGCCGTATCGCCGCACTCATCACCGGCAACCTCGGCCAGAGCCAGGCGGGAGGCGTCGTCGATGGCGACGTGGACGTAGTCCCAGCCGATCCCCCGGTTGCGCAGGCGGTTGCTCCGATCGCCGTGGATGCGATGTCCTATGCCGCTGATACGACCGAGCTTTTTGATGTCCAGGTGGATCAGTTCGCCCGGCGCCTCGCGCTCGTAGCGCACCACCGGTAGCCGCGGCTCTAGCTCGCGCCAGCGCGACAGCTGGGCGCGGCGAAGGATGCGCGAGACGGTCGCGCCCGACACGCCCAGGCGGTGCGCGATGTAGCGACCCGTACGGCGCTCCCGCCGCAACGCCACCACCTGCGCCACCCGTTCCTGCGAGACCTGACGGGGACTGACCCGCGGCCGGCTGCGTCGATCCTCCAGCCCAGGCTGCCCCTCATCGCGGTAACGCCTGAGCCACTTCTTGAGCGTCGTCAGCGATACGCCCATCGACTGGGCAACGTCAGCCTGATGGTGGCCCGCCTGCAGGCGGGCCACCATCAGGGCTCGCCCTTTGGGCGTCAGTCGAGCATTCTTGTGCATGGTTGTTCCCTTCCACGGAAGAAAAACTGAGGTTTGGCGACATCAGCTTCTCTCTCCCGGCGGGAGGGAACAACCTTCTGAAAACTCACAGCTAGCCGCCCGCCACGCTCAGCGGGGCGGGGCGTCCCCGGGCGGCGCCTCGCCGTCATCACGGCCATCGTCACGGCCGGCGGACGCCGAGCGGCGCTGCCGGGTCCGCCACTCGAAGGCGGTGAAGAGCGCGAGCGCCACGAGCAGCGGCACGGCCTCGAGCACGAAGCGGTAGGTCAGCACGCTCGCCGCGAGCGCCGCCTTCGGCATCTGCGGCAGCAGCGTCAGGAGCACGGCGTCGAACACGCCGATACCGGCCGGCACGCTGCTCGCCAGCGCCGCCAGGATCGACAGCACGTAGACGGCGACGAACACGATGTACGGCGGCGTGTGCGCGCTTTCCGGCAGGAGCACGTACAGCACGGCACTGCCACAGCACACTTCGATCGAGCCGATGACGTACTGGATCGCGGTCAGGTGCGGCGGCGGCAGCGTCACGCACAGCGTGCCGAGCCGGATGGCATCGCGCCGGCGGATGCACAGGGTGATGTAGAGGGCGTGCAGGGCGAGGAGCGCGAGGCCCGCGCCGCGGGCGAGCGCCGGCTGGACGTCCAGTATCGCCGCGGCCCGGTCGGCATCGAACACGAGGGCGAGCCCGAGCACGAAACCGAGGCCCGCGGCGTACGGGATCGCCGCCAGCATCGCGATCTTGGCGATCTCGAGCGGCCTGAGCCCCGCGTTGGAGTACACCCGGTAGCGCACCGCACCGCCGGACAGCGCCCCCATGCCGACCGCGTGGCCGATCGGCGCCGCGGTCAGTCCGGCGACGACCGCGACACCGTCGCTGACCGCCGCCTTCACCTTGCGGACGATGATGACTTCGTAGGTCGCGAGTGCGCCGTAGAGTGCAAGCACGAGGAGCGCGGCGCTCGCGATCGAGTGCGCCGGGATTTCACCGAACGCGGCGACGACGTCGCGGAAGGCGATCTGGCGCAGCGCATGCAGCAGCGCATGGCCGGCGAAGGCGACGATGGCGGCCGAGACGACGATCGGCAGCAGCTGCCGCAGGCGGGCGGTGGAAATCACGGCGCGGCGTCAGCGAACGCGTTGCTCGGGGTACTGCTCTTCTATGTTGTCGCGAAAGTAGCTCCACATAGAAGATGAACCCGACAGCCGCCGCCAGGTGTCCTCGGAGACACCGCTGTAGTCGATCAGGGTACCGTTGACGTCGACGCGCAGGATGCGCCGCGCCGGGTCGTAGGCGATGCCGCGCAGGTTGCCGGCGCTGACGCGCTTCAGCTCCACGGCGCGTGGATCCCGCTGTGCCGCTGCGGGCCGTGGCTGCGTACGGGCAGGCGGGCATCGACGTTCTGGAACCTGACCTGCGGCGCGCGATGGACGCGCCGGACGAGGAAGGTCTGCTCCGTCACCGGCGCGGCGACGTGGAAGCGGAAATGCGCGACCTGGTGGCCCTCGACGGCGACATCGAGCTGGTACTCGCCGGCCGGATCGCCGGTGGCCAGCGACCAGTAGAAGCGCGACAGCTCGCTGTCCTCGACGTCGTCCTCGCCCTGGGCGATGACGCTCTTGCCGTCCTTGGAGATGACGAGGTCGGGGTCGGATGCCGCGTCACCCCAGTCGGCCGGCGGTTCGGGCATGCGCAGGTGTTCCTGCCAGTGCAGCGACCGGCGCGAGGTCGCGACCTCGACGATCCAGCCGAAGGCCTGGCCCTCGACCGCCGGGATCTCGTCGGTGGCCAGGAACTCGTCGTCGCTGCCGGGATCGGCCTTCAGCAGGCCGAAGCGCACCGCGCGCACCGTCAGGTCCGGGGCAATGACGAGCGGCAGGCTCGGCGGCGGCTGCGGCTGGTCGGCCTGGGCGGCCGTGATGACGCCGGTGCCGCCGTGCTCGCCGGCCTTGCCCGGTACGCGGCCGCAGGCCCCGACCAGGAGCAGTGCGGCGGCGACGAGCGGGAGACTGGGGATCGGTCGTTTCATGGCGTGGCGGGGATTATCGCCGAAGCCGGAGCGCCGTGCTGAGACGCACGACCGGGCCGGCGGCGGCAGGCGGCCCCTGTCCGCCACGGCCGTTCATGTGGCGGGCGAAAACCGCCCGCCACATCGGCACTTACATCGATTCCGCGGTCGGGCAGCCGCTGGCCGCACGACCGGGGACCGCCGCTCAATTGCAGGCGGCGTCGCCGTCCTTGAAGCTGACCGACACGCCGCCGGCAGCCGGCACGTCCTTTTCGCAGGTCTGGATGTTCGACGGCAGGATGGCCTTGAAGGTCCACTTGCCCGGCGCCATCGGGATCGTGTTCGTGTCGCCCGAGCAGGCGACGCCGTCGGCAGCCTTGGTGAGCTTGACGGTGGTCACGAACTCGCCCTTGTTGGCGTTCGACGGCGGGTTGGGCAGCAGTTCGCCCGGCATGACCTTGACGTTCACGTCCTCGCACGAGCCGCCCTGGGTGATCGACTGGACCTTGATTCCGGTACGGATCAGGGCGCCTTCGGAGCCACCGTCACCGCAGGCCGAGAGCGCGGCGGCCGCGACCAGCGCGCCGGCGACGAGACCGAGCGTGCGACCGGACGGAACGAAGTGAAGGAAACCGTCGGAACGAAGCATGCGAACCCCCTGCTGAGTAAAACGTGGACGCCCGTGGCGCCCGCGGATTGTAGCCAAATCGCGACCGGATGGGGCGGGCCGCGTCAGCGCCAGGGCTCCTCCAGCTCCCAGGCCACCGGCTGCAGCGCCCGGATCACGTGCACGCCGCAGCCGAGGTGGCGGAAATGGCGCCGGAGCCGGCTCCGGTACCACTCGCCGGTGCGGCGACGGACGTCGCCGTCGCTGCGCACCGGGTCTGCGGCGGTGCGCCAATCGCGCCGGGTCGGCACGCTGAACGACAGGATGCCGCGGCACAGGCGCGCCAGGTTGCCGATCGCCCGCGCGGCATCGGCGTCGTCGAGATACTGCAGGACGTCGTGGCACAGCACGAGGTCGAAGGGCCGCTTCGCGGCGAAGTCGACCACCGAGCCCTGCACCCAGCCGTGGCGCCGGCACAGGAAGTCGCTGACCTCGAGGCCCGTGTAGCTCGCCTTCGGAAAGCCGGCGGCGAGCGGCTCCTGCAGGAGCCCGACGCCGCAGCCGGCGTCGAGGATGCGGGTCACGCGCAGGCCGAAGTAGTGGGAGATGCCGATGACGAGGCCGGCGAGGCGGGCGGCATCCACACTGTCGGCGACCCGGGTCGCCGGATCGCCGTAGAACTGCGTGAAATAGGCGGCATCGAAACGCCCGCCGGGCGCGGGCCTCGCACGCGGCTGCTTTGCCGGGGCCTTCACAGGCGCGTCGCCCGCCGGTGGCAGGAACATTCAAAAGCAGGCATCGGTGACTCCGGCAGGCCGTCGGACCGACGGGCGGCCGATATTACGGTCCGTCAGGGCCGGGGGCTACCGCCGGGTGACGGGCCCCGCCCGACGACCGGCGCGGGGTGGCAGCCGCTGCCGCCACCCCGTCCGCTCGCGCTTGCGGGTCAGAACTTGTACGTTCCGCCCACCTGGAGGGTCACGCCGTAGAACTCGCGCTGGATCACGCGATCCTCGCCCGGGCCCTCGGTGAACTTGAGGGCCGTGTTGGTCAGGTTCTTGACGTTCAGGTAGAACGAGAGCGGCTCCGAGAACTTGTACTGGCTGCCGAAGTCGACCGACACGCGATCCTGGGTCCACACGTCCAGCGCCGCGGTCTGGCCGAGACCGAAGATGTTCTTGCTGGTGTAGTAGCCGCCGAGCGTCAGGTTGACCGGACCGTAGTCGTACAGGAGTTCCAGGTTCGCCGTGTTGCGCGACGTCGACGGCAGGACCGAGTCGCGGGCCGGGATGATATCGGTCGGGCTCTTCTGCAGGGCGGGCAGCGTGTACTTCGAGTCCACCCAGGTCCAGTTCGCCGACAGACCGAAGCCGCCGAGCGGGCCGTCGACGAAATCGCGCAGGTGCTGCACGTAGTTCAGCTCGAGGCCGAACACGCGGGCCTTGTCGGCATTGCCGAACGTGGTCTGCCGGACGAGGCCGAGGTTACCGCCCGAGTTCTGCTGGCCCTCGATCTGGCGCACGTTCTGGACGATGTAGTCCTTGATCTCCTTGTCGAAGAGGCCGGCCGAGGCGATGCCGCCGTGCGGCAGGTACTTCTCGATCGACACGTCGAAACCGTAGGCCGTGGTCGGCTTCAGGTTCGGGTTGCCGGTCGTGATGTCGCCGTTGCCACCGACGCTGGTCTGCGCCGTGATCTGCTGGAAGCCGGGACGCGCGATCGTCGAGGAGAACGCGGCGCGACCGATGAGGTCCGGCGCGAACTCGTAGCGCGCCTGCAGCGACGGGAAGAAGTTCGTGTAGCTGCGGTCGGTGGACACCGGGCAGACGTAGCTGTCGCCGCTGTTGCCGGTCGGATCCGGGATCAGCGGGCAGCTCTGGCCGACCGGCTTGTTGACGAGTACCGAGTTGCCGGAATAGGTCGCCTTGGTGTGCTCGACACGCAGGCCGCCGATGAGGCCAAGCTTGCCCCAGCCGAACTGGTACTGGCCGTAGGCCGAGTAGACGTCTTCCTTGTCCTTGACGTTGGCCGCCGCGTTGTCGACCGGGTCGACCGCGACGTTGGCGAGATTCGCCGCCCACAGGGCGCGCAGCGCGCTGGCGTCGATGTTCGGGCCGTTCTGGTAGTGATCCTGGTAGAAGCTCCTGCCGCCACCGTTCAGGGCCGAGGTCAGCGGCAGCGCCGGCCACGTGAAGCTCGACAGCCCGTACTGCGAGTACTGGTCGGCCGTCTTGTCGCGCAGGCGGGCGTTGACGCCGAACTTGAACTCCTCGTTGCTGCGTTCCGTGAAGTGCGTCGGGATCGCGAGGTTCGCGCCGATGCCCCACTCGTGGTCATCCGAATGCACGGTCTGGGTACGCAGGCCGGTCAGCGCGTAGCCGGCGGGATTGGCGTAATCGTAGCTCGCGCCGTAGCTGCCCGGCAGTACCTTGAACGACGGCCAGTTCGGGCGCGTCGTGTTGTCGTAGGCGACATTGACGGTCTGCGGGTTGTCGAAGTTCGAGTTGTAGTCGTAGGGCTTGTAGTACGTGCCCTTGGTGTAGCCGACGTGGTAGTCGAGCGTGTTGTCGCCGAGCCGGTTCTTGCCACCGACCTCGAAGACCTTGGAGTCGAGGTATTCCTTCTCGTCGCGCAGCGTCTTGGTGAACGTCGCGGTGTCGAGCAGGACGTTGGGATTGGTCGGGCTGACGGTCGGCGCGCCGTTCAGGTTCCAGCTCAGTCGGTTGCGGTACACCGACTCCGAGTAACCGGCGTCGTAGTAGCGCACGAAGTACTTGTTGTTGTCGTCCGGCGCGTAACCGAGATCGATGCCGTAGCCGTGGCGCTTGCGGTGGTAGGTGTAAAGGCGCTGCTCGAAGCCCGCCATGGCCTTGTCCGGCACGCCCTGGTCCTGCGCGTCGACGAAGCCGGCCTCGGCATCGTCGATGCCGCGACGGTCCGTGTACACGGAAGCGGTGACCAGGATGCTGAACGGATCGTAGCCGCCGTGGCCGCCAAAGCGCGTGCCGGCGGTACCGGCGACGTCGAGGATCGAGGTGTGGCGCAGGAGTTCCTCGCCGGTGCCCAGTTTGATCTCGGCGAACGGCCGCCCGTCCGACGGCGCGGTCTTCGGCGTGATGTCGATCGTGCCGCCGATGGCCTCGGCGTCCTGCTCGGGCAGGTTGCTCTTGGTGACGGTGATCGCGCCGACGAAGCCGATCGGGATCGAGTCGAAGGCCACCGCGCGACCGGCGCCCGACGGCGAGCTGTTGTTGGTCGGCGGCAGGCGCAGGCCACCGAAGGTCGTGCTGTTGAGGTCGGCGTCGAGGCCGCGGATGTTGATGTAGCGACCCTCGCCCGTGTCGGTTTCGAGCGAGATGCCGGGGATGCGGCGCACGGCCTCGCCGGTGTTGACGTCCGGCAGGCGGGCCATTTCCGAGGCCGTGGTCAGGTTGATCAGGTTCGGCGCCTCGAGCTGGGCGGCGCGCGCGGTCTCGGCGCTGGCGCGCTGCGCCTGGACGACGATCTCCTCGAGGGCCGACACGTTGCGCTTGGCCTCGTCGGCCGGCGTCGCCTCGGCGGCGTGCACGGCGGGCGTGGCGAGCGCCAGGGCCAGGGTCGCGCCGACGACGCGGGCGAGCACGCTGCGGTTGAAACGGTTCGTGCAGGCGTTCATAAGTACAGCTCCATTCCTGGACGCGGCGGATCGATGCGGATCCCGACGCGTGACGCGCCGCGATGCTGCGGTGCGTTTGAATGGGCGGGAGTCTGCTGATCGCTTGTTAAGGATTGGCGACACAAACAGCAGAAGTTTGGTTACACGCAACAAACGCGGACCACGGCGCAAAAACCTGCGCCGAAACCGGGGAATTTAAGGTTTCCTTAAGAATTGGCATGTATCGCGTGCGCCACGCCAAGGCGCGCGCGGTCAAACGGTCATAAGACCGGCTACGGCACGGCCTTCCAGCTGCAGCCCGCTCCGGCGCAGGACAGCGGCACGTAGACCTCGGCGCGGATGAGCCAGCGCCCGTCGCGCTTCACCCACTGCGCCGAGTAACGGCCGGCGATGACGACCGGGCTGTCGAGCGGGCCGGCATGGCCTTCCCACTCGCCGGTTTCAAAGGCGAGCGGCCAGGGGCTGGCGATCTCGACGTGCGTCGGATGGCGCTGGTAGATCGCGTTCGGGTCGCCGGCAAAGATCTGCCGGTAGGCCTCGCGGCCGTTGACCTGTACGCCGAGCGCGCGGCGGATCGACACGTCTTCCGTCCAGTAGCTCGCCATCCGGTCGAAGTCACCGGCGACGATGGCGGCATTCTGGGCCGCGCGCGCCGCGCGCACGGCGCCCGCCTCCGGCGGCTCGACGGATGACGGCGGCGACACCGTGCGACAGGCCGCGACGAGGACGAGCGCGAGGACGGCCGCGACCGACCCGGCACGGCGCTGGCCCACTTCCGAGATAGGCACGTTCCGGACTCCGCTGGCTGACCTGCCGGCGAGACTACCACCGGCCCGGCCCGGCGGCGCGAACGTCAGGCGCCGAGCTTGCGGATCGGCCGGGCCGGGTTTCCGGCCAGCAACGTGCCCGGCCCGCAACTGCCCGCCACGACCGATCCGGCAGCGACGATGGAACCTCGACCGATCGTGACGCCCGGCAGCAGCGTGGCGCCGGCGCCGATCCAGCAGCCGTCCCCGATGGAGACCGGCGAGGCGAGGTTGGGCCCGGCACGGTTCTCCGCGCCACCCAGCGCGTGGTTCGAGGTGATGAGCCTGACATCCCAGCCGATCGCGACGGAGTCACCGATGCTGATCGGTGCATCGAGCTCGGCGTAGAGCGGGGAATTGATCCGGCAGTTCGTGCCGATCGTCAGCCGTTCGGGGAACCGGCAGAGGCCCGCCCAGATCGTGGCCGGCCCGTAGAACGACGTTCCCCGGCCTATGCGCACGCCGCCCAGGCGGTAGAGCGCGGTCCGCGTGCGGACGAAAGCCATGCGCGGCAGCAGCCGGGCGATGCCCGATGCGACGAGCCAGCGCAGATTCAGTGCACCGTATTCGGCGCGCAGGAGGTGAAGCACGCGGCGAAGCGGCGGTACCCGCTCGGGCAGCGCCGGGCTGACTGGTGGCATTCAGGGTCTCTGCGAACGTGGGCTGCCGGCGCCCGGGATGGGCCGGCAATCGGTCACCCTACACCATTGGGGTCGGGCGACGCGGCAGGGTGTCAGCCGATGCCGCGGGCGGGGCGCGCTACCGGCGCGCCGCCCGTGAGCGGGCGGCGGCCGGTGCTACTCGACGGTGACGCTCTTCGCGAGGTTGCGCGGCTTGTCGACGTCGGTGCCGCGCAGCACGGCGACGTGATAGGCGAGGAGCTGCAGCGGGATCGTGTAGACGGCCGGCGCCTGGAAGGAACTGACGTGCCGGGGCATCGTGATGACATTGACACCGTCCGACGGCACGATGCCGGACTCGGGGTCGGCGAACACGTAGAGCTCGCCGCCGCGCGCCCGCACTTCCTGCAGGTTCGACTTCAGCTTTTCGAGTAGCTCGTTGTTCGGCGCTACCGTCACCACCGGCATCTCGGCATCGACCAGCGCGAGCGGACCGTGCTTGAGCTCGCCGGCCGCATAGGCCTCGGCGTGGATATAGGAGATTTCCTTGAGCTTGAGCGCCCCTTCCATGGCGATGGCCGACAGCGCGCCGCGCCCGAGGAAGAGCGCATGGCGCTTGTTGACGAATTCGTGGGCCAGCGTCGCGATCACCGGCTCCAGCGCAAGCGTCTGCTCGATCAGGCGCGGCGTCTCGATCAGGCGCGTGACGAGGCGGTGCTCGAGCTCCTTCGCCATGCCGTGGTGCTTGCCTAGCGCGACGCAGAGCATGCCGAGGGCGGCAAGCTGGGTCGTGAACGCCTTGGTCGAGGCGACACCGATCTCGGGGCCGGCCCGGGTCAGCATGGTGAGCTCGGATTCGCGGACGAGCGAGGATTCCGGCGCATTGCAGATGGCGAGCGACGACAGGTAGCCGAGCTCCTTGGCGAGCCTGAGCGCTGCCAGCGTATCGGCGGTTTCGCCCGACTGGGAAATCGTCACCAGCAGCGTGTTCTTCGGCACGACCGGCTTGCGGTAGCGGAATTCGCTCGCGATATCGACCCAGCACGGCAGCCGGCAGATCTGCTCGATCCAGTAGCGGGCGACGAGCCCGGCGTGCCAGCTCGTGCCGCAGGCGACGATCTGCACCGCCTCGGTCCGGGCCAGCACGCGGATCGCGGCCGGGCCGAACGCGGCCTCGAGCAGCTTGCCGCCCGCCACCCGCTCCTCGAGGGTCTGAGCCACCGCGCGAGCCTGCTCGTGGATCTCCTTCAGCATGAAGTGCGGATAGTCGCCCTTGTCCGCGGCGTCCGCCGACAGCTCGCTGCGCCTAACGGGACGGTTCTGCGCCGCACCCCGGGCATCGATGATCGTGACGCCCCCGCGGCGGACCGCGGCCACGTCGCCCTCCTCGAGGAAGATGAAATCACGCGTCACGGGCAGCAGCGCCGAGACGTCGGAGGCGACGAAGCACTCGTTCACGCCGATGCCGATCGCGACCGGGCAGCCGGCACGGGCGAGCACGAGAAGATCCGGATCCTTCTCGCTCATGACCACGAGTGCGTAGGCGCCGGTCAGCTCGGCCACCGTCGCCCGCACCGCCGCGAACAGGTCATCGCCGCCGGCCAGGTGCATGTGGATGCGATGGGCGATGACCTCGGTGTCGGTGTCCGAGCTGAAGGCATAGCCGCGCGCGCTGAGGTCGCGACGCAGCTCCTCGTGGTTCTCGATGATGCCGTTGTGCACGATCGCGATGCCGGAGTGGCTGACGTGCGGGTGCGCGTTGCGTTCCGACGGCTCGCCGTGCGTCGCCCAGCGGGTATGGGCGATGCCGAGGAAGCCGGACAGGGCTTCCGCGGCCAGCGCACTCTTCAGGCGCTCGACCTTGCCCACCGCGCGGACCCGGTGGACGTGCCCGTCGCCGTTCAGGACCGCGACGCCCGCCGAGTCGTAGCCGCGGTATTCCAGGCGTTCAAGGCCGTCGATCAGGACCGGCAGGACGTTTCGGTTTGCAATGGCGCCAACGATACCGCACATGAGACTGGACTCCGGAAAAGCCATCGGGTCGGGTAGCGCCGCATTATCGCCGATTCGGGATGACGGAATCGGGATGCGCGCCTCATTTAAGACGACTTAACGTGGCCCGGGTGGCGGTGCGACACCCCCCCGCCGGGCCGGGTGCCCCGGACAGCCTAGTCCGGACGGGGCAGGCCGGCCCGTGCCTCGCGCTCGGCCTTCTCTTCGGGCCCCGCCGTGGTCGGCCGGCTCCAGCGCTCCCGCGTCTGCTGCTTCGCCCGCTCCAGCGTCAGTGCCCCGCGCGGTGCCGGCCGCGTCAGCGTCGTACCGGCACCGATGGTCGCGTCGCGGCCCACGGTCACCGGCGCGACGAGCATCGAGCCCGAGCCGATGAACGCCCCGTCCTCGATCACGGTCTGCCACTTGTTGACGCCATCGTAGTTGCAGGTGATGGTGCCGGCGCCGACGTTGACGCCGCTGCCGACCGTCGCGTCGCCGAGGTAGGTCAGGTGGTTGGCCTTCGAGCCGTGGCCAAGCACGGTGTTCTTGAGCTCGACGGAGTTGCCGACGTGCGCCTCGTCGGCGAGCACCGTCCCGGGCCGGAGCCGGGCGTACGGTCCGACGGCGCACTGCGCGCCGACCCGGGCGTCGACCAGCACGCTGTAGGGATGGATCTCGGTATCGTCGCCTATGCTCACGTTGCGGAGCACGCAGCCGATGCCGACGCGCACCCGGTTGCCGAGCCGCACCGTGCCCTCGAGCATAACGTTCGGCTCGAGCGTCACGTCGCGCCCGACCTCGACCGTGCCGCGCACATCGAGGCGCGCCGGATCGATGATCGTCACGCCGGCCGCGAAGAGCTCCGCGGCGCGCTGGCGGCGGTAGTGTGCCTCGACCTCGGCGAGCTGCGCCTTGTCGTTGATGCCAAGCACCTCCGGAATCGTCGGTGCGGCCACCGCCTCGACCCGGAATCCGTCCTTCACCGCCGCGGCGACGACGTCGGTCAGGTAGTACTCGCCCTGCGCGTTGTCGTTGCGAAGTGCCTGAAGCCAGGCACCGAGCGCGGCCGCCGGTGCGCACAGGAGTCCGGTGTTGACCTCGTTGACGGCCAGTTCCTTGCGCGTCGCGTCCTTCTGCTCGACGATCCGATAGACCGTCCCGGCGTTGTCGCGCAGCACCCGCCCGTAGCCGGTCGGGTCCGGCAGGCGCACCGAGAGAATCGACAGCGTCCGCTCGCCAGCGGCCTCGACCAGCGTGCGCAGCGTCGCCGGATCCACCAGCGGCACGTCGCCGTAGAGGACGAGCACCCGGTCGTCGGCCGGCACCGCCGGCATCGCCTGCATGACGGCGTGGCCGGTGCCCTTCTGCTCGGCCTGCAGCGCAAACGCGACACCGCTGTCCTTCAGCGCCTCGGTCACCGCCTCGCCGCCGTGGCCTACGACGACGTGGATCGACGAGGGTGCGAGCTTGCGGGCGGCGTCGATGACGTGACGAACGAGGGCCTTGCCGGCGAGCGGCTGCAGCACCTTCGGCAGGTCGCTCTTCATCCGCTTGCCCTGGCCTGCGGCCAGGATCACGACGCTCAGTCCCATGGTAGTCCCCGTCCCTGCCGCCCTGTGTGCAGGGGCCGAATTGTCGCACGGCGGCCGCGGTCCGGGCAGCGGTCGTGACCCTGCCGTCAGCCGAGCGGAAGGTGGTGGGGGCGCACCAGCATGTGCCAGTCCTGGTGCTCCTCGAGGATGACGCCGATGGCGGCGCGGACCGCGGTCCGGATGCCCTCCTCGGCGTCGGCGCCCGAGGCCGCCTGGGCCGCCTCGATGCGTTCGATCGAGGCCCTGAGGTCGCCGTCCAGGCGCTCCGAGGTCACGGCGAGGCGGTAGGCCTCGCTCTGCGCCAGCGCGCCGTGCAGGGACGCGCCGAGCGCCGGCAGGAACGTCGTGATCACCGACAGCCACAGGGTATGGACCACGAGGTGCGCGAGCGCGCAGATCGCCGTGATCGCGAAGATCCGGGCGTTGAGGCCGTGCACCCGCTTCATCAGCGCCCGCTGGTGTCGCGCGACCCGCGCGTGGTAGTGGCGCTGGCCGGTGAGCACGTCGATCGTGAAGCGGGCGTAGTCGGCGACGAACTCGGCGTCGGACCAGGCGCCGGCCAGCGCCTCGCGGGCAAGATCCTCCCCGGCCACGCACAGGCGCTCGACCTCGGCATCGGCATGCAGCGGCGAGGCGCCGCCATAGACGCGCCCGTACCAGTTGCCGGCGGGCCCGCCCGCGCCGAAGTCGACCAGCGGCGCGATCAGCGGCAGGTACCAGGTGAGCTCTGCCTGGGTGCGGGACCAGAGCCACTGGCCCTGCCAGTCGTGGCGGTGACCGACGACGTAGATGGCACCGACGACCAGGATCACGACCACCTCGCCGAGCGCCCACAGAAAGAGCCACGGGTGCATGGTGTGCCGGCCGTCGTCCCAGCCGAGCGCGAGCGGCATCACCGCAAACAGCACCGCGATCGCGCTCAGGAAATACACCGACCAGAACGCGCTCCGGTAGCGGTGTCCGAACTTGACGGCGAGCCGGTCGTAACGGGCATGGGGTTCGGCCAGCGCATCGATCAGGGCGCGCAGGCGTGCCGGCGGCACGGCGGGCTTAGGCGCGGCCGCGCCGTCCAGGTCGATACCGACCAGGAGGCAGCGCTGGATGATCTGGTGCAGCGCCATCGTCAGGACCGTTCCTGTATCGCGTAGGTCTGGGCGAAGATGTCGGCGGCAACGATGCCGAAGCTGCCGTCGCCGTAGTCGACGAGCCAGTCGCCGGGCCGGCCGGTGAGCGTCGACTGGCCGTCGACGAGCACCACCGCGAACGGCTCGGCCATGCGCAGCGCCAGCACCTCGTTCGGCAGCGTCACGTAGACCCCGGATTCGCCGTGCTGCGTGGGCTCGAGCGCCTGGTACTTGTCATCGAACTTCTCGGCCGAGACCGGCCAGCGCTCGCCGTCGACACCGGTGATGATCGCGTCCTCGGCCTTCGCATGGACGATACCCTCGCGGGTCAGCACCGGACCTGGTTCCTTCGCGAAGCGCACGGAAACCGCGGTCTCCCGCTTGGTGGCCCGCACGTGGGCCGGGTCAGCCGTGATGACGTCGGAGTAGCCGTCAAGGCCGGTCGCTTCGTACGTACGTAGGCGCCCCACGGGTTCAGCCTGCGCGTATCCGCTCGGCCCAGAACGCGACGCTCCTGAGCCCATGCATCTCGGCCGGCAGCTTCGCGACGATGTCCGCGGCGCGCGTGAGGTTCGCCGTACGCGTTGCCGGCTCGATGAGCGCCTGGGCATAGAGGAGCTTCGCGTACAGGAAGTGCTGGTCATTGTCTTCCCGGTTGCGCGCCTCGCGCGGGCCGAGGTAATCGAGTGCCGCGTGGACGCCGACGAGCGCATCGCCCGGCCTGCCGGCCTGCGCCGCGGCGACGGCGTGCTCGACTACCAACGCCGAATGCGTGCGCTGGTAGTCGGGATCCCAGCCCTTCAGCGCAAGCGCCGCTGTCGCGCCCTCGGCCGCGATACCCATCGCTTCGGCGTATCGACCCTCGCGATTGGCGATATCGCTCAGCGTGAGTGCAATCCCGGCGGTGCATTGAGCCCGGCTGCGGCGCGCCTGGACGTCGTTCGCGACGGCCGCGTGCACCACCTGCAGGGTAGGCTCGAGGCGCGCCCTGGCCGTCGCCAGGTCGCCCTGCTGGACCGAGATCGCGGCGAACGCGCGGGCGTCGTAACAGGTCGATAGCGCGCTCGCCCCCGACTTTTCCGCGCGCATGGCGTCCAGCATCTCGTGCGCCGCGGCGACCTCGGCGTCGCCCGCCTTGCGGTCGCCAAGGTCGCTCACGATGCTGGCGATGGCGAGATGGGTAATGCCGAGCTCGGCCTTGGTCGCGCCGTCAAGCCTCGGCGCATCCTTGAGGAGGTCAATGTCCTGCCGATAGTAAGCGATAGCTTTCGAGAGCTTGCCGGCACGCCTCGACCAGAGGCCCATGTTGCGGATCAGCAGGCTGGCCCGCGACCGTGCGTCGGCATTGGTGGGATCGATGATGAGCAGCTGCCGGCCTGCGCTCTGCGCGGCATCCAGCATCGAGATCGCCTTCTCGAGCTGCATGTCATCGCCCGCCGGCCACGACGGCAGGCTCGCGCCCCAGAGCTTCGCCTCGAGCGCGATCAGGTGGCCGGGTCGCCGCGCCAGCACCCGGTCGGCCAGTGCCACGGCCTGTGCCGAGAGCTTTTCAACCTCGGCGTCGCGCCCCATCCGGCCGTAGGAGACGGCCTGGTAGGACAGGAGGTCGGCGTAGTCGGCCGCCGCGTAGATATCCGACAGGTCGAGCGCGCCCAGGCTCTCGAACATCTTCTTGGCGCGCTCGAACATGGCCTCGCTTTGGTCCGCCTCCAGGTAGGTGGCCGCGCTCCACGCGACCTTGGCGTAGGCGCGACGTACGTCCGGTGAGGCGTTCGCGGTGTAGGCATAGGGCCGCAGCAGGGATTCCGCCTGTTCGTTCGCCACGTCAACACTTCCCGTCGCCTTGCCGCCCACTCGATTTGTACGATCGAGCACGTCCGCGAGCGAGGAAAGCGCCAGGCCGAGACCAATGGCCGTGCCCTCGCTGGTATCCCCGGCCTTGCGCAGCTTGCCGAGCGCGGTAATGGCCTGATCGAGCTCGTGGGCCGCGCCGTCGAGGTCGTACTGCTTCTGCAGCGAGATCCCGTAGCGCGCCTGGGCAAGGGCAGCGTGCTTGATCGTCTCGGTACTCTGCAGGGACGGCGGCAGCGACTGGAAGTAATCGAGCTCCTTGCGGCCGAGCTTGGTGACAAGCGTCTGGCTGCCAAAGCCCTCGAGTTCATTTGCAAAGTCGGCGTTGAGATAACTGACGAGCTGTTCGGCCTTGGTGCGGGCCTGCTCGGCCTCGGCACGAGTCTCGCGTGCCTCCTGCTCGGCACGCCGCGCGCGCTGGGTGCTCATGTAAGCGAATCCCGCGGCAACGAGCGCGCCGAGCGCGAGCGCAATGCAGACGGCGGCGATACGGCGCGCCCGGACGAGCGCGGCCCGGGCGGCCAGCTCGCGATCGCGCTGCGCGGCCAGCAGCCGCTCCGTTGCGTCCCGCGACTCGCGCTCCTGGCGCACGTCACGGCTCGTTTTCACGACTCCGCAGAGTACGTCGTGGGTCAGTTCCACGCGACGGACGTCCAGGCGCTCCTCGATACGCAGTAGGCGGCGATTAACGAGGGTCGCGAGCGTACCCGGCGCTGCGCCGGCCGCGCTGAACGACGACACCAGCCGTTCTTCCGCGACGTTCTCGCGATAGCCGGACTCGGTGAGGAGTTCATCCTCGATGATCCGGCGGACGGCAGGCGGCTGGTCGATGAGCGCACGCTCGTAGAATTCGGAGAGGATGGTCGCGTGCGAACCGGCGAGCAGATCGAGCGAGATCTCGGCACGCCCGTCGGCGCGCCGCTTGTCGTTGAGTTCCCGGCAGATAAGGCTCAGGAGCGACGGCTCGACCTCGGCGTTGGCAAGCTCGGCGCCGCCCGCCACGAAACGCACGATGGCGGCCGCCACCTCCTCGGTGACGAGCTTCCCGCCGGGCTTCATCACGGCCTCGAGGGCCTGGGTGCCGGTCATCGGCGCCAGGCGCAGGCGGTTCTGCGTGATGCTCGGCATCTGGCTTTTCAGGCCCTCGAGGGGCGCGAGGTAATCCTCGCGCAGCGAGATCAGGACGCGGTAGTCGCTGCGAGCGAAGTCGAACTGCTCGGCCGCCGTGTCGTCGGTCTCGAAGCGCTCCTCGAGGGCCTTCGGCGGCCGGTTCTCGACGAGATCGGCAAGGTCGGCGACGAAGCGGGCGGCGCGGGCACGGCCGAAGTCGTCGGTCTGCGCGAGCGTGAAGATCTCCTCGAACTGGTCGAAGATCAGGAGCGGAATGAGCGTATTGCCCGCCTCGTCCCGCAGCACGTCGTCGCGGTGGTGCAGGAACTCCCAGAGCGACTCGCCGGCGACGGCGACGCCAGCCTGCGACCATTCGCCCGAGCGCTGTGCGGTCGCGGCGATCGCCTGCTTGATCTGGTCGGCGGGCTCGGGCGCGTCGCGGCCGTAGTCGATGCGCACGTACACCGGGCAGTAGCCCTGGCCGCGCAGGCGGGGGACCAGACCCGCGCGCAGGATCGAGGTCTTGCCGAGGCCCGACTGGCCGAAAAGAATGGTCAGCAGCTTGCGCTGCACGCGCCGGCAGAGCTCGGCCACCTCCTCCTCGCGGCCGTAGAAGAAACCGCGCGTCTCCTCCGTGAAGGAGGCGAGCCCGAGCCAGGGATTGCTGGCATCGACGTGCTGGGCGGCATCGGTCGCGGCGGGTTTTGTCGGGTCGTTCATGAGGTGCGGGCCGCGAAGAATTCCTGGAGGCGGCGCGCGAACTCCGGGGTCACGCGGCCACCCGGCAGCGAGTTGAAATGCAGCGCCCGGAACCGGTCGGGGACGAGAGCCGAGGCCGCGTCCGTGCCGTCGATCGTCACCGGCAGCACGAACACCGCACCGTCGGCCATGTTCCGCATCCGGTCGAGGGCGTAGTTCCACTCGCGGCGAAAGTAGGCTTCGCTCCGCCGCTCGGTCGTCGCCGAGATCACCGGAATGAAGTAGGAGCAGCGGGCGATGTTGCGGCGGATCTTCTGGTCGTAGTCATCACCCGCCTCGAGGCGGTCCATGTCGAACCAGGTCGTGATCCCGGCGGCCTCGAGGCCCGCCTTGATCTCCTGCACGGCGGCGAGGTCCTCGCGCGCATAGGAGATGAAGACCGCCTGTTCCGGCATTTCGCGAGCGGGCGGCAGGAAGCGCACGGGCGCGGCACTCGTGGCACTCTTTGGCCGATTTCGGGCCTGCCAGCGGTCGGACAGTTCCGTCACGAAGGCCTCGGCACCGACGTAGATGCGGGTCCGCACGCTGACCTGCTGCAGGAACGAGACCAGCCGGTCGTCCTGGCTCGAGTAGGTATCGGCCAGAACCTCCCCGACGTCGCGCGGGTCGGACAGGCGCTGGCGCTTGGCCATGCGCAGGAAGAGGCGCGCCAGCCAGTTCGAGAAGTTGCTGCCGATGAAGAGGAGGTGGTTGTGCTCGAGTGCGTGGAAGAGCTTCTCCGGTGCCAGGTGCTCGTTCTGCAGCGCGCAGATGAACTCGAGCAGGTCCTCGTCCGAAATGACGTAGGTAGGCGAGGCCGACAACCGGCCGAAGAGATGGTAGACGACCGGGTGTGGCAGCCGGTCGCGCTCGGTCGGCAGGTCCGTGACGCGGTTCGGCGCGTAGGACAGCACCTCGGTGGTGGAAACGCCGGCGAAGCGGACCTCGTTCAGGGCGGTCTCGAGCAGGACGTCGAAGGTCGTCGTGACGTACAGATCGAAGTCCGTGATCGCGGCCAGGCGCCGGAGCGCCTCCGGCGGCGCGAACGGCGCGTCCTTCAGGATCGAGCGCAGGCGCACGTACGCTTCCTCGCGCCGGCCGCGCGCGGCGAGGAACCAGCAGACGACGTCGTTCAGCGTGTAGGGCTGCGGCAGGAGCGCGGTGTCGACCGACAGCTTCGCGGCCAGCTTCTCGGCCAGCCAGTCGTACAGCAGGCGCGGTCCCCGGTCGGTGTCGACCCGCAGGAGCTCCGGGCCAAGGATTGGTATGACGCGCCGTTCCTCGATGAACGACAGGAGGTCATCCCAGGCGTCGTCGTCCAGGGTGGACATCGGCACGGCCTGGGCGGCCGCCGTCACCGGAGGACCCCGGTACCGGGGCGTGCGGCGGTCGTCGGCCGGCGGTTCTTGATCAGCATGCGGGGCTCACGGTGCACGGCGTGGCGGGATGAGCGGTCGAGCATACCGGATCCTGCCTTCACCGAAAGATGCCGGGAAGCGCCGGACGCGGCGTCGCGACACTTCCGGCGGAAGGTGCCGGCAGGCCGGCGGCGGGTGCCGCCGGCCCGCGGCGCTTACTTCGACTCCTCGATGACGCGGCCGTTCAGCGGCTGCGTCGGCCGGGCGTTCATCGGGTAGCGCTTGCCGAACTGGGCGAGCTGCGCGGACGAGGCTTCGACCGCCGTCTTCAGCACCAGCCAGCGCACGCCTTCGCTGCACGGCGGCGTGGTCAGGGAACCCTCGAACGTGTAGTAGCCGTGGTTCGCCGGCACGAACTCGTTCAGGTTGAGCTTGGCGTTGACGATCGCCGTCTCGCCCTGGCCCTCGGCCGGGAAATTGTCAAAGACGGGCTTCAGGAACGCGTTTTCCTTGCCGCGCCGGACCAGCACGCCGACCACCGCCAGCTCGCCCTTGGCGTTCTTGTGCACGAGATGGGCGACCATCGAATAGCGCCGGCCCTGCACCCGCTCCTCGCTCGGCAGGTGGAAGTGCATCTGCGCGAAGTCGTAGTGATCGCCGCCGACCGTGATGCCGCCGCTGCCCGGCGCCGCGTTGACCTGGAAGGAGTGGCCCGTGTCGGTCACGACGAGCGGCGTCGGCTGGTAGGCGAACTCGATGGCAGGCAGGTCCTTCTTGACCGTCTTCTCGATGTTGATCGGCGACTGGTGCTTGCCGATGCCGCAGGTGGCAAAGGCCTCGTCCTCGCTGCCCCAGTGCTCGGGTCCGGTCGGCCCGGAGTAGCTCCAGTGGTGGGCGGCGGGGTCGGCGGCACCGGCGGCGGCGGCCGCGGCGAGCGTGGTGGCGACCAGGGCGGTCCTCAGGCCGGTGGCGATCAGCGAACGATTCATGGAGGCTCCTTGGCTTCGGGCGGATGACGCGGGACGCCGGCCGAGTTTAGCGGAGGTGCCGGTTGCGCCGTCACCCCCTCGAGGGCGCGGCCGGCGCGTACAGGACACGGGCGGACTCCCGTCCGGGCCATCAAAAAAGCCGCGCCCTGGCGCGGCTTTTCGGGTGCCCCGGGAAGGTCCCCGTCAGGCCTGGGTGCCCTTGCGCAGCTTCTGGATCATGCGCAGCTGCGCGACGGCGCGGGCGAGCTCCGCCTGCGCTTCGGCCATGTCCATGGCCGCACCGCGATCCTTGAGGGCTTCCTCGGCGCGCTGCCGGGCGGCCACGGCGAGCGCCTCGTCGAGATCGGCGGCACGGGCCGCGGTGTCCGCCAGCACCGTCACGCGGGCCGGCTGGATCTCGAGCGCCCCGCCGCTGACGTAGAACGACTGTTCGTCGCCGGACGGCAGCTTGACGCGCACCTCCCCGGCCCGGAGCAGGGTCAGGAGCGGGGCGTGGCGCGGCGCCACGCCGATGTCGCCCTGGACCGCCGGCACGAACACCATGGCAGCCTCGCCGGCGAAGATCTGGCCTTCGGCGCTGACGATATCGACGTTGATGGTCTGTGCCACGGTCTACTCCGGTATCAGGCCTGCGTCAGGCCAGGGTCTTCGCTTTCTCGACCGCTTCCTCGATGCCGCCGACCATGTAGAACGCCTGCTCGGGCAGGTGGTCGTACTCGCCGGCGATGATCGCCTTGAAGCCGCGGATCGTGTCCTTCAGCGGGACGATCTTGCCGTCCTGGCCGGTGAAGGTCTTCGCGACGTTGAACGGCTGCGACATGAAGCGCTGGATCTTGCGGGCGCGGCTGACGGTGAGCTTGTCCTCTTCCGACAGCTCGTCCATGCCGAGGATCGCGATGATGTCCTGCAGTTCCTTGTAGCGCTGCAGGATCGCCTGCACGCCGCGCGCGGTGTTGTAGTGCTCCTCGCCGACGACCAGCGGGTCGAGCTGGCGGCTCGTGGAGTCGAGCGGGTCGACCGCCGGGTAGATGCCGAGCGCCGCGATCTGACGCGACAGCACGACGGTGGCGTCGAGATGCGCGAAGGTGGTCGCAGGCGAGGGATCGGTCAGATCGTCCGCAGGCACGTAGACGGCCTGGATCGAGGTGATCGAGCCGGTCTTCGTCGAGGTGATGCGCTCCTGCAGCACGCCCATTTCCTCGGCGAGCGTCGGCTGGTAGCCCACGGCCGACGGCATGCGGCCCAGCAGCGCCGAGACCTCGGTGCCGGCCAGCGTGTAGCGGTAGATGTTGTCGACGAAGAACAGCACGTCGCGGAAGTACTCGGCCATGGTGAGCCCGGACAGGCCCACGCGCAGGCGGGCGCCCGGGGGCTCGTTCATCTGCCCGAACATGAGGGCGGTCTTGTTGATGACTCCTGATTCGGTCATCTCCAGGTACAG
>CAIMCI010000209.1 GCA_903839465.1 uncultured Pseudomonadota bacterium
TGCACGACGGCGCCGCCGGCGTGGCCATAGGTCGACTCGATCGGAATGCCGTCGAGGCAGATCGCCACCTCGCGGATGCTCTGCATCACGGCGCCGGTCTGACCGACGTCCTCGTGACGCGCGACGACGTCCGGGTGGTCGGAGTTGTACAGATGGTCGGCGGTGTTGCGGTCGTGCTCCATCAGGAAGCCGGTCTCGCCGTGCTCGAGCAGGAACTTGATACGCTCGTTCTCGTCTTCCGGCTTGCCGAAGCCCGACAGCTGGAAGATCCGCCACGGCTTGGTCCGGTAGCCCTGCGGGAAGCAGCCGCGGTGGAACGGCGCCTGGCCGGGCATCGTGCCCATCACACGGCGGTGCTCCTCCGGAACGTCCTCGGGGCCATAGGCGGCGCGCAGCGGGATCCCGGAGCGGGTGGTGAAGGTCGGCGGGGGCGAGGGTCGGCTCATGAGGGCGGGCCCATGCGGTCTACGTGAAAACGCGAGTGCGCAAGTATACTGTTAGTATTGGGATTCTACCAAGAGTTTTATTTTCGTATGCCGAGTCAACGCCCCTCCACGGGCGGGTCGGCTGGAGCGCGGGAGCCGCCATGGACATGATCGACTTCAAGACCCTCTATTCGGTGGCGGGCAAGACGGTGCTGGTGACCGGCGGTGTCGGCGGGATCGGCCGGATGCTGTCCTCGGCCTTCGTCGCGGCGGGTGCGCGGGTGTACATCACCGGTCGCAAGGCCGAGGCACTCGCGACCGCTGTCGCTGAACTGAGCGTCACCGGCGAGGCCTTCGGCATCCATGCGGATCTGGCCGCCCCCGAGGGCGTCGCGAGCGTGATCGCCGGGTTCTGCGAGCGCGAGTCCCGACTCGATGTGCTGATCAACAACGCGGGCCAGACCTGGGGCGCCGCCTTCGCGGACTTCCCGGCCAAGGCCTGGGCACCGGTCATGAACGTCAACGTCCAGGCGCCCTTCGCCCTCGCCCAGGGTCTGCTGCCGCTCTTGGCCGCCGGCGCCGCCGCGGGGGCCCCCAGTCGGATCATCAATATCGGATCCGTCTACGCCGAGACCACCGAGGTCATGAAGGCCTACTCGTACACGGCCAGCAAAGCGGCGATCCACCAGCTGACCCGCGTGATGGCGCGCGAGCTCGCAAGTTCCGGCATCCTGGTCAACGCGATTGCACCGGGGCTGTTTCCGTCGAAGATGACCGAGTTCGTGCTGCGCAACGACACGGCGCGCGAGGCGCTGCTCGATGCGATTCCGCTCGGCCGCGCCGGTACGCCTGAGGACATCGCGGGGCTTGCGATGTTTCTGTGCTCGCGTGCCGGCAGCTACATCACCGGCGCGATCATTCCGATCGACGGCGGCATCCTGATCGCTCACTGAGGTCCCGACATGACAGCGACCTACACCACTTTGGAACTTGAGCGGCGCGGCGCCGCCGACTGGCTGACGCTGAACCGACCGGAGTCGCTGAATGCGATGAACCCGGTGATGGTCGCGGAGCTGCACGCCTACTTCACGGCCCTCGAGCGGGACATCTCGGCGCGGGTCGTGGTGCTGCGGGCGAAGGGCCGTGCGTTCTGTGCCGGGCTTGATCTCAAGGAGATCGGTCCGCGTCTCGCGACGATGAGCGGAGAGGCCGTGTATGCCGAGCAGCGGGCCTTGAGCCGGCTGATCGTCGCGATGCGCCGTTGCCCGCAGCCCATCGTCTGCCTGTTGCAGGGAACGGCCTCGGGTGGCGGTTTCGCGCTCGCACTCGCCGCCGACATCCGTCTCGCCACGCCCGATGCCCGCATGAACGCGGCCTTCATCCAGATTGGCCTCTCGGGCTGCGACGTCGGCGTGAGCTATCACCTGCCGCGTCTGGTCGGCGCCTCGGTGGCGGCGGAGCTGCTGATGACCGGCCGTTTCCTGGCGCCGGAGCGGGCGCTTGCGCTTGGGCTCGTGTCCGAGGTTTGTGCGCCCGAGGCGCTCGAGCCCGCCGCGACACGGCTCGTCGAGGAGCTCCTGCGGGCCGCGCCTCTTGCCTTGGGCCTCACGAAACAGGGCCTGCAGTCGGCGCTTAGCGCCGGAAGCCTCGAGGCTGCGGTGGAGGTCGAGGACCGCCAGCAGGCGATGCTCGCCACCATGCCGGAGTTCCGTGAACGGGTCGCGGCCTTCCTCGCGAGGATGGCGGGACGCTGAGCGTCAGGCCGGCGTGGTCTGCGCCGGTCGACTTAACTGCCGCTGGAGTCGTCGTCGTACTGTCCCGCTTGAGCGCGGACGTCGCGTGCGTCTGCACACGTGTCAGCGTCTCCCACTGGTTTTAAATCAGGTGCGGCGCCTGGAACGGAGCCGCACGCAGGTCACGACGCGCTCGGCGGAGAGCGCCCGGACGCCGGGAGCGATGCGCTCCCGGCTTTAGGCCTCAGAACTTCACGCCCGCCGTGACGCCGAAGGTCCGCGGCGGCATCAGCGTCCCGACCCGCGAGCTCAGGTACAGCGGTGCGGTGATGATGTTGTTCGCCGTCACGAGCTTGTCGCCCGCGTTGCGGACCCAGGCCGTCACCGACCAGCGGTCGTCGGCGGAGGTGTAGCCGGCGCTAA
>CAIMCI010000210.1 GCA_903839465.1 uncultured Pseudomonadota bacterium
CGTGCCGCAGACGGCCATCGAGCTCGTCGACGCGCTGCGCGCGTGCCGCGAGGCGCAGGCCCGGGTGCTGGCGCGCGAGGCGTCCTTCGAGGCCCGCAAGCCCCTCCCGGCCGCGGCCGAGGCCACGGAGCACCGCCTCGGCGAGCCGGAGTGCGCCGCCGCCGAGTGCGCGCTGCCACTCGCCGCGATCGGGAACCGCGAGTTCCGCGGCGCCGGACGGCGTCGGGGCGCGAACGTCGGCGACAAAATCCGCGATCGTGAAGTCCGTTTCATGGCCGACCCCGGAGATGACGGGGATCGGACTCGCGGCAAGGCGCCGTGCGAGGGCTTCGTCGTTGAACGCCATGAGGTCTTCGATCGAGCCGCCGCCACGGGCGACGATCAGGACGTCGACCTCGGCCCGCGAGGTCGCGAGATCCAGCGCCGCCGTCAGCTCGGCGGCGGCCGCCGCACCCTGCACCGCTGCCGGGTAGATCAGGACCGGAATCGCCGGAAAACGCCGGCCCAGCACCTTGAGGATATCGCGCAGCGCGGCGCCCGACGGCGAGGTGATGACGCCGATCCGGCGTGGCAGGCGCGGCAGCACCCGCTTGCGCGAGGCGTCGAACAGGCCCTCAGCGGCGAGCCTGGCCTTCAGTTCCTCGAAGCGCCGGCGCAGCGCGCCTTCGCCGGCCTCCTCCATCTGCTCGACGACCAGCTGGAACTCGCCACGCGGCTCGTACAGACCGACCCGGGCCCGGACCCGGACCTGCAGACCGGAGCGGATCGGCGTGCGCACCCGCTGGTTGGCGGCGCGGAACATCGCGCAGCGGACCTGCGCGCCTTCGTCCTTCAGCGAGAAATACCAGTGCCCCGAGCTGTGCTGGACCAGATTCGAGATTTCCGCCTCGAGCACGATCAGGGGCAGCCCGGCCTCCAGGAGTTCCTTCACGGCCCGGTTCAGCCGGGTGACCGTGTAGACCTCCCGGTCCGGCGGCCGACCGGGCGGATCGCCGAACGGCAGGGCGCCGGCGCGGGCGGGCGGCAGCGCGGATCGGGGGCGGTAGCTCATGGGACCAGTGTATTCGAAGCCGCCTGCCGCGGACCGGCGTCAAAGCGGTTGTCCCGGGCCCGTCGGCCCGGTAGTATGCGCAATTCATTTTTCAAGGCTCCCCCCGGCGGAGCCGACGTGTGCGCCGTATGTCGGCCTCGCCGCAGGAACCGCGGTAAAGGGCTGCCCATGCGAATCGTTCAAGAAGCACTCACGTTCGACGACGTCCTCCTCGTCCCCGCGTACTCCGAAGTACTGCCGCGCGACGTCGACCTGTCCACCCAGCTGACCCGCGACATCCGCCTCAACCTGCCGCTGCTGTCGGCGGCCATGGATACCGTGACCGAGGCGCGCCTCGCGATCACCATCGCCCAGGAAGGCGGCATCGGCATCGTGCACAAGAACATGTCGGCCGATGGCCAGGCGCGCGAGGTCTCGCGCGTCAAGAAGTTCGAGAGCGGCGTGATCACCGACCCGATCACGGTGACGCCCGACAAGACGATCCGCGAGGTCATCGAGCTGACGCGCGCCAAGGGCATTTCCGGCGTGCCGGTCGTGACGGCTTCCGGCGAGGTCGAGGGCATCGTCACCCACCGCGACCTGCGCTTCGAGCTGCATTTCGATGCGCCGGTGAGCTCGGTCATGACCCCGAAGGAGCGCCTCGTCACCGTGCGCGAGAATGCGCCCAAGGACGAGGTGCTGGGGCTCCTGCACCGGCATCGCATCGAGAAGGTGCTGGTCGTCGATGCGGCCGGGCGCCTGAAGGGCATGATCACGGTCAAGGACTTCCAGAAGGCCACCGAATTCCCGCGTGCGTGCAAGGACGGCAGCGGCCGGCTGCGCGTCGGCGCGGCGGTCGGCACCTCACCGGACACGCTCGACCGCGTCGCGGCGCTCCGCGATGCCGGCGTCGACGTCGTGGTTGTCGATACCTCGCACGGCCACTCGAAGGGCGTCCTCGACATGGTCAGTGCCCTGAAGAAGCGCTGGCCGGACCTGCCGGTGATCGGCGGCAATATCGTCACGGCCGATGCCGCGCTCGCGCTCGTCGCGGCCGGTGCCGATGGCGTCAAGGTCGGCATTGGCCCGGGTTCGATCTGCACGACGCGTATCGTCGCCGGCGTCGGCGTGCCGCAGATCTCCGCGGTCGCGAACGTGGCGGCCGCACTGAAGCCCTCCGGCGTACCGCTGATCGCCGACGGCGGTATCCGCTTCTCGGGTGACCTCGCCAAGGCCCTTGCGGCCGGTGCGCACACGGTGATGATTGGCGGGCTGTTCGCCGGCACCGAAGAATCGCCCGGCGCGGTCGAGCTCTTCCAGGGCGCCTCCTACAAGGCCTACCGCGGCATGGGTTCGCTCGGCGCCATGGCGCAGCGCCACGGCTCCTCCGACCGCTACTTCCAGGACACGACGACCGAGCTCGAGAAGCTCGTGCCCGAGGGCATCGAGGGGCGCGTGCCCTATAAGGGCAGCCTGCTCGCGATCATCACGCAGCTCGCCGGCGGCCTGCGGGCTGCCATGGGCTATACCGGCAGCCACAGCATCGAGGAGCTGCGTACCCGGCCGTCATTCGTGCGCATCACGAATGCGGGCGTCCGCGAGAGCCACGTCCACGACGTGACGATCACCAAGGAAGCACCGAACTACAGGGTGAGCTGAACGATGGGCGAAATCCGTGCCTCGACGACTCCGGCCGACCGACCGGACATCCACGCCCACCGCATTCTCATCCTCGACTTCGGCTCGCAGTTCACGCAGCTGATCGCCCGCCGGGTCCGGGAGCTCGGTGTCTATTGCGAAATCGAACCGTGGGACACGGACCCGGCCCGCATCGCGGCCTTCGGTGGCCGCGGCATCATCCTCTCGGGTGGCCCGGAGTCGGTCATGGAATCAGGAGCGCCGACGGTGCCCTCGGCCGTGTGCACCGCCGGCGTGCCGGTGCTCGGTATCTGCTACGGGATGCAGGCGCTGGCCGCCGTGCTCGGCGGCCGAGTTGCCGCGCACGGGGAGCGCGAGTTCGGTTATGCCAAGGTCGAACTGGTGGCGCCGTCCCGGCTGCTCGATGGCCTGGGCGAGGGTGAGGGCAACCGCGTACTCGACGTCTGGATGAGTCACGGCGACCGCGTCGAGGAGCTGCCGCCGGGATTTACGCTGATCGCCTCGACCGCGTCCGCGCCGCTCGCGGCGATGGCCGATGAAACGCGCCACTACTATGGCGTCCAGTTCCATCCCGAGGTGACGCACACCAAGGCCGGCATGCGCCTTCTCGAGCGCTTCGTGCGCGAGATCTGCGGCTGCGATGCGCTTTGGGACGAGTCGAACATCATCCGCGACAGCATCGAGAAGGTGCGCACGACGGTGGGCTCCGACCACGTGCTGCTGGGGCTTTCCGGCGGGGTCGATTCGTCGGTCGTCGCGGCGCTGCTGCACCGGGCGATCGGTCAGCAGCTGACCTGCGTTTTTGTCGATCATGGCCTCCTGCGCGAGGGCGAGTCCGACCAGGTCATGGCCACCTTCGCCCGGCACATGGGCGTCAAGGTGATCCGGGTCGATGCTTCGGCGGAGTTCTTCGCGGCGCTCGCCGGGGAGCCCGATCCCGAGGCCAAGCGCAAGATCATCGGCCGGCTTTTCATCGAGGTGTTCGATCGCGAAGCCGCGAAGATCCGCGACGTACGCTACCTCGCCCAAGGCACGATCTATCCCGATGTCATCGAGTCGGCGGGTACGAAGACCGGCAAGGCGCACGTCATCAAGTCGCACCACAACGTCGGTGGCTTGCCTGAACACATGAAGCTCAAGCTCCTGGAGCCGCTGCGCGAGCTCTTCAAGGACGAAGTCCGCCGCCTCGGTGTCGAGCTAGGGCTGCCGCGCGAGATGGTCTACCGTCACCCGTTTCCGGGGCCCGGCCTTGCGGTTCGCATACTCGGACCCGTCTACCGCGACGCGGCCGATCTTCTCCGTCGTGCCGATGCGATCTTCATCGAGGAGCTTCGTCGACACGATCTTTACGAACACGTCAGTCAGGCGTTTGCGGTGTTTCTGCCGGTTCGTTCGGTCGCGGTCATGGGCGACGGGCGCCGCTACGAGTGGGTCATTGCGCTGCGGGCCGTGGAAACCATCGACTTCATGACGGCCACCTGGGCGCGTCTGCCGTACGATTTCCTGGGTCTGGTATCCCGGCGGATCGTCAACGAGGTCGCCGGTGTCTCCCGGGTCGTGTACGACATTTCAGGCAAGCCGCCGGCGACTATTGAGTGGGAGTGACCAGACCAGGGCGCTTACCTATTTTGCCACCTGTGAGCGGCGATGGGTACAGTGAATCTGGGGGCAAAACTGGCAAATACTCACTGCCTATAGCCATTGCGCACGGTGCATTTCTCCGTCTTGCGCGGCACCGCCTGCACGATAGCGCAAGGGTTAGCTGGTGGGGATCGGGCGCCGCCGGCTATTGTGTACCGGCGGCGCCCTCCGCTGATGGACTAGAGCGCCAGCGAATAGCAGTACGACTTGACGATTGTCTTCCCGGTCGTATTGGTGGTCAGAAAGTTGATGAAGTTGGTCAGCTCCGTTTCCTGGGCGGCAGTCCGAGCTGAATTCGCAACCTTGATCGCGTACTGCGCGATCTCGGCATGCGGATGCGTCGCGTCTGTAAACGGGTAAGAGTGGTGAAATCCTGAGCTAAACGTCTTGACGCCGCCGACGAGCTTGCAGATCGACGACTGGGCGATAAAGCCATAAGCATAGGCGCCGCTCTTAACCGCTGAATAGGTCAAACTGATATTCGGCTTCGTAAAGACGTTCGCGGTACCCGCCGGCGGATAAGCTGCACCGGGCACCCAAGGAATCGACCAGGGTGACGTGCTAAGAACCTGTGCGGCCGCGGTCCCGTACGGTGCCTTGTTGGGATCGGCTAGGACAATCGGAACCGGAATGGGGTTTGCGAGCCCCCCGCTGATGTTGAACGTGGGCGACCACAGCTCCAGTTCGCCGACCGCGTACAGAAACGGCGAGCCGACGATCAGCGTCGGATAGGTCGTCGCCAGCGTCTGCGGTCGCGCCTTGTCGGCCGACAGGAAGAGATCATAGGTGGCCGTCTTGTTGATGATCGCGGCCTGAAGATTTGCGGACGAGTCCGACGTGAACTTCACGTCGGTGCCTGGGTAAAGCAGTTTGAATGTTGAGATGAGTTGGGTGATGGTTGCAGTGAAGTTAGCCGCTACCGCCACATTGATGGTGGTCGCGGCCTGCGTAGCGGGACTCGACAGCACCGAGGCCGCGACGACGGACAACGCTGCGGTCTTGAATTTATTGATTGACATGAGACATTCCTCTTGAGCGGATCTTGACTGGTCTGAGACGAGCGGCGCAGCGGAACGAACTATGACCGTACGTTCCGCCGGCTCACTTTGGCAGCGCCAGGGACGTCGCGGCGCCAGGCAGCTTGTAGCAATGCTGCTGGAGGGTCGTCCCGCCGGCCGCGGCTAGGAAGTTGACGAAGTCGATCAGTTCGGTCTCCTGCGTTGCATCGCGCGTATTGGCAAGCTTTACGCCGGCGAGAACAATTGGTGTGAAGTAGTCACGTGCAAACACATACTCGTGATGAAAGCTGCCGGGCTCAAATTCCTCGACACCGGTTACCGCGGTGCAAATCTGCGACTTTCCGGTGAAACCATACGTCGTGCCCAGGTATTCAACCGAAGCATACGAGGACCCGCTGTCGGACGTGAGAATCGGCAATCCCTTCCTCGAAGCAGCCAGGTACCGAAGCCGCAGCACTTCGACCGTGGCGAGCCCATACGGATCCAAGGTCGACGGATCCGGCACTGCAAATGGCGCCAACGTCAGCGGCGCACCGTTCGAAATGTCGACAGTCGTCGAATACAGAACGAGCGTGTCGACCGCGTAGGGGAACGGATCCCCTGCAAGGAGGCTCGGGTAACGAAGCTTCAGGACCACGGGAACAAGAGCGGACTGCGCGAGGAGGAGATCGTAGCCCGACCCACCCGCAACAATTGCATCATTGGAAATCGAGTCAGACTGACTTATGAGTGTAACGGTGTAAGTCGGGTTCGCGAGGATGAAGTCCGATACGACGTCCGCAATCGCGTTGGCCGCCGTTGGCGTGACCGCTACCCTAATATTTGTCGCCCGTGCGCTGGGGCACGAGAGTGCGATTGCCAGTGCGGCCGTGGCGATCGCAAAGTGTTTGTGTACCTTCAATAGCATCGAATGCGCTCCCTATGACTTCGTGAGGCCCTATTGCCCGGCGCAGTGGGCCAGGTATAGAGCAGGTCTTGTTTATCAGCAGGAAAAAAATGCCTCAGGGCTACCATCCCGATCCGGGTCCGCGTTATATCCTACCGAACATATCGATTACGGTATAGGAAAAATGTGGAGTTCAATCTAGTCAGCGGGCTATTCCGCAGCGCCACGTGCCTCGAGTGGCCCGTCAACAGTCGGGCGAGTCCTTTGAAATGGGTCCGCGGCCGATGACAAACCGGGCGCAATGTCCGACTCGACCGGATCGCTGTCAATGGACGGATGCAAAATGGGCTTCGCTATGAGGCGCTCGGATCACCGGTCCGTCTGCGCCACGGCAAAGCTTCGGCACAACGTCCTCGGATGCAATCAAACTTCAACGGGCCGAGCCGTGGCGCTAGCCATGCCAAACGACTCGATTGCATCTTCGTTGTATACAGCGGAAAATAGCGACTGTGGGGGAGCTGGTCCTGGACGTGTGGCGAGTCCTGGCTGCGCGTTTGGCCCTACTGAATCAAGGGAATAACTAGAATGCGGCGGATCCACTCGGGCGGCTCGGAATATGGCACGCGTAGCGGCGCCTTTGTTGCTGGGGCCGTCTTATTATGGCCAGGGTCGCTTTTTGCAGGCCCGCAAGGAGGAGTGGTCACAAGCGGCAATGCGAGCATCGGTCAGTCGGCGGGCATCACTAATGTCACACAGACGACCGAAAAGGCCGCCATCAATTGGCAGAGCTTTGGCACGAGTCCGACCGAAACCGTCAATTTCAACCAGCCGAATGCTTTCGCAATCACGCTAAATCGCGTCATCGGCAACGAAGCGACCATTTTCCAGGGGGGGTTAAATGCGACCGGCCAGGTATTCCTGATCAATTCGGCCGGGGTGTTGTTTACCAAGGGTTCGAGCGTCAATACCGCCGGCTTCGTGGCAAGCACGCTGGGTCTGTCGGATGCGGATTTCAATGCCGGCAACTATGTCTTCGTAGGCCGAGGTCCGCATGCGGCAGTGATCAACCAGGGTGATCTGGTCGCTCGGGACGGCGGCTACGTCGGGCTACTTGCCGATACTGTGTCGAACCAGGGCACGATTATCGCCGAACGAGGCACGGTGACTCTCGCCAGCGGCGCAAAGATTACGCTGAACCTTGGCGGCGATTCATTGCTCGGGATCGCCGTCGACGAGGGCACGTTAAAGGCGCTCGTCGAAAACCGGCAGGCGATTTATGCCGATGGCGGACGGGTCATTCTGACCGCAAAGGCCGCGGAAGACCTGCTTTCTGCCCAGGTCAACAACAGCGGCCTGGTTCAGGCAAGGAGCATCGACGATCTGCAGGGCACGATTGCGCTGAGCGCGCAGGGTGGGACTGTCAACGTGGCGGGTACGCTCGATGCGTCTGCGCCAAGAAATGGCGCCGGCGGCTCCATCGAAACCAGCGGCAACCACGTCAAGGTTGTCGACGGCGCCGTGATAACGACCCAGGCGCGTTCCGGTAGGACCGGCACCTGGTTGATCGACCCGGACGGCCTGACGATCGGCGCCGGCGGCGACATCAGCGCCGACCAGCTCGGGAAAATGCTCGGCGACAACAATGTGACCGTTTCCTCGACACAGGGCAGCGGATCAAACGGGAACCTCGACGTCACCGGCGCGGTCAGCTGGTCGGCTAGCACGACGCTGGCGCTGAACGCCACCAACGACATCAACGTCAGCGCACCGATCTCGGCAACAGGCGATCTCGCTGGCCTCACGTTGAATGCGGGCAACAACGTCAATATCGGTCAAGCCATCGCCTTGAGCGGCGGGCACGCGGCCTTGTCGATGAACTACGGTGGGTTCGCCGTCACAGGGACCGCCGCCGCGAACACCGACTACTTCATCAACAACGTGACGACGAACAAGGACGGAACTCTTGTCATTGGCCCGGCGGCGATCACGCTGGAAGGTGCCAACGCAACCCTGAATATCAACGGCCAAGGCTACACATTGATTCACAGCGTGGCGCAACTCGCCGCCATCAGCCCGCCGATCCTCGATGCGAGCGGCAACATCATACTGAGCCCCGACACCGGTACGCTCGAATTTACGCCGGCGACCGGCTTTTTCGCGATTGCCCAGAATCTCGACGCGTCGGGCACCGTATACCCATACGCCGTCGTCAACACGTTGAACGGCACGCTGGCGGGCCTCGGTCACAGTATTAGTAACCTTACGGTGTCGGCCTTGACTCTGAACCAATATAACAACGCCGAGAACGCCACGCTGATCGGCAACTTTGGCCAGACCTCAGCGGACCGCCTCCGCGATATCGGCCTCGTCAACGTCAATATCGCCGGCGGTGGTTCCGCCGCCGGGCTCACGACGAACAACTACGGGTCGATCTCCAATACCTATGTGAATGGCGGCACATTGTTCGGCACGTACGGCGTCGGCGGACTCGTCGCCACCAACATCGAAGGCACAATCGACAATTCGCATACGGTCATCGCGATCACATCGGGAAATGACACTTCTCCTTCGAACAGCGTCGGTGGATTGGTGGGAAGTAACTTCTCGACCGGCGATCCGACAACCGGTTTGATTACCAACTCTTCGGCGCGAGGATCGATCTATGCGGCGGGAGTCGAAGTGCCCGATGGCGGCCTGATCTTTAGCGGCAACATTGGCGGGCTGGTGGGCATCAACTACGGGAATATCATCAACTCCCACGCTTTTGAAGATATTACGGTCACGAACAGCGCGTACGTCGGCGGATTAGTTGGATGGAATTTCGGCAGCAACGGCACGGGGAACTCGGGCGGCCTGATCAGCAGTTCGACAGCCAGTGGCACGATGAACGTGACCTGGACCAATACGATGGTGCCCGGGCAGTTCTACGGGGGCCTGGTCGGGGAAAACACGGACGGCACCATTCAAGCATCGGCGGCGAACGTCAACATGAATCTTCAGGCAACGAACTACAACTCAAGCGGGTTTGCCGTTATTTCCAATGTCGGAGGTCTCGCGGGTAGTAACGACTCGTTGCTTGGTACCGGAGGGGTCATCACGAATTCAACGGCGAGCGGCAACATCTCGATGGTGGGATCGGTCTGGGTCGTCGGCGGTGGTGTTGGTTTGAATCTATTCGGCACGATTGACGGACTCACCGCGACCGGCAATCTCAACGGTGGCCGATTGACCACGGAGTTGGGTGGCCTGGTCGGGGCCAACCAATTGGGAACGATCAGCAATTCAACCGCCAGTGGAAATGTGACCGGCGGGTGGGACGTCGGGGGGTTTGCCGGGCTGAATGGCGATACGCTCGTCAATGCGAGAGCCAGCGGCAACGTCACGGCCCTGGGCAACCAGTACGACCAGTCCGGAGACGGCGGGGCGCTTGTCGGCAACAATGCGGGCACCATCAGCGGATCGTCGGCCACTGGCTCCGTCGGTGGCCACGGCACCAGCATAGGCGGCCTGGTTGGTTTTGAAACGGGAACGGTCACGGACAGCAATTACACCGATGTACCGGCGCAGCAGCATGCGCAGACGGCCAATGCGAACCTTCACGCCGACAGTCTTGTGACGCCTTTTATCGAAAGGTCGCCGCCTCCCTCGGCCGGGATTTTCGCCGCCACGGCAGAATCGAACGTCGACAGCCACATTTTCGTCGGGGACGCTGCGGCCTACAACGCCGACATCGACAGCATCACCGTGGATGGCGTGCGCTACGACCTTCGGGACAAGAGCAAGAAACCGTGATCGTCCGCGACCGATACCTGCCGCGCGCCGGCGCGGCAGCCTTGGGCGCGCTGCTGCTGGCCACCCCAATGGCGCACGCCGTGGAGCCGCCGCCGCCACCGATCTACAACAGCGCGGACGCGGTCAAGGACGCCAATGCCTCAAAGCCGCCCGTCACCCCGGAACGGCCGCCCGTGCCGGTCATTCAGCAATCCGACGAGCTTGCGCCTGGTGGGGCAGACGGCCGCAAGATCCTTGTCCGCGATGTTCAGGTAGACGGAGCGGATTTTCTCGACGCGAAGGCTCTTTCAGGCGTTCTCAATCCGTATCGAAATCGGGAATTGACGATAGCCGAGATAGGACGCGTCGCCAACCGCGTCACGGCCTTGCTGCGGCAACAGGGTTACCTGGTGGCCCGCGCCTACGTGGCGAAACAGGAGATCCAAAATGGCGTGCTGGTGATCACGGTGATTGCGGGCCAGTACGGCAAGTTCGTGATGAAGAACCATTCGCTGGTCCGGGACTCGGTCTTGCAGGGCATCTTCGATGAAATCAAGGATTTTCCGGTCCAGGTCACGAAGGAAGGGCTGGAGCAGGCCATGTTGTCGGTCAACGACCTGCCTGGCGCGCGCATGCCCGTCGTCAGCATCGAGCGCGGCGAGACGCAGGGTACGTCCGACTTCATCGTCGAGACGCCCGCCGCCAATCGCCTGGGCGGGTACGTCAGCGCGGACAATTACGGTTCGCCGCTGACCGGCAAGAATCGCCTGAGCGCCGGGCTGGACATCAACAGTCCGACTGGCTTCGGCGACAAGCTCATGATCGGCGGGATAACCACGAATGGCGCCGGATTGCAGAACGGCCGCGCGGCCTACGACATTCCGCTGTTTGTCAGCGGACTTCGCGGCGAAGTGGCGGTATCGAAGACCACCTACGTGCTCGGCGATGGCTATGCGGCGCTCAGTGCCAACGGGGCGGCAATGTCGGCTGAGGGGACCTTGCTGTTCACAGCCGCCCGCGGCCGCTCCGATAGCCTCTATTTGTCGCTGAACTTCGCCAGCCGGCGCCTACATGATGACGTGGCGGCAACCGCGACCTCGATCGCGAAGCGGACACGAGTCGGTACGATGAGCGTGCAGGAAGAGCACTATGGGACGCTGTTCGGACTCAACTCGTATACCAACATTAGCGGCAGCGTGACTTTCGGGCGCCTGCAGTTCGATGATCCGACGCAGCGATCCCTGAATTGGGCCGGCGCGGATACGGAGGGCGATTATTC
Source organism: uncultured Pseudomonadota bacterium (assembly GCA_903839465.1). Lineage (GTDB taxonomy): Bacteria > Pseudomonadota > Gammaproteobacteria > Steroidobacterales > Steroidobacteraceae > CAIKMS01. The sequence continues at coordinate 11,286 of CAIMCI010000210.1, forward strand.
GAAAGCGGGCGCTGCGTTATCAGAAGTCCTGGCGTTCAACCAACGTTGGTCGCTGGCCGGCAATGTACGTGCGCAGAAGTCCTTGCGCAAGAACCTGGATGGCAGCGAACAATTGAGCATCTCGGGGGCGAGCGCGATCAAAGCGTATCCGGACGGCGTGATCGGAGATAACGGCTATCTCGTCAATGCAGAGCTGAAATACGCTCTGTCGCCCGGAAAGCAGCTTTCGCAATCCCTGTCGTTGGTCGCCGACTACGCGGCCGTCGCGCCCCAGAATGGCGCGTATACGATGATTGGAAGGGTCGCGATCAGCGATGTAGGTCTGGCCTATGCCGTGTCGCATCGGTATTTCTTTGGCAGGTTGGACTTAATTGAGACCACCGGCTCCCAAAGTGAGACCAGTGCTTACAACCACCGGTTTAAGGTCCTCGCCCTATTGGGCGGCCGATATTAGGTACACGGCGTGAAGATGGAATGGCTTTCGGGCGTCATCGACTATGGGGTCATCGGTTCGCTGCTGCTTCTCAGCGTCATCGTCGTCGCCGTCGGTCTGGAGAGGGTCGCGTTCTACCGCAGTGTCAAAGTCACGGATTACTCTGACATCAAGTCGCTGGAACTCGTGTTGACCGCCCGGTTGATGGTGATCGGTTCGGTGGCCAGCAATGCACCGTTTCTCGGACTGCTGGGAACCGTATTGGGCGTGATGCTGACGTTCTACAGGATGGGAATCGATTCCTCTCTGGATGCAGGCAAGATCATGACGGGTCTCGCGCTGGCCCTTAAGGCCACGGCGGCCGGTTTGGTCGTCGCGATGGTGGCGGTCGTGATCTACAACGCTCTGTTGCGCCGGGCGAAGGTTCTGATGCTGAAGTGGGAAATCGCGCATGGATGAACGTCCATTCGATACGATTAATGTCATTCCGTTTGTCGATGTCATGCTGGTGTTGTTGACGATCGTCCTGACGACATCCACCTTCATCGCAAGTGGCCGCATCCCGGTCCATCTGCCCAAAGCCGCCCAGAGCGCACATGAGGTTCAGGAGTCTCGCGTGATCGAGGTCACCGTGGATGGCGTCATTCATTTCAACGGCAAGCCCGAGACCGCTGCGGCGCTGAAGGCCGACCTAGCATCAGTCGCGCGCGAGACGCCGTTCCTGATTCGTGCCGACAAGGAAGTCTCGCTGCAGCGATTCGTCGACGTCGTCGACATTCTGAAGCAGTTGAATTTCACAAAGGTGGCCGTTCAGACCGAGTCTCATTGACGGGGCCGGCATGATCAATGGCATGTTGGCATACGATACGCGAAAGACCCCGGCACGCGCAGTCGTCGTCTCCATCTTGTTGCACGGCGGCCTGCTGCTGCCGTTCATCGTGTGGCAATTGCAACCCGATGCAAGGGCCTCAACGCAGAAGCTGCTCGTGGAACTGTATGGAATGCTTGCCGATCGTCAGACGGAGCAGCGTGCACCCGCCGCTGTCACCGCCTCGCCGCCGGTGCCGATTCGTAAGGCGCTGCCGCGGCCGGAGCAGCGCCAGCAGCACAAGTTCGACGAGATCGCCGGACCCGTGGTTTCACCCCAGCCACTCACAGTGGGCGGCCCGGCGCGGCCTGATGAATTGACCGTCGGAGCCGCAGCCACCTCCGGCGCTGTGACTGATCAGGGTGCGTCGGGCGCACTGCAAGCTCAGCAGACTTTGAATGATGCGGCCCGGGATCTCGACCAGTTGAAGCACTACCTGCGCAGGATCCGCAGGAAGCTGCAGACGAACCTGATCTATCCGGCAGATGCCGAGAAGAACGGCCACGAAGGAACACCGGTCGTGGGCTTTACGATCACGGCCAGCGGTGGGATCGGAGCCGGTTCCTTGTCGATCGTCGAAAGCAGCGGTTACGACGATCTGGATGCGAGTGCGCTGCAGGCGGCTCGCGCCAGTGAGCCATTCGAAAAGCCTCCCCGGGTGATGGATGTGAAGGTGGGAGTCACTTTTGAAATGCGCTAGGGCGGCGTGGGTGCGTCGGCAGCGCGACACGGTGGTTGCGCCGGTTGCCGTTTTCGCCGACGATATGTACGGTCGTATATAACGAGTTGAAAAACAGGGAGTTTGCCGCGCGGTCGATGGATGGCAGCGGCAGTTGGGGAAACATGAGAATCAATCAACTTCAATCGCTGTGCTGTGCGCTGGTCGCCGGCACGGTGTCTGGCATTTGTGCCCCACCCGCCAGTGCTCAAAGCGTATCGGTCGGCGCCACCGACCAGCAGGGCACGGCGCTCGACAGCATCATCGTCACTGCGCGCCGTCGGCCGGAAGATGCGCAGACCGTGCCTATTTCACTGTCGGTCGTTGATTCGACGCAGCTTGAGCGCACGGCAACGAACAGCATATCGGCGCTCACTCAACTGGTTCCGAGCCTGAATTACACCTCGCCGAATCCGCGCAACACATCGTTCACGATTCGCGGCCTCGGCAGCAGCGTCGTCGCCATCGCACAGTCGAACGACGGCCTCGAACCGGGTGTGGGCTTCTACATCGATCAGGTTTATCACGGCCGGCCGGCGAGCGCGGCATTTGACTTCGTGGACCTGGACCGCGTCGAGGTCCTGCGAGGACCGCAGGGCACGGTGTTCGGGAAGAATACCACCGCGGGTGCCATCAACGTGACGAGCAAAGCGCCGACCTTCAAGCGAGAGGGCGAGGCGGAGCTGTCAGGCGGCGACTATGGTTATTACCAGGTCAAAGGCTATTTGTCGGGGCCGCTACTGGCGGATTCTGTGGCGGGGCGTATCTCGGTCGTGACGACCGGCCGAGACGGTGTCATTCGCAATGTGACCACGGGAGGGTACGACAACAACATCGGCACGGTCGCGGTCCGCGGCCAGTTCCTCTTTACGCCGACCGAGACGGTTCGGGTTCGATTGATCACTGACTTCAGCTCATTCGACAGCACCTGCTGTACGCAGGTGTTTTTCGGGGTCGGGACCACGCTGAAGCCCACGGGGCGACAGTTTCCGGCCCTGGCCGGCGGCTTCGGGTACGTATCGCCCAGCACCAATCCCTATGATCGGTTGACGAACATCGATGCGCCCTTGAAGGTGGCGACGAACGAAGGCGGCGTGTCGGCGATCGCGGATTGGGATCTGGGTCCGGCGACGCTCACGTCGGTCAGCGCCTGGCGATGGTGGAACTGGGATGCGGCGAATGACCGCGACTACACCAGCCTGTCGATTCAGACGCTGCAGCACATTCCTTCCCGGCAGGATCAGTACAGCCAGGAGTTCCGGATCGTTTCAAACGGCCAACGTACGATCGACTACGTGGCTGGACTGTATTGGTTCGCGCAGACGATTACCGGTGAGCCAATCACCCAATATGGCCCGGTGGCGACCTACTGGCTGCTGGGTCCGACACCCAGATACCCCTACAACCTGCTCGACGGCTACGGCACCGATGGGCACACGCGCTTTCACTCTGACAGCTATGCGGCGTTCGGCGAGTTGACGTGGCACGCGACGAATAAACTCTCCTTGACGGGCGGCCTACGCTACACCGATGAGAATAAGCAGGGGCGCTACGCGTCGACCGTGTATGGGGGGCTCGCAACGACGGACCCGGCGTTGATCAACGCTCAGCTGTCAATCCTGCGCCCGCAGTCCTATTCGGCAACCGTAAACGACGGTAGCCCCACCGGCAGGGTCAGCCTGACCTACGACTGGAGCGATGCCGTATTGACCTACGTCAATTATTCCAAAGGCAGTAAATCCGGCGGCATCAACATGTCGGGGTTGCCGCTGAATCCGGCAAATCTGCCGGCGCTCAGTACCGCCGTCATCAAGCCGGAGAAGAACACGACGACTGAGATTGGCGTGAAGACGCGACTGTTTGACCATCGCCTGTTCCTGAATCTCGACGTCTACGACACCATTGTGCGGGACTTCCAAACCAACGTCGTCGACACGGGCCCCGGGGCGTTGCGCGGCTACCTTGCCAACATCGAGAAGGTGGAGGTGAAAGGCATCGAACTCGACGCCTCATTTCGGGTGACGTCGCACCTCACGGGTAATGTGTCGGCAGCCTGGACCGACGGCAAATATGTGTCGTACAAGAATGGCCCATGCCCGCTCGAGTTAATCGGTTCGACGACCACGGTGTGCGACTTGAGTGGCCGACCGATCACCGCCACGCCACGTTCCGTGATCTCGGCAGGTGCGGAATACGCCAGGCCGACCCATCTCGGTCGCTTGCACGGCGAAACGTTTATCCGGGCTGACGCTACGTCGCGCGGTCGCATGTACGGTGATTCGTCGGACTCGAAATACGCCGTGATCGATGCGTACACGCTTGTCAATGCAAGCCTGGGATTCAGGGCCAGCAGGCATTGGGAGGCTTCCGTGTGGGCGCGAAATCTGTTGAACCGCAACTACATGCAGAACTTGACGATACAGGCAGGAAATTCCGGCCTCATCGTCGGCACGCCGTCGGATCCGCGCATGGTGGGAGTGACGATGCGCGCACGGTTTTAGCGCATCCGTGTTCGCTAATCGGTCTGCACAACTAGGCGATTGTGTGCCTGACCGAGTGCGGCATGCGTAGCCGTCGGTGCGTCACGCAGCTGTCGAGGCTCTGGCGTGTTCGAGGCTATAGAGTTGTACGTCGCACTGAGATGTGGGGTGCTTAGGGTATAGTGAAATGGTGCACGTAAGGTTGGAGCGCCATCGTGAGAAGTTGTCAAAGTGCAGTATGGGTAGTCGTGGTCAGCGGCATCCTTGTGTCGCCGTTGGCGGGTGCGGCAGAGCCCTGTAGTGACTTTAGTTGGGACGTACACCAGGAGCGCGCACTCTTTGGATCGACCGGGTTGCCGGCCGTGTCGGGAAAGGGTCATGACACTGCGGTGCCACTTCTTCTGGATCACTTGTATAACGTGCAGCTCAGTCCCCAGACTGAGGTCGAATTCGTTGCGGTGCCCGGCAAGAAGGTCCTGGGCGACGGAGCGTACGCCGGCCTTGCGGTATTCGACATTGCGTCGCCCGGCACGTATCGGGTGTCGTTGGATGTTCCCGCCTGGATTGATGTTGTGTCGAGCGGCCAGCTGGTCGCCTCCAGGGATTTTCAGGGCGCGCACGGCTGCAACGCACCGCGCAAGATCATCGCCTACGAGTTCCAGATTGCGCAGCATTTTGTGCTTCAGTTGAGCGGCGCAAGCAGCGCCAGCGTGCGGGTAGCGATCACTCGGGCGCCTGAGACGAAGGGCTCGATCAAGTGAGGACGCGGTCCTCTATGAAGGCAGCAAGCGCTCCGACGGTTCGCGTGCGGGTGCACTTCAATCAACGCCTGTTTGTCGGGATCGGTAAGGTCGAACTGCTTGAGCACATTATGCGCACCGGTTCGCTGTCCCAGGCCGCGCGCGAAATGACCATGAGCTATCGGCGAGCGTGGCAGCTGCTGGCAGCCATGAACCGTGGATTCGATCAGCCCGTTGCGACAGCTAGCACGGGGGGTAGACGAGGCGGTGGAACGGAGGTTACCGAATTCGGTAGGCAGCTGGTGGCGGGATACCGGCGCATGGAGTCCAAAGTGCAGGATCTCGCGGCGGCGCAACTTCGCGAAGTTGCGCAACACGTAAAGGGCGGCCGCGCCGGATTGTCGGCCGATGCATCACGATGAAGACACGATCATCGCGTCATTCGTGGTCTATCGGGATCTATCGCCTTCAAGCGACATTGATTGTCGGTAAAACTGACGGTAAGTTGTTGCTCGAGGCGGAGAATGTGTTTAGAAGTCAATCGCTTATGAGTGCCGGAGACAATTGAGTGGGAGTGAAAG
>CAIMCI010000211.1 GCA_903839465.1 uncultured Pseudomonadota bacterium
GCTCATGATCTACAAGGCCTGCGCCGAGCTCGGCGTCTGGCCGCTCAGCCGCGTCATCAAGGTGGACGATGCCACCGTCGGGGTCGCCGAGGGCCGCGCCGCCGGCTGCTTCACCGTGGGTGTCGCCGCCTCGGGTAACGGGGTCGGCCTCTCGGCGGAGGAGCTCGCCGCGCTGCCGGCCGCCGATCGTGCGGCCCGGATCGCCACCTCGCGCGCCGCGCTCACGGCCGCCGGGGCGGATCTCGTGATCGACAGCGTCGCCGATCTCGTCACCGCGCTCGAAGCCCTCTGACGCGGGGTACCGGGGGCGCGCCCGTGCGACGTCAGGACGGCGTTGCGAGGCGATCGATCATCGGCCGGTAGTCGTCCAGCGTCGCCGTGACGAGTCCGGCGACCTTGCCGCGATCGTCGAAAAGGCGCAGCCGCACGGCGTCCCGGAAGTACGGTTCGCGCCGGAACGCCGCCGCCTCGGCATCCGACATCGGCCCGCCCTGCAGGTTGAGGGTGATCACGGAGGCCGGACTGAGGGCCCGCAGGTAGGTGTCGGCCGTCGCGCACAGGTAGCGCTTGGCCGGGACGTGCAGCCGGACCGGGTCGCAGACGGCGGGCCCTAAGTGCCGGGCGAGCCACTGGCTGCCAACCACTTCATGGCGGGCGTCCTCGTGCCACTCGGCGATGTCCTCGGGCGCCCCGTTCAGCAGGTGGCCGATGTCATGCAGGAGCGATGCCACGACGAGCGCCTCGCCGGCACCGTCCTCGACCGCGAAATGCGCCGCCTGCAGGCCGTGTTCGACCACCGACACCGGCTCGCCGTAGTAGGCGCCGTGCCCCGCCCGTTCGAATAACGCCACGATCTCATCGCTGATCGACATGGCACTCCTTAATCTATCGTGTCGCCGCGACGGCGCTACGCTAGCAGCGACCAGACCTGCCGCACAGCCGCCTCCGTGCGCCGCCCGACGCGCCGCACCAAAACGCCGTAGCCGAAACCCGCAAACTCACCATTTGTCACATCCCTGCAACGCAAGGATAGGAGCATGCCGGCGGTTGGATGATATGTTGCGACATAGCTGCGGGAGCGCGTGGCGCACCAATTGTCCATGACAGGTCTGGAATCCGCCAACTGACTGTTTTATAACAGGTGGGCGGGAATTGTTACGGTTCCTGTCGCCACCACGGCCCGGGCCGGCGGGGCTACAGGGAAAATCGTAGTAAATTTACAACAGGGAGAGAGCCTTGAAATCGAACCATAAGCTGACGGTCGCGATCCTCGCGGCGCTGAGCACACACGCGGGTGCAGCGCTGGCCGCCGAAGCGGCAGCCCCCTCCCTCGGTCTGGAAGAGATCGTCGTGACGGCCCAGCGCCGCAGCGAGTCGATCCAGGACGTGCCGATCACGATCCAGGCGATCACCGGCGACCAGCTCAAGCAGCTCAACGTGCAGACGTTTGATGACGTGATCAAGCTGCTGCCGAACGTCACCTTCGGTTCGAACGGCCCTGGCCAGGGCAATATTTTCATGCGCGGCCTGTCGGCCGGTTTCGCCGGCGGCCAGTCGAGCGCCGCCGTGGCGCCGTTCCCAAACGTTGCGACCTACCTCGACGACCAGGCGATGACCTTCCCGGCCCGCAACCTTGACGTCTACATGGTCGACATGGAGCGTCTCGAGGTCCTCGAGGGCCCGCAGGGCACCCTGTTCGGCGGCGGCGCCGAGGCGGGCGTGGTCCGCTACATCACGAACAAGCC
>CAIMCI010000212.1 GCA_903839465.1 uncultured Pseudomonadota bacterium
GGCCCGCAGATCGACATCAATTTCAATGGTGCGGATCCCCTCGGCTGGACCTGGATCAGCGACCCGATCGCCGGTTCGGGCGAGGCCTCGCAGTTCTACATCCCGGCGATCGCCGACCCGGTCGTGACCGGCACGCTGTATGCGGGCCTCCAGCACGTCTGGCGGACGCAGGACGATGGCGGCGACCCGGCGTACCTCGCGCAGCACTGCAACGAGTACTTCGGTGACTTCCAGGCCGTCTGCGGCGACTGGCAGCCGCTCGGCGGCGCGCTGCCCAGCAAGACCTACGGCGATGACCTGCGCGCGGGCGGCAACGTCGTCGCCGTCTCGCGGTCGGCAACCGACGCCTCGACCCTGTGGGCGGCGACGACGCGCGGCCGCGTCTTCGTCTCGCGCAACGCGAACGCGGCGGACCCGACGTCGGTGGCCTTCGAGCGCGTCGACAACCCGAAGCTGCCCCGTCGCAGCATTACGGACATTGTCGTCGACCCGAGCGACCCGAACCACGCGTGGATCGCGTTCACGAGCTACGGCGCGTACACGCCGATCGCCAAGGGACACATCTACGAGGTGCGCGCGGTACCGGGCAAGGGTCTGGTCTCGGTCGTCGACATCAGCTCCAACATCGGCGACATGCCGGTGACGGCGCTGGTCCGTGACGATTCAACCGGCACGCTCTATGCCGGCACCGATTTCGGCGTGCTCAAGCGCGGCGCGCGCGGCACCAGCTGGAAGGTTGCCGGCCTGAACCTGCCGACCACCGCGGTCTACCACCTGGCGATCTCGCCGTCGGCGCGCATCCTGTACGCGGCGACGCACGGTCGCAGCGTCTGGACGGTGAACCTGGAGGACTGATGCGGGATGGCCGGGGCCGGGCGGTAACGCCCGGTTCCCCGGCGCGCAGCCCCTGACACGACAGCGTCGAGGGCCGCGGGAAAACAAAAAAGGGTGAGGCGTTGCCGCCTCACCCTTTTTCTTTGGGCCGGTGACCCGGCCCGCGGTCGAACCGCGTCAGCCGGCCGTCTCGGTCGACGGCTCGTCGTGCGCCGCCGGCTCGTCGGTGTCGCCAAGGCCGCCACCCACGTCCATGAAGCTGCGCCCCGCGTCGTCGTCCGGACGACGACGGCGCGCCGCATGGTAGGCGAAGCCCGTGCCCGCCGGGATGAGCCGGCCGACAATGACGTTCTCCTTGAGGCCGCGCAGGTCGTCCTTGAGGCCCCGGACCGCCGCTTCCGTCAGCACGCGGGTCGTTTCCTGGAACGAGGCCGCCGAGATGAACGACTCGGTGGCCAGCGACGCCTTGGTGATGCCGAGCAGCAGCGGCTCCATCTTCGCCGGCTGCTTGCCGGCCGCCTCGGCAACGACGTTCTGGCCGATGACGCGCGAGCGGTCGAGCTGCTCGCCACGCAGGAGACCCGTCTCGCCGGCGTCGACGACCTCGACCTTGCGCAGCATCTGGCGAATGATCACCTCGATGTGCTTGTCGTTGATCTTCACGCCCTGCAGGCGATACACGTCCTGGATCTCGCGGACGAGGTAGTTCGCCAGCGACTCCGAGCCTTGGAGGCGGAGGATGTCGTGCGGGTTGGGCTCACCGTCGGCGATGACCTCACCCTTCTCGACGGACTCGCCCTCGAACACGTTCAGATGCCGCCACTTCGGGATCAACTCCTCGTACTTGTCACCGCTCTCCGGCGTGATCACGAGGCGACGCTTGCCCTTGGTCTCCTTGCCGAACGAGACCGTGCCCGAGCGCTCCGCCAGAATCGCCGGGTCCTTGGGCTTGCGGGCCTCGAACAGGTCCGCGACGCGCGGCAGGCCGCCGGTGATGTCGCGGGTCTTGGAGGATTCCTGCGGGATGCGCGCGATGACGTCGCCGACCGACACCTGGGCGCCGTCGGTCATGTTCACCAGCGCGCCCGAGGGCAGCGCGTAGATCGCCGGGATGTCGGTGTTCGCGAAGGTCACTTCCTTGCCCTTCGCATTGGTCAGGCGCACGACCGGGCGCAGGTCCTTGCCACCGGAACCGCGCTGCTTCGGGTCGAGCACGACGGTGCTCGTGAGGCCCGTGAC
>CAIMCI010000213.1 GCA_903839465.1 uncultured Pseudomonadota bacterium
CAACCCGGGTTATCGCCTGTCGGCGAAGTTTCAGAATATCGGCGGGCTGAAGGTCGGCGCCAAGATAGCGATGGGCGGCGTCACGATCGGCCGGGTCGAGGCCATAGACCTCGACCAGACCGACTACAAGGCCGTCGTGCGCCTGCGGATCTTCCCGAAGTTCGACAAGATCCCGGATGACAGCGACGCGGCGATCTATACGGCGGGACTGCTCGGCGGCCAGTATATCGGTGTCACCCCCGGCGGGGCCGACAGCTACTACAAGGACGGCAACCGGATCGAGTTCACGCAGTCGGCGGTAGTTCTCGAGAATCTGATCAGTAAATTCCTGTTCAACAAGGCAAGCGACGACGCGACGAAGAAGCTGGACGGCGCAGGCGCGCCGACGGCCGACGCGGCGCCCGCCGGTGGAGTGAAGCAGCCATGACGAAGTCCCTCGCCGGCGCCGGGCGCCGTCTTTTCCCCGCAATGCTCACGACGCTGGCACTGGCCGTGGCACTGCTTCCGGGCCGCGTGCCGGCAGCGGAGCCGGCGGCCGAGGTCAATCCCCAGGAGCTGATGACCAAGGTCGCCAATGACATGCTGGCGGCGCTCGACAAGAACCGCGGCGAGATCCGCAAGGATCCGTCAGCCGTCATCCCGCTGGTCAACCAGATCCTGCTGCCGCACTTCGATACCGAGTACGCCGCGCAGAAGGTGCTGGCCCAGCACTGGCGCGAGGCGACCCCTGACCAGCAGAAGCGCTTCGTCAACACGTTCTACAACGCGCTTTTGAAGACCTACTCGGGCGCGCTGGCCGACTTCACAGCCGACCGCCTGAATATGCTGCCGTTCAAGGGTGAGCCGGGCGCGGTCAATGCGACGGTGCGTACCACCGTGCGACGCGACAACGGGCAGCAGGTGCCGGTCGATTACTCGTTGCGGCGCACGGCCGACGGCTGGAAGGCCTGGGACGTCGTGATCGAGGGAATTTCCTACGTCCGCAATTACCGCAACGACCTGGGCGCCGAGATCGACCAGAAGGGACTCGAGCAGGTCATCAGCCGCCTTGAGAAGGACGGGCTGACGACGACCCGCGCGCTCGGCAAGAAGGCCGGCTGACCATGGCCGCGACGCCGTCAGCCGCCTGCTCGCTGGTCGCCGCCGGCGACGGGCGCTATGCGATGTCGGGGACCGTGGGTTTCAGGACCGCCCGCGGGCTGCTGACGACCGGCCAGGCCTTGCTGGGCGGAGCCGCGGTCATCGACCTCGCGGGCGTTACCGCAACGGACAGCGCGGGGCTTGCGCTGCTGGTGTGCTGGCTGGCCGAGGCGCGGGCCGCCGGCCGCTCGCTACGGTACGAGCACGTTCCGGCCCAGCTGCGCGCCATCGCGCGTATCAGCGACGCCGAGGCGCTGCTCGATTCCGGGGTATAGCGCGGTAGCTAGCCGGCGCCGCCGTCCGCGCTGGCGGTCGGGGAATCCGGACCGGCGGCGGGAGCGGGCAGGGCGACCGCTGCCGGGTCCGGTCCGGTCTTCAGGTCCGGTGCCGCGGGGGACGGCGCGGCATCCGTATCCGTATCATCGTCGAAGTTCTCGGCCGGCACGTTGCCGTCCATGACGTTGTACAGCCGCTGGCGCACGTAGGCGTCGCGAAGCAGGGAGTAGGGATCGAAGGCGCTGCTGATCGCTTCGTCGGCGCCGATCAGCTGCGCGCGTTGGTCGATGCCGCGGGCGCCGCGGACGATGAGACCCGTTTTTGTGCGAATCTTCTTCGGCGCATAGTGCGGCACCTCCGTGTAGGTATCGACCAGCCGGGACGGGGCGTCGCGAAAGTCCGACGGCCCGAACAGCGGCAGCACGAGGTACGGACCCGGCGGCACGCCCCAGTGGCCGAGCGTCTGGCCGAAGTCCTCGTCGTGGGCGCCGAGGCCGAACTTCGTCGCCGGGTCGAACAGCCCGCCGATGCCGATTGTCGAATTGACGAGGAAACGTGCCGAGTCGCTGACGCCGTAGCGGAACTTGCCCTGCAGGAACTGGTTGAGGGCGGTCGTCGGGTAGTACAGGTTCGCGAGGAAATTCGAGACCGCGCCGCGGACCGGGCGTGGCGTCACGGCCTTGTAGCCGCGGGCGAGCGGCTTGGCGAGCATCCGGTCGATGGCATCGTTGAAGGCGTACGTCGCGCGGTTGAGCCGCTCCAGCGGATCGTTGGCCTTCTTCTCCGCCGCTGCCGCGGGTCCGGCTAGGGCGATGGCCGCCAGTGCCGCCACCCGCCAGGCGGCGGGGCGGCGTCGGGCGGCGGCGTGTGATGCGGTCAACAGGGCCATGGGCACCTCCGGATGGAGCGTGCATGGTACCAAGAGTCCTTGCCTACTGCCTGCCCTGCCCGGGCTGGCGGGGTTCAGGCAGGGGGTCGCCGCGCTCGACCGCCGCCTGGGCGCGTGCCGGCAGGTATTCCTTCAACTCGTCGATCCGCGCCTTGAAGCGGCTGCGCTGCAACGGCGTGATGCCCGGAGTCGACAGCGCGATCCTAAGCGTATTGATGGCCAGCAGCAGGTCGCCGTTCTGCACGTAGGATTCGGCCGTGTAGTAGTAGGCCTCGGCGGTTTCCCCGGCGGCGTTCGCGGCCAGCGCGATCTGGCGCATCTGGGCCTGCGTCGGGTTGACGATATTGAACAGGTCCAGCAGCACGGCGTGGGCGAGCTGCGGATTGCCGGCCGCCATCAGGGTTTCGGCGTAGCGGACAGTCACCGGCACGTTGCGCGGGAAGAGCTCCATGGCCCGCTGCAGCACGGCTTGCGAAGCGGCGGTCTCGCCGGCGCCGAGCAGGGCCTGCCCGAGCGCGGTGTGGTAGTCGATGACGTCGGCGTGGCGCTCGACGAGGTCCTGCAGGATCGGCACCGCGCCGGCCCATTGGCGGTCCTGCATCAGGGCGAGCGCCTGGCCGTAACGGCGGTAGTCTGGCGCCACCGCACCGAGCGCCGCGACGTCGCCGTAGTAGGCCTCGGCACTCTGGCCGACCGGTACCGCCATGACCCGCAGCCGCTCGCGTACCAGCGAATAGGAGACGCTGTCGATCGGACGGATCACGGGAAAGGCCGCTGCCCGCGCCTTGGCTTCCGCGACGCGTGCGCTCGTGACCGGGTGGGTCTGCAGGAACTCGATGATCTTGGCGTTGGGGCCGGGCGAGCCCATGCGCCGGCCGAGGGTCTCGAAGAAACCGGCCATCGCCGACGGTTCGTAACCGGCGGCGGCCATGACGCCGATGCCGATCCGGTCGGCCTCGAACTCGCTTTCGCGGCTGTAATTGAGCTGGGCCTGCATGGCGGCGCTCTGGCTCGCCATGACTCCGGCAAGGCCGACATTGGAGTCGTGCGAGGCCGCGCCCGCGAGGATCGCCGCCAGCATGGCGGCGGTGGCCGCCAGGCTCGCGCGCTGCGAGGCCTGGATCTGGCGTACGGCATGGCGTTGGGTTACGTGCGAGATTTCGTGGGCCATGACGCCGGCAAGCTCGCTCTCGCTCTTGGTCGCCAGGATCAGGCCGAGATTGATGCAGACGTAGCCACCCGGCAACGCGAAGGCGTTGATGCCGGACTCCTTGATCACGTAGAAGTGGAAGCGGCGTGCCGAGCTGGTTTCGGCCGCATGGCCCACGAGGCGATCGCCAATGCCCTGCACGTACTCGGTAATCTCCGGGTCGTCGATGATCTGGCCGGAGTCACGCAGCTCCTTGATGACCATGCCACCGAGCTGGTACTCCTCCGCCGGCGTCAGGATCGAGTCGGCCGGCGTCCCGATATCGGGCAGGTCGCTGAACGTCCCGGGCGCCGCCGCGAGCGGCGCGCTGGCCAGCGCGCCGAACACCAGGGCGACCAGCAGGCGGGAGGCGAGGTGACGCATTGCGAACTGGGACCGCCCGTCCGGCCGTTGGTTCCCCACGGCCGGGGCCTAGAGCACGTCGGAGGCGTGGTCGGCGAGGCGTGAGCGTTCCCCGCGCACCAACGTGACGTGGCCGGAGTGCGTCCAGCCGCGGAAGCGGTTGACCACGTAGGTCAGGCCGCAGGTCGTTTCTGTCAGGTACGGCGTATCGATCTGCGCGATGTTGCCGAGGCACACCATCTTGGTTCCGGGGCCGGCACGGGTCACCAGCGCCTTCATCTGCTTGGGCGTGAGGTTCTGGGCTTCATCCAGGATCAGGAAGCGCTGCAGGAAGGTCCGGCCGCGCATGAAGTTCAAAGAGCGGATCTTGATCCGGTTGCGCAGCAGGTCGTTGGTCGCGGCGCGTGCCCAGTTGCCGCCATCGTGGCTTTGCGTGAGGACCTCGAGGTTGTCCATCAGCGCACCCATCCACGGCTCCATCTTTTCTTCCTCGGTGCCCGGCAGGAAGCCGATGTCCTCGCCGAGGGGAATGGTGACGCGGGTCATGATGATTTCGTTGAAGCGCTTGTTGTCGAGCGTCTGCGCGAGGCCGGCGGCGAGCGTCATCAGCGTCTTGCCCGTGCCCGCCGGACCGAGCACGGTGACGAAGTCGATGTCCGGATCCATCAGCAGGTTAAGCGCGAAGTTCTGTTCGCGATTGCGGGCTGTGACGCCCCAGACGTTGTGCCGATCGGCGCGGAAGTCCTGCACGAGCTCAAGGACGGCCGTGTCGTTGTCGATGCCGCGGACGATCGCCTCGACGCCGTCCGGCGCGTCCTCGTAGACGAACAGGTTGGTATGCCAATCGCGTACCGCCGGGCCGCTCAGCCGATAGAACGTGCGGGCGTGTTCCTTCCACGACGTCATGTCGTTGCCGTGCCGCTCCCAGAAGTCCGCCGGCAGCGCCTGCACGCCGCGGTAGAGGAGATCCGCGTCTTCGATGGTCTGGTCGCTGAAATAGTCCTCGGCGTGCACGCCGACGATCGCGGCCTTGATCCTGAGGTTGATGTCCTTGGACACGAGCGTGACGCGCGTGTCCGGCCTCTCGAGCTTGAGCGCGAGCGCCTGGCCGAGAATGGCGTTGTCGGCGCCGCGCCCCGGAAGTTCCGGCAGGCCCGAAGACAGGGCGCGGGTCTGGAAATACAGGCGGCCGCTGGGCGGGCTCTTGCCATGGTTGCTGCCGCGCGTCGAGGGCAGGGGGACGCCCTTGTCGATGGCGGCCTGCGGCACGCCCTCGATCAGCTCGTCGAGGAAGCGACTGACCTGACGGACGTTCCGCGCCGCTTCGGATACGCCCTTCTTTCCCGCGTCGAGCTCCTCGAGGACGATCATCGGTATGTAGATGTCGTGTTCCTCGAAGCGAAAGATCGCCGCGGGGTCGTGCATCAGCACGTTGGTGTCGAGCACGAACAGCGCGCGTTTAGGATCCTTGCTTCGCTTCAAGATGGCTGCCCTCAGAGCGCCCTGAGGGCTTCAAGAACCTCGTCGGCGTGGCCGGCAACCTTGACCTTGCGCCACTCCGCGCGCAGCACGCCGGCGGCATCGATCAGGAACGTGCTGCGCTCGACGCCCATGTACTTCTTGCCGTACATGCTCTTTTCCTTGATCACGTCGTACAGCTTGCACAGTTCCTGGTCCGGATCGGCGAGGAGCTCGAACGGGAAGGCATGCTTGGCCTTGAACTTCTCGTGGCTGGCTACCGTGTCCGGTGATACGCCGACGATGACCGCCTTCGCCTTCTTGAACGCGGCGTGGGCATCGCGGAAGGCTTCGCCCTCCTGGGTGCAGCCGGAAGTGTTGTCGCGCGGGTAGAAATACAGCACGACGTGCTTGCCGGCGGCATCCTTCAGGCGCCAGGAGCCTGCCGTCGAGTCCGCGGTGAAGTCGGGCGCCTTCTTGCCCAGCACGAGTTTTGCCTTGCTCATGGATGTCCTTGTGGCGAGGGACAGCGGCGCCATGCGGCGAGCCGCTGCGGGTTCAGGATTTGACGGGTTCGAGGATGGCGTCGAGGTTCATCTGGTCGCAGAAGTCCATGAACTCCTCGCGCAGCACGCCGAGATGGATCCGGTTTGGCACATTGGCAATCATGCGTACGGAGAACATCGGCGCGCCGGTGTGGTTGGCCGTGTAGGACCGGCCGTCGAGTTCGGACAGGTCGATGCCGCGCGCCGAGAAGAAGCCGGTAACGCTCGCCACCACGCCCGGCTGGTCGAGACACACGATGTCTACCGAGTAGGGCAGCATTTCCGTGCGCGCCGCCCGCGGGTCGGTTCGCTTCATCGTCAGTTCGAGATCGTTGTCGGTGGCGTATTTCTTGATCTCGGTTTCGAGCTTGGCGAGCGCATGCCAGTTGCCGCCAATCAGCAACGCGATCAGGAACTCGCTGCCGAGTGCCGTCATCCGGCTCTCGATCACGTTCCCGCCGCAGTCGGCCACGAGGTGGGTCAGGTCATGCACCATTCCGGTGCGGTCGGCGCCTAGTGCCGACACGGTGAGCAGTTGTTTCATCCGGATTCTTGGTCTTTCGGCGCTAAAGCGTATGCGTCACAGGCAGTGTAACCGGCGCCTGCCCCCGAGGGGAAACGAAACTCCGGCACGCGCCTTGCGTCGCCTTCGATGCGGCCATAACATGCGGCGCGGGTTGGATTTTGGAGCGTTCATGGGTCTTTTTCTGTCCGGCAGTCTGGTGGCCGTGGTGACGCCGATGACGGCGGCCGGCGATATCGACTGGACCGCCTGGGAGCGGCTGGTCGACTGGCATTTTGCAGCCGGCACCGACGGACTGGTGGTTGCCGGAACGACCGGCGAGTCGCCGACGCTGACCGAGCCGGAAGTCGAGGAACTGCTCCGCCGCGCCCGACCGCGCTTCCCCGGCCGGCCGCTCCTCGCGGGCAGCGGCTCGAACTCGACCGCAGCCAGCATCGCCCGCGGCGCGCGCTTTGCGGCGGCCGGTGCCGACGCCGTGCTCGTCGTCGCCCCGTATTACAACAAGCCGACGCAGGCGGGTCTGCTCGCGCACTACCGGGCGATCGGTGCGGCCTCGCCGGTGCCGGTGGTCCTCTATAACGTGCCGGGTCGTACCGGGGTCGACATCCTGCCCGCCACGGTGGCTGAACTGGCCGGAAGCCGGAATCTGGTCGCCATCAAGGAATCGACGATGAGCGTCGAGCGGATCCGGGAACTCCTGCGGCTCGTCGACGGTCGGATGAGCGTGCTTTGCGGTGACGATCCGGTGGCGGCGGAGGCGATGCTGGCCGGCGCCCAGGGCGTCATCTCGGTGACGGCCAACGTGGCGCCCCGGCAGATGCACGAGCTGGCGGTCGCCGCACGGGCAGGGGATGCCGCGCGGGCCCTCGCGATCGACGAGACGCTCAAACCCCTGCACGCGGCGCTGTTCGTGGAATCCAACCCGATTCCGACCAAGTGGGCGCTGGAGCAGATGGGCCTGATCGGACCCGGCATCCGCCTGCCGCTGCTGCCGCTCTCGGCGGGTCAGCAACCGACGGTCGCCGCCGCCCTTGCCGCCTTACCGCGCAGCCAGGCTGCCTGAGAGAGACCACGATGAGTTACCGTCCCCTCCTGCTTGCCGCCTGCTGCCTGCTCGCTGCCGGCTGCCACTCGCTGCGCGAAAGCTGCAACGAGCCACAGCCCTACGAATCGGCTCGCACCGCGCCGCCGCTGAAGATTCCGGAGGGCGTCACGCCGGTCAACACGAAGACCTCGCTCGCGATCCCGCCGGTCGCCGCCGAGCGCAAGAAGCTCGGCCCCAGGGACGCCTGTCGCGACATCCCACCGGCCTACTACGCCGAAAAGCCCACGCCGGCGTCCTGACGGCCCGCCGCCGTTTGCCGGTGACGGCGTAAGTCGCTACTCTTTCGGCCCCCGAGGCTGGCTGACGCCGCGGGGTTGCCTGCGGAGAGGTGGCCGAGTGGTCGAAGGCGCTGGACTGGAATTCCAGTAATGCCCTAACGGGTATTCGTGGGTTCGAATCCCACCCTCTCCGCCACATCCCTTTGAATTGCAAAGGATATCGTGCGGCTGCCCGGTGGCGACCAGAGTGGCCCGTCCGCGGCGCCGTGGGCCGCCTGCGCGTCAGGACGCGAAGCGCTCGATGTCGAAGGCCGCCAGTCGCGCCGTCCCGGCCGGATCGCGCAGGACCGCCGCGACGAGTTCACCCGTCCGTGCCGCGAGCGTAAGCCCCAGATGCTGGTGACCGAACGCATAGTAGAGGCCGGACAGGCGCCGGCTGGCGCCGATCGCCGGCAGGTAATCCGGCAGCGTCGGGCGCGGTCCGGACCAGGTGGTGATGGGTCCGTGCAGGGGTACGCCAAGCGCGGCCACGTGCGCCTTCAGCCGCTGCCACTTGCCGGCATCCGGCGCTGATTCGGCGCGGCTGAACTCCACGAAGCTCGTCGCGCGCAGGCGCTCGCCGAAGCGGGTGACGACCACCGATCGGTCCTCGAACACGACGGAGGGAAAGTCGGCCCAGTCCCCGGCCTCGGCCTCGATGTGATAGCCGCGCTCGGCGATCAACGGGGCGTGGTGGCCCGCATCCTCCATCAGGCCGGTCGACCACGCCCCGGCGGCGATCAGCAGCCGGCGCGGCTCCAGCGCCGTGCCGTCGTCCAGCAACAGGCGATGCTGGCCGCGACCCGGCGCGAGACGGACCGCACGCCCGCGCCGGAACGACCCACCCAGCTCCCGGACCCGGCGGCGGAGGGCGTCGAGCACGTCCGCCGGGCGGCGTACCTGGCCGGTGCCCTCGTAGGCATAGCCTCCCGCGAGGGCCGGCCTGACCCGGGTACGCAGCGCCTCGAGCAGGCCCGGGTCGAGCGGCAGGCAGCGGGCATGGCCGGAGCCGATAGGGCCGACGCCGCGGCCTGCCGCGGCACAACGGCGTGCCGACTCATAGACCACCCAGTGGCCGTGGTCTCGGACGAGGTCGGGCTCGCCGAGCAGCGCCGCCAGACGTTTCCAGGCCGGCATCGCGTCGGCCATCAGGTAATCCAGCGCGGCGACCCCGTTCGCGTAGCTGGCGGCCGTGCAGGCGCGCAGGTAGCGGGCGGCGAACGGCAGCCAGGCCGGCAGGTCGGCGGGACGGAAGGCGAGCGACCCGCCCGCGCTGTAGAGCTGCCGCGGTGCCTCGCGGAGCGTTTTCCACGAGGCGAGCGGCTCGATGCACTCGGTGGCGATGTGTCCGGCGTTGCCCCAGGACGGCGGCGGCGGGTCGCCCCCGGGGTCGAGCAGCAGGACCGGCTCACCCGCGACGAGAAGCTGCACGGCGCAGCACAGGCCGATGAGGCCGCCGCCGACGACCACGACGGTGTCGGGACCGGCTGCGGGGCGCTGGTCGGTCAAGTCCATATCGTATATCGTATACGATTTGGGCAACGGTACTACCCCATGACGCATGACGCGAGGCCGCGCCCGGACTGGCGCGGCGTGTATCCGGCGGCGACGACGCAGTTCGCGGCCGACCTGTCGATCGATGTCGAGGCGTCGCAGCGCGTGCTCGACGCGCTCATCCGCGACGGCGTGCACGGCATCGTCCTGCTTGGCACCTGCGGCGAGAACAACTCGCTGGAGCCTGAGGAGAAACGCACCCTGCTGCGGGCCGCCGTCGAGGTTGCCGCCGGGCGCGTCCCGATCGTGGTCGGGGTATCGGAAATGACGACGCCGCGCGCCGCGCGCTTCGCGCGCGACGCCGCGGCGATCGGCGCCAGTGGCCTGATGGTGCTGCCGGCGATGGTCTACGTGCCCACCGAAGCGGAGCTCGAGACGCACTTTCGGGCGGTGGCCGCCGCATCGCCATTGCCGATCATGCTCTACAACAATCCGCCGGCCTACCGCGTCAACATCACCGTGCCCGTGCTCAGGCGCCTGGCCGATGTCGCGACGATCGTGGCCGTCAAGGAGAGCGCGCCCGATACCCGGCGCTTCACCGACCTGTTCAATGCGCTGGGCGACCGCTACGTGCTGATGGCCGGGCTCGATGATGTCGCGCTCGAGGGCCTCGTGCTCGGTGCCCGCGGCTGGGTATCGGGCCTGACGAGTGCCTTCCCGCGCGAGTCGGTGGCGCTCGTCGAGGCGCTGGCGCGCGGCGATCTCGCGCTGGCGCTCAGGATATACCGGTGGTTCATGCCGCTGCTGCACCTGGATGCGGAACACGACCTCGTGCAGTCGATCAAGCTGGCCGAGGAGATCATGGGGCGTGGCAGCGAGCGGGTCCGACCGCCGCGCCTGCCGCTCGCCGGCGCGCGACGCGAGGCCGTGCGGCAGATGGTCGAAGTCGCCGCGGCGACCCGACCGGCGCTCGGCTGATCCGGGAACTCCCCATGCGCCATACCTTCTTCTGCATCGACGGCCACACCGCCGGCAATCCCGTGCGGCTGGTCGCCGGCGGCGCGCCTCTCCTGCGCGGCAATACGATGAGCGAGCGACGGCAGGATTTCCTGGCGCGCTTTGACTGGATCCGTACGGGTCTGATGTTCGAGCCGCGCGGCCACGACATGATGTCCGGAGGCTTCCTGTACCCGCCGACGCGCGCGGATACCGATGCCGGAATCCTCTTCATTGAGACGAGTGGCTGCCTGCCGATGTGCGGTCACGGCACTATCGGCATCGTCACCTTCGCACTCGAGAACGGACTCGTCACGCCGCGCCAGGATGGCGCGCTTGATCTCGAAGTGCCGGCCGGGCAGATCGCCGTGACCTACCGGCGCGAAGGCGAGCGCGTCGTCGCGGTCAAGATCCGCAACGTCGCCTCCTATCTGGCCGCGACCGACATCGCGATCGATGTGCCTGGCTTCGGGCCGCTGACCGTCGATGTCGCCTACGGCGGCAACTTCTACGCGATCATCGAGCCGCAGGGGGCCTACCGCGGCCTTGATGCGCTCGGTGCCGCCGAGATCCTGCGCCTGAGCGCGCTGGTGCGGGAACGCGCGCAGGCGGCCTATACGCCGGTGCACCCGCTCGACGAGACCATCCGCGGCGTCAGTCACGTGCTGTGGGCGGATCGGCCGAAAGGCGAGGGTGCCGACGGGCGCAATGCGGTCTTCTACGGCGAGCGTGCCATCGACCGTAGTCCGTGCGGTACCGGGACTTCGGCGCGACTGGCACACCTTCATGCGAGGGGACGCCTGGCCGTCGGCGCGAACTTCGTGCACGAGAGCTATATCGGCAGTCGCTTTACCGGCCGCGTGGAGTCGGTGACGAGCATCGGAGGGCAGCCGGCGATCATGCCGTCGATCGAGGGCTCGGCGATCGCGACCGGCCAGAACACGATCTTCATCGACCAGGCGGACCGCTTCTGGCGGGGCTTCCAGGTCCTGTGAGGAATGGCCCGTTGACCGGTCCGCAGCCGTCCGCCGCCATCCGCGCGCTGAGCCTTGCCGAGCAGACCTACGCGATCGTCCGGCGGCGGATCGTCGAGGGGGGCATCGCCCCGGGCGCGCCGCTGCGCCAGGATGCCATCGCGCTCGAACTCGGGGTCAGCAAGATACCGCTACGTGAAGCGCTGTCGCGGCTCGCCCAGGACGGTCTCCTGTCGCTGGTGCCCCATCGCGGCTATGCGGTGCGGCCGCTGTCGGCGACGGAGGCAGCGGAGATCTTCGCGCTGCGCCTCGCTCTTGAGCCTGCCGCCTGCGCTGACGGTTCGCTGAAGGCAGGCGCTGCGGCGCGCACGGCCGCCGCGGCCACGCTCGATGCGCTGGAGGCGATCGACGGCGCCGACCCGCACGGCAGGGCCGTGACAATGAATCGCGAATTTCACCTGGCGCTGCTGCAGCCGGCCGGACCGCTGACCGTGCAGCTGCTGGAACGGCTGCACGTGCTGGCCGAGCGCTACGTGCGCGTGCATCTCGAGCCGCAGGGCCGCCGGGACCGCGCCCGGGCCGAGCACCGCGAGCTGCTTGCTGCCTGGCAGGCCGGTGCGGCGCCGGCGGTCGAGCGCCTGGTGGCCGCGCACATCCGGCGGACCCGGGACGAGCTGCTTGCCGAACTCGCCGGCTGAGCGAGCCCGCGGCTTGGTTGACCTGACGGGACCCCGCGTGTACCGTTCCAAGGCTTGAGTGCGACGCGTCCCGATGCCGTTCCGCCCGCCGCCGGTAGCTACGCAGTGCGGCGCCCAGTCGGTTCGCGCCGATCGCCACGTTCAATGGCGGTCCGCGTCGGTTTCTCCGCGACAATCAGCCGTAAACCCCGTGAGGCCCGGAAGGGAGCAGCGGTAGCGGTGGAATTGGGTGCCGGAGGGGTGCTGGCGCGGGCCGCCGCCCCACACCCAGGCGCCAGAGCATGAGTTATCTCGTTCTTGCCCGAAAATGGCGGCCACGTCGCTTCGCCGAGCTTGCCGGCCAGGAGCACGTCGTGCGCGCACTCAGTCACGCGCTCGATTCCGGCCGGATCCACCACGCGTTTCTGTTTACCGGCACGCGCGGTGTCGGCAAGACCACGGTCGCGCGGATATTCGCCAAGGCGCTGAACTGCGAAGTCGGCGTGAGCTCGGAGCCCTGCGGGGTCTGCTCGGCGTGCCGCGAAATCGACGAGGGCCGGTTCATCGACCTTCAGGAAATAGACGCGGCGTCGCGGACCAAGGTCGAGGATACGCGCGACCTGCTGGAGAACGTGCAGTACGCGCCCAATCGCGGGCGCTACAAGGTGTATCTCATCGACGAGGTGCACATGCTGTCAGCGCATTCCTTCAATGCGCTCCTGAAGACGCTCGAAGAGCCGCCGCCGCACGTCAAGTTCCTGCTCGCGACAACCGATCCGCAGAAGCTGCCGGTGACGGTGCTGTCGCGTTGCCTGCAGTTCCATCTCAAGCGCCTGACGCCGCCGCTGATCACGGCACGCATGCGCGAGATCCTCGGCGCCGAGGGCATAGACTTCGAGCCCGCGGCGCTGCCGTTCCTCGCGCGCGCCGCCGACGGCAGCCTGCGCGATGCGCTGTCGCTGCTCGATCAGGTGCTGGTGTTCGGTGCCGGCCGGGTCGGCGAGGCCGACGTGCGCAGCATGCTTGGCACTCTCGACCGCGGACACGTACTGCGCCTCGTCGAGGCCCTGGCCGCCGGTGACGCGGCAGGATTGATTGCCGCTGCGCGTACCTGCGCCGAGCATGCGCCGGACTTCGACCAGGTGCTCGGCGAGATGGCCTCGCTGCTGGTGCGCATTGCGCTGACCCAGGTCGTGCCCGATGCCGGCGAGGAGGGCATGCAGGAGTGGGAGCCGGACGTGGTGCGGCCGCTGGCGGCGCGCCTGCCGGCCGAAGACGTGCAGCTGTACTACCAGATGGCCTTGCTCGGTCGGCGCGATCTCGCCCAGGCCCCCGACGCGCAGACCGGCTTCGAGATGACGTTGCTGCGTATGCTGGCCTTTCGCCCGGCGGCGGAAGGCGGCGACCCGCGAGGCGGCCAGGCGCCGGCCACCGGCGGCAACCGGCCATCGGCCACACCGGCCACACCGGCCGCTG
>CAIMCI010000214.1 GCA_903839465.1 uncultured Pseudomonadota bacterium
CTGCGCGAGCGTCCCGCGCACGTGCACGTGGTGCTGACCGGCCGCAACGCCCCGGAGGAGATCGTCGAGCTCGCCGACACGGTGACGGAAATGCGTCTGGTGAAGCACCACTACGACGCCGGGGTGCCGGCACAGCGCGGCATCGAGGACTGAAACCGCGGGCAAATAGGTCAGCGGCCGCGGCCGATTCGGCGTACAACGGAGCAGCGATCGGCGTCACGCCGAACCGTTCCCTCCCCGCTTCCCTGGAGTACGTCCACGTGCTGGTACCCGATCCCCTTGCCGCCGCCGCGGCGGATTACCGGCGCGAGATGGGCCATGCGGTGCCGCCGGAAGTGTTGCAGATGTTTGCCCTTCGGCCGGGTCCGCTGATCGTCGAGATCCGCCAGGCCGTTGCCCTCAACCGGCCGGTCAAGGCCTGGCTCGCCCAGTCGCATCGCGCCAATACGCCGCCGGGCAACTGGGACTTCGGTGTCGAGCCACGCCTGAAGCCCGCCCGCCAGACGGCGGTCGAGGACGTCCCCGCCGCGGTGCCGCCGGTCGAACCGATCGTCTGGCCCTGACCGTCGCGGGCTGACCCCGAATCCGGATCGCCGGCTGCAGATCCCCGGGCCATGACGCCCGCGCGCCGTCCCGGTCGCTGGCGGACGGGCGCCCGGCCTGGGCAGAGTCGCGACGGTGGGCTGCCGACGCAATCGTCTGCAGAGGAAGACCACCGGCGAACCCGTTTGGCCCGACCGGGCCAAACGCTCGGGACGCCAGGCGCGTCCCCTGCTCGTCAGCGCCGGTCGCGCTGCCGCTTCAACTGCGCGATGGTCTGGCGCAGCTGCACGTTCTCGGCACGGGCACCCATCCAGCGATGCGTCAGGTACATCGCCGCCACGAAGAGTGCCACCAGTAGTACGTTCGTCATTGCAACCATCCTCGATCTGGACCGCTGCCGCGAGACATAACCTCGACGCGGGACCCAGTGTACCGCGTGCGGCCACCGCTGGAGCGCAGGCCACAAAAACTTAAAGAATCCGCCCCGCCGGGCGGCGCTTCAGCAGGGCTCAGAGGGCGGTATTGCCGCCGTCGACCAGCCAGGCAGCGCCGGTCACGTAGCTCGCGGCATCGGAGGCGAGGAAGGCCACGACCCGGGCCACCTCCTCGGCGCGACCGACCCGGCCGAGCGGAAACGCGTCGCCCTTGCGGGCGAGCCCTTCGGCCACCGTCTCCCCGCCGCTGACGATGCCTTCGACGAGCATCGGCGTCTCGATGTCACCCGGGCAGACCGCGTTGACGCGAACCCCCTGCCGCCCATGGTCGGCCGCCATGGCCCGGGTCAGCTGCAGCACCGCCCCTTTCGACGCGCAGTAGGCCGCCTCGCCGCGTCCGGCGACCAGCGCGAAATCCGAGGCGATGTTGACGATGCTGCCGCGACCGGCCCCGATCATGACCGGCAGCGCCGCTCGCGACAGGCGCATCACGGCGGTGACGTTGACCTCCATGACGCGCGCCCAGTCCTCGTCACCGGTCTCCAGTACGCTACCGCGATGGGTGATGCCGGCATTGTTGATCAGGATGTCGAGTCCGCCGTGCAGCCGGCAGGCTTCGCCGACCAGCTGCCCGGCGAGCGACGGAGCGGCGATGTCGCCCGGGATGAAATGGGCGCCGAGCCGCGCGGCGAGCTCGTCACCGGCCAGCGCGTTGCGACCGCTGAGCACGAGGCGCGCGCCGCCGGCGGCGAACACCTCGGCGATCGCCCGGCCGATACCCGACGTGGCGCCGGTGATCAACGCCGTCCGTCCGCGCAGTTCCGTCATGGTCTTCCCCCGCGCGCCGCGGCGCCACGCGTGGCGGGCAGCAGGCTCCGTGCACCGGCCGGGCCGGCAATCCGCGGATCGTACACCGTCCGTTAAGCCTGCATTAAGCTAGCGCCCGCAGTATCCCTGCGAGGAAGCCCCCAAGGTGCCCGCTGCATGCGCGTGTTGCTCGTCGAAGACGACCTCCTGATCGGACGGGGTGTGGCCGATGCGCTGGGCGACGACGGCTATGCCGTCGACTGGGTCCGCGACGGCGCAGCGGCGCTCGCCCACCTCGCGGCGACGGCGTACGACCTCGCGATCCTGGACCTCGGCCTGCCCGGCAAGGACGGCCTGACGGTGCTGCGGGAGGCCCGCGCCTCGCAACAGACGGTACCGGTACTCGTCCTCACCGCCCGCGACGCCCCCGCCGATCGGGTCCGCGGACTGGACGCCGGTGCCGATGACTACCTCGTCAAGCCGTTCGACCTCGACGAGCTCGGCGCGCGGATCCGTGCGCTGCTTCGCCGGCGGGTCGGTCGGCGCGATCCGCTCTACCGCCATCGCGGCGTCACCCTCGATCCGGGCACGCACGAAGTCACCTGCGCGGGCCAGCCCGTACACCTGCAGCAGCGCGAGTTCTTCCTCCTGCTCGCACTCCTCGAACGACCGGGCGCGGTGCTGTCGCGCGAGCAGATCCGCGACAAGCTCTATGGCTGGGGCGATTCGGTCGAGAGCAACACGATCGAGGTCTACGTGCATGCCCTGCGCAAGAAGCTGGGCGCCGACTTCATCCGCACGGTGCGCGGCGTCGGCTACTGCGCGACACCCGCCTCGTGAATTCCATCCGGCGGACGCTGCTGCTGTCCATGCTGTGCGCGATGATGGGGTTCGTGGCGATCGCGGCCCTCGTCGTCGACCACGAACTCAACGACGAGTTCGGCGAGGTCTATGACGCCGAACTCGCGCGCGAGGCGGGCGGCGCGCTGCACATGGCGTCGGTCGACGAGCCCGCGCTCGTCGACGAGGACGACGACCCCCGCAGCCGCACCCTCATCCTGCGCTGGGAAGCCGGCCAGCCGCGGGCCAACGTGCTGGCCGGTCAGGCACCCTTCGCCGGGCTCGTCGAGCAGCGACCGGGCGGCTCGGGCTACGGGCAGCTCGGCCGCGGCCCGTCGGCGTGGCGTAGCTACAGCGCGCGCAGCGGTGAGCTCGCGGTGCTCGTCGCCCAGCCGCTCGCCGTCCGGACCGCGGTCGTGCACAAGATCGAGCGGCGCTTCCTGCTGCCGACCGCGCTCCTCGCGCTGCTCGCGGCGCTGGCGGTACTGGTCCTGGTGTCACGCGGCCTCGCGCCGCTGCGCGCGTTCGCCGCCGAGGTCAGCCGGCGCTCGCCCGGGGCGCTGCAGCCCGTGGCCGAAGGGCCGTTGCCGGCGGAACTGCGGCCGGTCGGCGATGCGATCAACCGCCTGCTGGAGCGCCTCGCCATCGCGCTCGACGCCCAGCAGACCTTCGTCGCCGATGCGGCTCACGAGCTTCTGACGCCGCTGACCGCACTGAACCTGCACACCCAGGCGCTGGCACGGGCCCGGACCGCCGAGCGCGCCGAGGCGTCGCGCCTCGACCTGCAGGCGGGACTCGCGCGCTGCATCCGCCTCGCCCGCCAGCTCCTGGCGCTTGCCCGCCAGGCACCCGACGCCCCGCACGGGCCGAGCGTGCCGCTCGATCTCGCGCGGCTCGCCGCCGATGTCGCCGCCGAGGCACAGACCGGCGCGCTCGAGCGGCAGATCGACCTCGGCGTGTCGCGTGCCGATGCGGCACCGATCGAGGGCGACGCCGACGCGCTGCGCCTGCTGGTCCGCAACCTCACGGACAATGCGATCAAGTACGGGCGGGTCGCCGGCCGGGTCGACCTCGCGACCGGCGTCGACGCCGGCGGCGCGTGGCTGCGCGTCAGCGACGACGGCCCGGGCATCCCCGAGGCGGATCGGCAGCGGGTCTTCGACCGCTTCTTCCGGCGCAGCGGCCAGGACGTCGAGGGCAGCGGTCTTGGCCTTGCCATCGTCAAGCAGGTCGCCGAGCGGCACGGCGCACGCGTCGAGCTGGCGAGCCCCGGCCTCCTCGGCGGTCTTGACGTGACGGTGCAGTTCGCGGCCGGCCGCGCGCCGGCAAGCACGCCGGCACCGTCGATAAGGACCCAGGCCCCGTCTCCGGTTTTGCAGAGGAATCCCGCACCATGACGATCATCGCCGCTGCCGTCCGCCACCTCCGGGCAGGCGTCCTTCCCGTCCTCGCGGCCCTCGCCGCCTGTCAGTCCCCCGTCGCCCGCGATCCGGCCGCGGCGCCGGCCGCGCCGGCGCCGCTCTTCGCTGTAGGCGCGACCGCCCTGCCCGAGCCGCTCGTGATCGTCGGCTACGGCGACACGCGCTTCACCGATCCGACCGAAACCGCGGCGAGCTCACCGCGTGCCCGTCAGGCCCTGGTCGCGCGGATCGCGGCCGAGGCTCCCGCGGCGGTGTTCATCAACGGCGACCTGCCCTGGCACGGCAACCCGCAGGACTACGCGGTGTACGCCGCGGAAACGGCCGAGTGGCGGCGGCGCGAACTGCGCATCTACCCGGCGCTCGGCAATCACGAGTTCTCGCAGTGCGAGGAGGCGCAGTGCCTCGGCTACTGGTGGGATGCCTTCCCGGCGCTGCGCGGCCACCGCTGGTATTCGGCCAGCCTCGGCCAGCGCTTCGTCGGCATCAATCTCGACAGCGATACCTCGTTGCTGCCGGGATCGGAACAGCGCGCCTGGCTCGAGCAGACGCTCGGGCAGCTGCCGGCCGCGGTGGACTTCGTGCTGATCTCGCTGCACCACCCGCCGGTCACGGCGACCCAGGAAGGGCTGCTGGCCGGCCACAACGTGCGGCCGAACGAGGCATCGCTCGCCGAGTGGCTGGAGCAGGGCGCAAACGCCCGCCACGCCCGCGTCATCGTCAGTGCCGGCCACGTCCACAACTACGAGCGCTTCGTGCGCAACGGCGTCACCTACCTCGTTGCCGGCGGCGGCGGTGCCCGCCCCTACCCGCTCCAGCGCGCTGCCGACGACCTCTACCAGGGCACGGACTTTCCGAATTATCACTACGTGCGCTTCACGCTCAGGGGCCGCGTGCTCGCCGCGGAAATGATCCGCCTCGCCAATCCGACCGGCGAGGC
>CAIMCI010000215.1 GCA_903839465.1 uncultured Pseudomonadota bacterium
GCGGCGGCGCGCCGGCGGCGTCCGTTGCCGCAGCGGCGCCGGCTACCCCGGCGGCGGCACCGCCGCCAGGCGCGGTCGTCGCTACCGAGCCGCGCGCGTTGCGCGCGCTCGATTCCGGTCCATCACGGACCCTGGTCGTGGCCGTCGATGCCGGCCACGGCGGCGACGACCCGGGCGCCACCGGTCAGCACGGCACGCGCGAGAAGCACGTGACGCTGGCCGTCGCCCGGGCCCTCGCGCAGCGGATCAACGCCGAGCCGGGCATGCGGGCGTACCTCACGCGCGACGGCGACTATTTCGTGCCGTTGCGCACGCGGATCGTCAAGGCCGAACGGGCGCAGGCGGACCTTTTCATCTCCGTGCATGCCGACGCGGTACTCGATCGCGACATCAGCGGTGCGTCGGTGTACGTGCTGTCGGCGCACGGGGCGAGCAGCGAGGCCGCGCGACGCCTGGCCGATCGTGAAAACGCGGCCGACCTCGTCGGCGGCGTCTCGCTGAAGGACAAGGACCCGCTGCTCGCCTCGGTACTCCTCGACCTGTCGCAGTCGGCGTCGATGAGTGCGAGCGAAGTGGCGGCCGAGTCCGTCCTGAAGGAACTCGACAAGATCGGCGAGGTGCGCAAGTCCGCGGTGCAGAAGGCCGGGTTCCTGGTCCTGAAATCGCCGGACGTGCCGTCGATGCTGATCGAGACGGCGTACATCACCAACCCGGACGAGGAGCGCAAGCTCAAGGACCCGGGTTACCAGAGCGAACTCGCCGGCGCGATCCTGACCGGTCTTAAGTCCTACCTGCGCGCCCATCCGCCGGCGGGTGTCCGTCTGGCTACGACCAGCCCGTCGACCGGCTGACCGGCCGGCGCGCGAGCGGCGCGGCCTGCGCTGCTACACTCGGCGACGCCATGCCGATACGCGTCCTGCCCTCGCACCTCGTCAACCAGATCGCTGCCGGCGAGGTCGTCGAACGCCCGGCCTCCGTCGTCAAGGAACTCGTCGAGAACGCTCTCGACGCCGGGGCCCGCTCCATCGACGTCGACGTCGAGCAGGGCGGCACGGCCCGGATCGTCGTCACCGACGACGGCGCGGGCATCGAGGCGGGGGAACTCGCTCTCGCCCTTGAGCGGCACGCGACGAGCAAGATCGACAGCCTCGAGGCGCTGGAGCGCGTGGCGACGCTCGGTTTTCGCGGCGAGGCGCTGCCGTCGATCGCCGCGATCTCGCGCCTGACGCTGAGTTCGCGCCGCCTTGGTGCCGAGGCTGCCGCCGAGGTGGCGGCCGTCGACGGCCGGATCGGCGCGTCGCGGCCGGCGGCCCTGGCGCGGGGCACGCGCGTCGAGGTCCGCGATCTTTTCTACAACGTCCCGGCGCGGCGCAAGTTCCTGAAGACGGCGACGACGGAACTCGGTCACGTCGGCGCGACGATGGCGAGGCTCGCCCTGTCGCGCCCCGACGTCGCGTTCCGCCTGTCCAACCACGGCCGCAAGCTCTGGTCGGTCGACGCGGCCATCGGGCGGGCTGCCGCCGAGCGCCGCCTGCTGGTCCTGGTCGAACCGGATTTTCTCGATGGCGCACGCTACGTCGAGTACGCGGCAGCCGGCCTTCGCCTCGAGGGCTGGCTCGGCGCGCCGACCCACGGCCGGGCGCAACCCGACCGCCAGTACGCCTTCGTCAACGGCCGGCCGGTCAAGGACCGGCTGCTCGGCCAGGCGTTGCGCCAGGGTTACCGGGACGTGATGTTTCACGGCCGGCACCCGGCCTACGTGCTCTTCCTGACGCTCGATCCGGCCCAGGTCGATGTGAATGCGCACCCGACGAAGCTCGAGGTGCGTTTCCGCGACTCGCGGCTCGTCTTTGATTTTGTCAGCCGCACGGTGGCGACCGCGCTCGCCGGGACGCGGCCGTCCGGGGACGGCGAGGGGCCGGTGCCGCGCGCGGTGCGCGACTCGACCTTCGCCGGCGGTTCGGAACGGCTGCTCGTCCGGCAGCAGGCAGGCCTGGGTCTCGGGTTGCCGGGCGGACAGACCCCGGGCGAGTCTGGCGCGCGCGCGCCGCCGCTGCCCGCCATCGACTGGACGGAACTGGCGAGCCGCGATCCGCTCGCCGCGCCGTCGGCCCTCGTCGTGCGCAGCGAGGCGAGGGCGGGTGAACGGGCGGTTCCGCCGCTCGGCTTCGCGCTCGCCCAGCTGCACGCGATCTATATCCTCAGCGAAACGGCCGAGGGCCTGGCGCTGATCGACATGCACGCCGCGCACGAGCGGGTGATCTACGAACGGCTGAAGGCCGACCACGCGCGGGGCGAGATTCCCCGTCAGGTGCTGCTTGTACCGAAGCTGATCGAAGTCGGTGCCGTCGAGGCCGAGGCCTTCGAGCCGCTGTTGCCGGAGCTGGCGCCGTACGGCCTCGTCGTCGATCGCGCCGGCCCCTCGACGCTGGCCCTGCGCGAATACCCGGTCGCGCTCGGCGAGAAGGACATGGCCGGGGTCGTGCGCGACGCGCTTGCCGAACTCGGCGAGCGTGGCACGACCGCGCGCGTAGCCGAGGGCACCGACCAGCGGCTGGCGACACTCGCCTGCCACGCTGCGGTCCGCGCCTCGCGCCCGCTGTCGATCCCGGAAATGAATGCGCTGCTGCGCGACATGGAGCGAACCGACCGCGCCGACCAGTGCAATCACGGTCGGCCGACGTGGGTGCGCCTGACGCTTGCCGATCTGGATCGACTGTTCCTGCGCGGCCGCTGATGGCCGGCGCGCCGCTGACGATCTACCTGATGGGGCCGACCGCGGCGGGCAAGAGCGCGCTCGCCGTCGAACTGGCCGAAGCGCTGCCGGTCGAGATCGTCAGCGTCGATTCGGCACAGGTCTATCGCGGCCTCGATATCGGGACCGCGAAGCCGGAGCCCGCGCTGCGCGCGCGCGTGCCGCACCACCTGATCGACCTGCGTGATCCGGCCGTGACCTACTCGGTTGCCGAGTTCGTCGCCGACGCCGGTGCGGCGATGGCGGCGATCCGCGCCCGAGGCCGGGTGCCGCTCCTGGCCGGCGGGACGATGCTCTACTTCCGCGCGCTGCAGTCGGGCCTCGCCGCGCTGCCGGCGCGCGACCCGCTGCTGCGCGGGCGCCTGGACGCGCGTGCCGCCGCCGAGGGCTGGCCGGCGCTGCATGCCGAACTCGCCCGCGTCGATCCGGGTGCCGCCGCGCGGATCGGCAAGAACGACCGGCAGCGGATCCAGCGCGCGCTCGAGGTCTACGAGCTGAGCGGCACGCCGCTGTCGGCGCTGCAGGCCGAGAACCTCCGCGGCGCCAGCGCGCCCGGTCCGAAGCTGGTTGTCGCGCCACCCGACCGGGCCGTGCTCGGACGGCGGATCGAGGCGCGCCTGCAGGCGATGCTCGCCGCGGGCTTTGTCGACGAGGTGGCGGCGCTGCGCGCGCGTGGTGACCTTGCGGCCGATACGCCCGCGCTGCGCGCGGTCGGCTACCGGCAGTTCTGGGCGCACGCGGCCGGAGAGGCGAGCCTGGCGCAGGCGGCGGGCGGGGCTCTGATTGCCACACGCCAGCTGGCCAAGCGCCAGCTGACCTGGCTGCGGGCCGAGCCCGATGCCCGCTGGTTCGACCCGGACAGCGCCCCGGACCGTGCGGCGCTGCTGGCGGCCGTCCGGGCGGCGCTGGCGGCCGCGGGTGGTCCGTAGGTCGTCCTGTGTTATGCTCGGTCCTTGAGATTTGCCCGGAGTGCGGGCACATACCCCCTCATACCGCCTGCCGGCTATCGGTCCGGCGCCGGCTAGAATTTGAATAATATCAAGGAGTTGGAAATATGGGCAGAGGACAGTCGCTGCAGGATCCGTTCCTGAACGCCTTGCGCAAAGAGCGCGTCCCGGTGTCCATCTACCTCGTCAACGGCATCAAGTTGCAGGGGCAGATCGACTCCTTCGATCAGTTCGTCGTGCTGTTGAAGAACAGCGTCAGCCAGATGGTCTACAAGCACGCGATCTCGACGGTGGTGCCGGCCCGCAATGTCCGGCTGCCCAATTCGGAAGACGGCGAGACCATCGAAGGCGAGGAACCGGCTGTCGAATGAGCAGCGCCTGCGCGGGCGTGAGACGCCCCGTCGTGCCCGCCCGTGTTTGACAGGCCGAAGGTCGGTGAGCGCGCACTCCTCGTGCGCGTGGCCCTCGGTGAACCGGTGGCGGCGGAGGAACTCGAGGAATTCACCGCCCTCGCCGTCTCGGCGGGTGCCGAACCCGTCGAATTCATCACCGGCTCCCGCCACAGCCCCGATCCCAAGTTCTTCATCGGCTCGGGCAAGGCCGAGGAGGTCAAGGCGAAGGCCGAGGAGCTCAATGCCGAGCTCATCCTGATCGACCATCCGCTCAAGCCCAGCCAGGAACGCAACCTCGAGAAGCTGACCGGCCGGCGGGTGCTCGACCGCAGCGGTCTCATTCTCGACATCTTCGCGCAGCGCGCCCGCAGCCATGAAGGCAAGCTGCAGGTCGAACTGGCGCAGTTGAAGCACCTGTCGACGCGCCTCGTGCGCGGCTGGACCCATCTTGAACGGCAGAAGGGCGGCATCGGCCTGCGCGGTCCCGGCGAAACCCAGCTCGAGACCGACCGCCGGCTGCTCAACAACCGGATCCGCACGCTGACGAGGCGTCTGGAGACGCTCGCCCGCCAGCGCGACACGGGCCGGCAGATCCGCAACGAAATCCCGGTGCCGGGCGTCGCCCTGGTCGGCTATACCAACGCCGGCAAGTCGACGCTGTTCAATGCGCTGACCGGTGCCGGCGCCTACGCCGCGGACCAGCTGTTCGCGACCCTCGACCCGACCGTCAGGCGCCTGACGATCCCGCACTGCCCGGAACTCGTCCTCGCCGACACCGTCGGCTTCGTTCGCGAGCTGCCGCACGAACTGGTGGCCGCGTTCCGCTCGACGCTGCTCGAGGCCCGCGAGGCGCAGCTGCATCTGCACGTCATAGACGCCGCGGATCCCGAGCGCGGCGCGCGGATCACCCAGGTCAACGAGGTGCTGGCCAGCATCGGCGCTGACGGGGTACCGACCATCGAGGTCTTCAACAAATGTGACCGGCTCGGTGCCGAGCCGTCGGTCGAACGGGACGCGGACGGGCGGGTCAGCCGCGTCTGGCTGTCGGCGCGCACCGGCGCGGGCGTCGACCTGCTGACCGAGGCGCTGCGCGAACGCTTCGCGAGCGCACTCGTGCGGACACGCCTGGTGCTGGGTCCGGCGCACGGCCGGGCGCGCGCCGAGCTCTACCGGCTGCGGGCGGTCCAGGGCGAGCGGCCCGCGGCGGACGGTGGCTGGGAAGTGGACGTTGAAATGTCCGACACCGAACTCGTTGCCCTGTGCGGGCGCGAGGGAATCGCGCGTCCCCCGGCCGTTCCGCCTTGTTTAGAAGGGGATGGCTTCCTACAATCTCGACGCCCCGCGGCCCCTTCGGCCCCACACCCCGGCGGAAACTCTCATGGCTTGGAATGAATCGGGCGGTCCCCGCGACGGCGGTCCGCGCAATCCCTGGGAGCGCAAGCGCGACGGTGGCCCACCGGACCTCGATTCGCTGGTTCGTGACGTCAACCGGCGGCTGCGCGCCTGGTTCGGCGGGCGTGGCGGCGGCGGGGCCGGCGGTGGTGACGGCCGCCCGGCGATGCCGAGCGCCGCGAACTGGGGACTGATCGGCCTCGTGCTCGTCGCCCTCTGGCTGGCGACCGGGTTCTACCAGGTCGGCGCCGCCGAGCGGGTGGTCATCACCCGCTTCGGCCGGTTTGCCGGCATCTCGGCGCCCGGCGGCGTGCAATGGCACTGGCCGTGGCCGATCGAGGCGACCCAGGTCATCAATACCCAGGAAGTGGTCAGCTACAGCGAGCACACGCGCATGCTGACCCAGGACGAGGCGCTGGTCGAGATCAACGCCGCGGTGCAGTACCGGCGCAGCGATCCGTACGCCTTCACGTTCAAGATGGTGGATCCCGACCCGACGCTGGCGATGGTCGCGGAAAGCGCCATCCGCGAAGTCATGGGCCAGCACCCGCTCGAATACGTCCTGGAGCGCGGCCGGCAGGACATTTCGCTGAAGACCAAGGCGCTGATCCAGCGCACGCTCGATTCCTACCAGGCGGGGCTCGAGGTGCTGAGCGTCAACCTGCAGGACGTCGGCGTCCCCGAGCAGGTCAGTTCCTCGCAGAAGGACGCCATCAAGGCGCGCGAGGACAAGGACCGGGCGCGCGTCGAGGCAGAGACCTATGCCAACGAGATCCTGCCGAAGGCGCGCGGCAACGCGAGCCAGAAACTGCTCGACGCCGAGGCCTACAAGACCCAGGCGCTGGCCCAGGCGGAGGGCGAGAGCGCCCGCTTCGATGCGCTGCTCGCCGCCTACACCAAGGCCCCGCAGGTGACCCGCCAGCGGCTGTACCTCGAGACGGTCGAGTCGGTGCTGAAGCGCACGCCGAAGGTGCTGGTCGACGCCAAGGGCAACGGCAGCGTGCTCTACCTGCCTCTCGACAAGCTCATCGAGGCGCGCACGGCTGCCGCGCCGAAGCCGGCACCGGCCTCGCCACTGCCCGAGGTCACGGTGACGGTGCCCGCCTCGGAGCCCGCCAACGACGCGCGCACCAGGGTGAGCCGCTGATGAACAACCGACCGTACTTCATTCTCGCCGGCGTGCTCGGCCTGCTGCTGCTCGTCTCGCAGACGCTCTACATCGTCAAGGAAACCGAATACGCGGTGACCTTCCGCTTCCGCGACATCGTCGGTGTCGAGACCTCGGCCGGCTTGCACGCCAAGATCCCGTTCGTGGAAAGCGTGCAGCGCTTCGAGAAGCGCGTCATGACCCATGACTATCCGAAGGAACAGTTCCTGACCAGCGAAGGCAAGATCCTCAACGTCGACTTCTACGTGAAGTGGCGCATCAGCGACGTCTCGCAGTACTTCCGCGCCACCGGTGGCATCGACGAGACCGGCATGAGCCGCCTCGCCGAGATCGTCAAGAACGGGCTTAAGGGCACGATAGCGAAGCGCACCATCCAGCAGGTCGTCGCCGCCGAGCGTGCCGAGTTCCTCTCCGACGTGCTCGCCTTCGCCGGCGACTCGGTGAAGGACCTCGGCGTCACGCTGATCGACGTGCGGGTCAAGCGCATCGACCTGCCGGACGACGTCAGCGAGTCGGTCTACAGCCGGATGCGCTCGGACTTCGCCCGCCAGGCCGCGCAGCTGCGCGCGGAGGGCGAGGAGGAGGCGATCAAGATCCGCGCCGAAGCCGAGCGCCAGCGCACGGAGCTCCTCGCCGAGGCGACCCGCGACGCGGAGAAGACGCGCGGCGAGGGGGATGCGCTGGCCGCCCATGCCTACGCCAGCGTCCACCAGAAGAATCCCGAGTTCTACGCCTTCCACCGCAGCCTGCAGGCCTACCGGGAGTCGCTCGGCAGGGACTCCGATCTGATCGTGCTCGCTCCGGACGGCGAATTCTTCAAGTACCTGAAGTCGCCCGGCGGCGGGCACTAGGCGAAAGGTCCGGCGATGCGCGTCAACTGGAGCGATCTCGGCGCTGCCTTTGCGCTCTATCTCGTGCTTGAGGGGCTGTTCCCCTTCCTCAATCCGGCGACGGTCAAACAGGCCTTCGCGAGTATCATCCGCCTGCCGGACCAGGCTGTGAGGCTCTTCGGCCTGACCAGCATGATCGCCGGCTGCCTGCTCCTCTACTTCATCCGATCCTGAAGGCGTCCACATGGGCAAGAACGTCGTAGTCATCGGCACCCAGTGGGGCGACGAAGGCAAGGGCAAGATCGTCGACCTCCTGACCGAGCGGGCGCAGGCCGTGGCCCGCTTCCAGGGTGGCCACAACGCGGGCCACACGCTCGTCATCGGCGGCGAGAAGACGGTCCTGTCGCTGATCCCATCCGGAATCCTGCGCGACGGCTCGCAGTGCCTGATCGGCAACGGGGTCGTGCTGTCGCTGCCGGCGCTCCTGTCCGAGGCGGACATGCTTGCCAAGCGCGGCGTGCCTGTCTTCGAGCGGCTGAAGGTAAGCCCGGCCTGCCCGCTGATCCTCCCCTCGCACGTCGCGCTCGACAAGGCGCGCGAGCGCGCCCGGGGTGTCAACGCGATCGGCACGACCGGCCGCGGCATCGGTCCTGCCTATGAAGACAAGGTGGCGCGCCGCGCCCTGCGCGTGGCCGACCTCTTCCAGCGCGAGCGCTTCGCCGCCAAGCTTGGCGAAGTGCTCGATCTGCACAACTTCCTGCTGCGCCAGTACTACGGCGAGCCCGTGATCGATTTCCAGCAGGTGCTCGACGAGACGCTGATCCAGGGCGAGCGCGTCAAGCCGCTGGTCGCCGACGTCAGCCTGCTCCTGCGCAACCTCTGCGAGGCCGGCGGCAACGTGCTGTTCGAGGGCGCCCAGGGTGCCCTCCTCGACGTGGACCTTGGCACCTACCCGTTCGTGACTTCATCGAACACGACCGCCGGCAATGCGGCGACCGGCACGGGCGTCGGTCCGCGTGCCATCGACTACGTGCTCGGCGTACTGAAGGCCTACACGACCCGGGTCGGCTCCGGCCCGTTCCCGACGGAACTGTTCGACGAATACGGCGAGCACCTGTCGCGGGTTGGCCACGAGTTCGGAGCGGTTACCGGCCGTCGCCGGCGGACCGGCTGGTTCGACGCGGTGGCCATGCGCAGGTCCATCCTGCACAACTCCGTGACCGGCCTGTGCGTCACCAAGCTCGACGTGCTGGACGGGCTGGAGACGATCCGGCTGTGCGTTGGCTATCGCAACCGCGGCACCGTGTCCGACGAACCGCCCATGCTGTCGGACATGTATGCCGACTGCGAGCCGGTCTACGAGGACGTGCCTGGCTGGTCGCAGTCGACGGTCGGCATCACCCGCTACGACGAGTTGCCGGCCACGGCGCGTTCCTACCTCGAGCGCATCGAGACGCTGGCCGGCGTACCGCTCGATATCGTCAGCACGGGCCCGGATCGCGCGCAGACGATCATCCGCCGCCATCCGTTCGATTGACGCCGGGCCGGCGCGCAGCGCATCACCAACGGGTGGAGCGGCCAGCCGATTGCCGCCGGGACGTCGCTGGAACGGGTATCATGGGGACGCGTCGCTTGCCGCAGGCGGCGGCCGCATGCGCGCTCACCGAGGGCCCCGAAGGGGGGTACGGTGTGTCGCTAACTACCTGAAATGTCAGGCTATCGATTGGTGCCCAGGAAGGGACTCGAACCCCCACGGTGTTACCCGCTAGTACCTGAAACTAGTGCGTCTACCAATTCCGCCACCTGGGCAGGAGGGGAGCGCCGGGCCGACCCGGCTCGTGGAAGCCGCGAAATCTACGCACCACCCCCTGCCTTGTCAATGAAACCCCGCCGGGCCTTCGCCGAAGACCGGCCATGAACCGAAAGTGATCACCAGCCCATGAAAAAGACGCCCGCCCACTGGCGCGACCTAGACCCCAAAGCCGACGAGGAATCGACCCGCTACGCGCGGCCGATACCCAGCCGCGAATTCCTGCTCGCCACGCTCGCCGAGGCCGGCGAGCCACTGACCGGCGACGAACTCGTCCGCCGCCTGAAACTGAAGGACCGTGCCCTGAAGCTCGCCCTCGACGCCCGCCTGGGCGCCATGGTTCGCGACGGCCAGCTGATCCGCAACCGACGTGACCAATACCTGCTGACGGACCGTACGGTCGTGCTGACCGGCACCGTGCAGGGCCATCGCGACGGCTTCGGCTTCCTCCGCCCCGACGACGGCTCGGACGACCTCTACCTGTCCCCGGTGCAGATGCGCGAGTGCATGCACGGCGATCGCGTCGCCGTCCGTCCGGGCGGCATGGATGCACGCGGCCGCCGCGAAGGCGTCGTCGTCGAGGTCCTGGAGCGGCGCACCCAGCAGGTGGCCGGCCGCTTCCATCTCGAGCACGGCCTCGGCTTCGTCTCTCCGGACAACCGCCGCAACGCCCATCGCGTCGTGGTGTCGCCCAAGGATCGCGGTACGGCCAAGGACGGTGACCTCGTCGTGGCGTCCCTGCTGCAGGCGCCAAGCCGGCACGCGCAGGCGGTGGGCCGAATCGTCCGCGTGCTGACCGAAGGCACGGTCGCGGACACCGCGGTCGAGCTCGCGATCGCCTCGCACCAGCTGCCCGACGAGTTCCCGGTGGCGGCGGTGCGGGAAGCCAAGCGCTTCGGCCGCACCGTACCCACCGACTACTACGCCGGGCGTCTTGACCTGCGCGAGACCGCGCTCGTGACGATCGACGGCCTGGACGCCAAGGACTTCGACGACGCGGTGCACGCCGCACCGACCCGCAGCGGCTGGCGCCTTCTGGTCGCGATCGCCGACGTGTCGACCTACGTGACACCCGGCAGTGCCCTCGACGACACCGCGCGCGAGCGGGCAACCTCGGTGTATTTCCCGAACCGCGTCCTGCCGATGCTGCCCGAGCAGCTGTCGAACGGCCTGTGCTCGCTGATGCCCGAGGTGGATCGGCTGTGCATCGTCTGCGAGATGAACGTCGCGCGCGACGGCAAGGTCAACGGCTCGTCCTTCCACATGGCCGTGATGCGCAGCCACGCCCGGCTGACCTACGACCGGGTGGCCGCGGCCATCGTCGAGCGCGAACCGAAGGTTCGTGCCGAGCTGGCACCGCTCCTCGATGGCCTGGAATGCCTGTACGACGTGTACCGGGCGCTTCGCCGCCGCCGCGAGGCGCGTGGCGCGCTCGACTTCGAGGCCGGGGAAGTGAAGGTCATCGTCGGCGACGACGGCAAGGTTGCAGACCTGCGCACCACGCAGCGCAACGACGCGCACCGCCTGATCGAGGAGTGCATGATCGCGGCGAACGTGGAGGCCGCCCGGTTCCTGAAAAAGCACAAGATGCCCGCGCTCTACCGGGTGCACGCCCGGCCGGACGAGGATCGGGTCAGCGAACTGAAGCGATTCCTCGCCACGCGTGGCGTCATGCTCGAGACCGGACCCGAGCTCGACCCGGGCAAGCTCGCCCAGACGCTGCGCTCGGTACAGGGTCGCCCCGATACGGCCATGCTGGAGAGCATGATCATCCGCTCGCTCGCCCAGGCGGTGTACCAGCCGGAGAACATCGGCCACTTCGGCCTCGCCCTGTCCGAATACGCGCACTTCACCTCGCCGATCCGCCGCTATCCGGACCTTCTGGTGCATCGGGCGATCGCGCACGTGCTCGGCGGCGGCGACGTCGCCTCCTTCGTGCACTCGGCGCGCGAGTTCGAGCTCTTCGGTCAGGAGTGCTCGATGCGGGAACGCCGGGCGGACGAGGCTGCCCGCGACGTCGTCGCGTATCTGAAGTGCGAGTTCATGCGTGACCGCGTCGGCGAGGAGTTCGCCTCGATCGTCACCGGCGTCACCGATTTCGGGCTGTTCGTGCAGCTCGAGGCTCTGCCGGTCGACGGCCTCGTGCACGTTGCGGCGCTGGGTGCCGACTACTTCCGCTACGAGGAGGACCGCAAGACCCTGGTCGGCGACCGGACCGGGAAGCGCTACACGCTCGGCGACAAGCTCACCGTGCGCCTGACGCGCGTCGACCCGAGCGAGCGCAAGATGGATTTCGAACTGGTCGAGACGACGGAGGTCGCCTTCCACCCGCGCCGGGCACGCTCGGCGAAGGCGGGGCGCAAGGCCCATGGCCGCTGAGCGGGGCAGGGGCCGGCGCGGCGAGCGGGCCCACGGCCACGGCGGCGGGCGCGAGGGCCCGCCGGCCGGCGACCACGGCATCGAGCGGGTCTACGGGCTGCACAC
>CAIMCI010000216.1 GCA_903839465.1 uncultured Pseudomonadota bacterium
ACGGGATCGCCGGCGGCTTTCGCCTCGGCGAGGCGAACTCCTTCTACAACGGCGGCGCCCCCGGCATCAGTGACGCGTTCGGCTCGGCGCTCTGGGCGCTCGACTTCCTCTTTGCGAATGCGGCCGCCGGCGCGCAGGGCGTCAATTTCCACGGCGGCGGCAATCCGCTCGGCTACACCCCGATCACGGACAACGGCACGCAGCCCCTGATCGTCCGCCCGGTCTACTACGCGTTGGATCTCTTTGCACGTGCCGCGGTCGGCGATCTCGTGCCGGTCTCCGTGACGGGCGGCAGCGCCACGCTGAGCGTGCGCGCGGTACGCACGGCGACGGGCTTTTGCATCGTCCTGGTCAATACCAGCCGGACCCGGGCGGAGGACGTGGTGCTTCTCCTGCCGCCCGCCCTCGGCCAGGCCGAGCCTTTCGTGCTGTCCGGGCCGTCGGTCGATGCCACGACCGGCACGGCGCTGAACGGCGCGCCGATCGGCAGCGACGGCAGCTGGCAGCCGCTCGCCGTGCCGGCGCTGCCGCTGTCCGGCGGTCGCCTCGAAGTGCCCGTTCCGGCCGGGAGCGCACTTTTACTGCGGGTGAACTAGCCCCGGATCGCGCACGGGCCGCGCTTACCGTGCCGGCCGGCGCCCCGGCGCGACGCCGGGGACGCCAGCGCGCGCGACCCCGTTTGCGCCGGGTGCAGGACTCAGCTCTGGCAGTTCTTCGGCAGGTACTTGTTGAGGACCGTTGTCGGACCCGTGCCGCCGGACGACGTCGCGCCCGCCGGCAGCGTCGCGTTGTTGCCGCAGGTCCAGCCGATGTCACCCGCCGAGCTCGTGTAGGCGATGAGCCCGAGCGTCTTGCCGGTAAGAGCGGCATTCGCCTTGCCACCGTAGGTAACCGTGATGCCGCCACCCGCCGTGTCCACGGCGGTCACGTAGTTGCCGGAGGGCTTCGCGACGTAGTTGAGCGCCGTGCCGCCGCCGGTCATGGCCGTCGGCCAGGTGCCGTTCTGGGCGTAGTAGTCGGTGATGGCGACCCGGACGCTGCTCGACAGCGTCAGGCCCTCGGAGGCCTGGGCGCGGATCGTGTAGTCCTGGTAGGCCGGGATGGCGATCGCGGCGAGAATGCCGATGATCGCGATCACGATCATCAGTTCGATCAGCGTAAAGCCCTTCATCCGTCGGATATGCATCGGGAATCCCTTCAGTGTTGTATCGGTTCGCGAAATACGATGCCGGTATTTGCCGGGCGGAGGGATACAATGCAAGCCCTGTGCCACACATGACTTTGCCGCAAAGCCCAATCCTGACAAGACTTTGCACGGAACTGTGCGCCAGTTCCGAGTGCCGCTCTGCGTCAGTTCCGGTCGCGCCGTGTCAGCCGGCGGTTCGGATTGCGCGGTCCGCCGGCACCGCGGGCCGGCGATGAGCAGCGCCTTTCAGCTCGTCCTCGCGGTCAGCAGCGCGGCCGTCGTCAGCCTCGGCTGCGCCGCGGCCCTCGCGCTGCATCCGGGGCCCGTGCTCACCCGCCGGCTGATCGGCTTTGGCGCGGGAGCGCTCGTGGCCGCGGCGGCTGTCGATCTTGCGCCCGATGCGCTGCGCGGTGGCCTCGCACCGGGCGCGCTCGTCGCGGCCATGCTGGCGGGCGTGGCCGGCTTCGCGCTGCTCGAGCGGACGGTCCTGCGCGGCCACTCTCATGCAGATGCCGGCCACGGCAGCGGCTTTCGCCGTGCCGCACCGCTGGTGCTGTTGGCCGACGCGATGCACAACGTCGCGGACGGGGTGGTCGTTGCCGCCGCCTTCCTGCACTCCCCGGCTACCGGCTGGGCGACCGCGTTCGCCATTGCCGCCCACGAGATTCCGCACGAGGCCGGCGCGTTTGCGCTCCTTCGTGCGGCCGGCTGGACGGTCCGCGCCACGGTGCTCTGGAACGTGGTCTCGGCGCTGGCCGCACTCGCCGCGGCGACGTTGGCCTACCGCTACCTGGCGACGGTGAGCCGGTGGTTGCCGGCCCTGCTCGGGGTCGTCGCCGGAAGCTTCGTCTACGTCGCCTGGGTGAGTATCCGGCCGCTGCTCGATCGCCAGAGCGGCGCACCGCGGGTGGCGTTCAGCTGGGCCGCGATCGGGGCGTTCGCCGTGGCCGGACTGACCGTGCTCCTGCGCTGAGGGTGCCGGCGACCGGGGACGGGGCGATCGCTTGCGCGCCGCACCGGCTGTGATGTAAAAATTGCGCTGACTGCAGGATGGCGGTCCTCGGCGGCGCCTGCGGGCCGTGGTCGGAAAAGCAGAGGGACCCACGACGTGAACTCCGCGCAGGAATCCGGTCTGCGGCGCCCGCCGTCCGGCGTCGACGGCAACGTGGGCGGT
Organism: uncultured Pseudomonadota bacterium; assembly: GCA_903839465.1. GTDB lineage: Bacteria > Pseudomonadota > Gammaproteobacteria > Steroidobacterales > Steroidobacteraceae > CAIKMS01. Next base: position 2,361 of record CAIMCI010000216.1, read on the forward strand.
GATGCCGCCGCTGCCGGCCCGGCGGCCCGCGGACGCCTGACGCGGATGCTGGTGGCGGTCGCCCGTCTGCAGTGGCTCTACGCGCTCGTCGCCCTGGTCTGGCTGTCGGGGATCTTCACGCACGGCCTGCCGCCGGAGCCCTGCGCGGAATGGATCGCGCTGCCGCTGCAGCTCATCGCGCTCGCCGCCGTCGGCCTGCGCCTGGCGTCCGGTCCCCGCGAACCCTGGATGCTCTGGCTCGGGCTCTTCATCGCCTGCAACCTCATCGCCAACCTCGCCTGGAACCTGACGGTCGACAACGGGAGCGAAACCCTCCCCGACATCACCGACATCGTCTACCTCGTCAATTACGGACTGCTGGCCGTCACCGCCGGCGCCGTCTACCACGCGGTCGGCGGCCCGCCACCGGATCGGCGGCTGTGGCTCGATGCGGTGACCGTGCTCAGCGCCCTCCTGGTCGTGATGTGGGGGCTCCTCCTCGTCCGCCCGGTGCCGCACGAACTGCCGCGCACGCTGCCGATCGCGGTGGCTGCCTCCTACGCGGTCGCGATCTGCGTGCTGCTGACCGGCTGCGTCCTCCTGTACGTGCGCACGCCCGTGCGCCGCGACTACTGGTGGGCGCACTGCATCACGGCGGCGGCCGTCTGCCAGTCGCTCTGGGAGATCGCCTGGCTCAGCAGCTGGCTGACCAACGTCGATCTCGTCGGGACCTACTACGACTACGGCGACGTCCTGTCGATGGCGCTGGTGACGAGCGCGCTGGCGCTAAGGCCCGGCGAGCAGCCGGTGCTGGCGCGCCGCGAGCGCCTCAATCGCAACGCGACGGCCTTCGTGCCGGCGCTCGCGGGCCTGCTTGCCGTGACGCTCGTGGCTTCGGCGGCGACCACGACCCGCACCGTCGCGTCGTGGACCCTGATCGCACTCCTGATCCTCTGCGCGGCACTGGTGACGCTGCGCAATTACCGCGCCCTGGGCGAGCTTGCGGCGGCGCAGCTCGAGCTCGCCCTGCGCCGCGCCGACGAGCGCCTGACCGAGCTCGTGCGCTCGGCGGGCGACCTGATCATGCTGGTCGACCGCGAGGGCGTGATCACCTTCGCCAGTCCCGCAGCCGAGCGGATCCTGCAACGACCCGCGGCGGTGCTCGTCGGCGAGTCCGTCGCCGCCGTGTTCGGCGCCGCGCCGCGGCCGGCGGTGGCGGCACTGCTCGAATCGCTGATCGCGAGCCGCGGCCCGGAGCCGCAGAGCATCGAGGTCGCGGCGCTGGTGCCGGACAGCGGCACGCGGGTGCTGAAGATCACCGGCGCCAACCAGCTCGGCAATCCGAACCTCGACGGTCTGACCGTGTTCGTCACGGACGTCACCGAACAGCGCGACCTCGAGCGCCACGCGCTCGACCTCCTCACGCAGGAACGGGTCCGGCTTGCCGCCAACATCCACGACGGCCTCGGCCAGGAACTGACCGGCATCGCCATGATGCTGCAGAGTGCGGCGACGGCGCCGGCCGGCGCCGATACCGAGCGCCAGCGCGGCCAGCTGGCGCGGATCATCGAGCGCCTCAACGGCAGCATCCGCACGGCGCGCGCCCTGGCCCACGGCCTCTCGCCGCTCGAGGTCGTCCGCGGCTCGCTGGGCAACGCCCTGCGTACGCTGGCCGACACCGTCCACGGCGAGGTGCCGGTCAGCGTCGAGGTCGAACCGTCTCTCGAGGACAGCGTCTTGGGCGACTTTCCGGCCGATCACCTGTGCCGGATCGCGACCGAGGCCGTGCACAACGCCGTGCGGCACAGCCGCTGCACGCGGATCGAGCTCGTGCTGGCGACGGTCGGCAGCGACCTCGTCCTGTCGATCCGGGACGACGGCAGCGGGCTCCCGCACGGCGCCGAGCGGCGCAAGGAGCAGGGCCTCGGCATTCGCCTGATGCATTACCGCGCGCGGATGATCGGCGGCCGCTGCGTGATCGCCGCGGCGGCCGGCGGTGGCACGCGCATCGAGGTGCGGGTGCCGCTCGCGGCGGTGCGTCGCGGTGCGGACGGGCAGGTCGGCCACGGCGGGGCGCCGCGGCGTCGGGTCGGCGACGGCCGCGCAGCCTCCTGAAGGCACGAGCGCCGGTCAGCCGCCCGCGACCCGGTCCATCAGCTCGACGTAGCGGCGCGCGTAGCCTCCGACCGCGTAGTGTTCGTCCAGATGGCGGCGCCCGGCGCTGCCCATCGCCTGGCGAAGCGGCGCCGAGGCCAGCAACGTGCCGAGCGCGCTTTCCCACGCGAGATCGCTGTCGGCGAGAAATCCCGTCACGCCGTCGATCACCGCCGCCGAGTTGGCGCCGACCGGCGAGGCGACGCAGGGCAGGCCGGCGGCCATGTACTGCAGCAGCTTGAACGCGCATTTGCCTCGCGACCAGGCGTCGTCGGTGAGCGGCATGATGCCGGCATGGGCCGTGGCGATCGCGGTCGTCTCCGTGGCCGCGCTCCACGGCACCCGCTCGATACGGATCTCCGGCCAGTCGGGAAACGCCGAGCAGATGACCTTCAGCACGAGATCCGGAAACCGCGTGCCAAGCGCGCGCAGAGCCGGGCGGACGAGTTCGAGGTAGACGAGGTTCTCGGGGCTGCCGATCCAGACCACGGTCGGGGGCAGCGCCGGATCGGTTGTGGCGGGCACGTAGCGGGACGGATCGAGCGCCGTCGGGAGCACGATGACCGGTCGGCCGGCCTTGCGGGCCTCGGCCTCGAGCACCTCGTTGCCGACGACGACCGCGTCCATGGCCCGGCAGGTGGCGCGGAATTTCGCGCGTCGCCAGGCACCCTCGTCGGCGGGGTCGCCCAGCCGGCGCGGCTTGCGGACGTAGATCGCATCATCGAGATCGAAAATGGCGTGCGGCGTGAAGCGGCGCAGGAGCCAGGCTTCCGGGGCACTGAGCTTGATCTGCTGCAGGACCGTGACGTCGGCGTGGCGAAGCGCCGCGCGGTTCTCCCACAGCCGGCGCCCGTAGCGGCCGCCCGGCAGTTCCAGCGTGTCCACGCTCCAGCCGGCCGCCTCGAGCGGCGCGCGCAGACAGTCCATTCGGTAGCGGAACGAGGGCTGCTCGAGCCGGTAGGCGACCAGGAGTGCGCGCCGCGTCATGGCGCGGTGGTGCCGTACTGCCGTTCGATCCAGTCCTGGTAGGAGCCGTCCATCACCGCGCGCCACCAGGGCTCGTTGTCGAGGTACCACTGGACCGTCTGCGCGAGGCCGCGCTCGAACGTGTAGTCCGCGGTGACACCGAGATCGCGCTCGAGCAGGCGTCCGTCCACGGCATAGCGACGGTCATGGCCCGGGCGGTCGCGGACGAACTCGATGAGGGAAGCGGAGACTTCGCCGCGCGCGGCCGGCGCCGACGGGAAGCGCTCGCCGAGCGACGGCGTCGTCAGGAATGCCGCGTCGATCCGCCGGCAGAGCGCCTCGATGACCTCGAGGTTGCGCAGTTCCGCGCCGCCACCGACGTTATAGCTCGTGCCGGTGGTCGCCCGCGTGAGGATGGCCTCGATCGCCCGGCAGTGGTCGGTGACGTGCAGCCAGTCACGGACCTGGCGTCCGTCCCCGTACACCGGCAGGGGCCTGCCCGAGAGGATGTTGACGATGCAAAGCGGAATCAGCTTTTCCGGAAACTGGTAGGGACCGTAATTGTTCGAACAGTTGCTGAGCGTGAACGGGACGCCGTAAGTGCGCCCGTAGGCGCGCACCAGATGATCGGCCGCGGCCTTGCTCGCCGCATAGGGCGAGTTGGGCGCGTACGCGGTGCTCTCGGAGAACGGTGGATCGTCGGGCCCGAGCGTCCCGTAGACCTCGTCCGTCGAGACGTGATGGAACCGCCGTTCTGCACCCGGCGAGGCACCCCACAGGCCGCGTACGACGTCGAGGAGGACGTGCGTGCCAAGGACGTTGGTGCGCACGAACGCACCGGGATCGCGGATCGAGCGGTCGACGTGCGACTCGGCCGCGAAATTGACCACCCAGTGCACGTCGTGATCGGCCATCGCGCGGCCGAAGGCTTCGGCATCGCCGATGTCGGCGCGCAGCAGCGTCAGCTGCCCGCGGTCAAGCAGCGCCTTAAGGCTCGCGGCGTTGCCGGCATAGGTCAGGAGGTCATAGGCCACCAGGCGGTCGCCCGGATGCCGGGCCGCCCAGTAGTGGCAGAAGTTGGCGCCGATGAAGCCGGCCGCGCCGGTGACCAGCAGCGTGCGGCTCACGACGCCGCTCCGCTTGCGTGCCGGTCGAGGACGGCGCGCAGGCCGTCGCGCCAGTGCGGCGATTCGATGCCGAGCACGTTCTCGGTCACGCGCTTGTCGAGCACGCTGTAGCGCGGCCGCTGCGCCGGCGTCGGGTACTCGGCGCTGCCGATCGGCCGCAGCCGGGGCTTGCTGCCGATCATTCCGCGCGCCGCGCCCTCCTCGGCGATGGCGACCGCGAAGTCATACCAGGAGGCGATTCCGGAGCCGCACCAGTGGTGGATGCCGGCGAGTTCCTCGCCGGCGAGCCGCCACAGCACCTCGGCCAGGCTGTCGACGGTGGTCGGCACGCCGATCTGGTCGACGACGATGTTCAGCGCCGGACGCTCGCGCATCAGGGTGAGCATTCGGGTCAGGAAATTGTGGCCGTCGCCGGCGTAGAGCCAGGAAGTGCGGCAGACGAGGCCGCGCTCGCCCAGTTCCTCGCGCACGGCCACTTCGCCCTCGAGCTTCGTCGCGCCGTAGACGTTGATCGGCTGCGGTACCGCATCGGCCGCGTAGGGCACGTTGCCCGCCCCGTCGAACACGTAGTCGGTGGAGACGTGCACGAGCCGCGCACCGCTGCGCGCGCAGGCGCGCGCCAGGTAGCGCACGCCGAGCGCGTTGACGCGGGCCGCGCCCAGGGGATCCTGCTCGGCGGCGTCGACCTGCGTGTAGGCGGCGGCGTTGAAGACGACCGCCGGGCGCAGGCCACGCACGGCGGTGGCGACCGCCGTCTCATCGGTGATGTCTAGCTCCGTCCGCGACAGGGCCATTACGGTCGCGCCGGCCGGCGCGCTCTGCACCAGTCCTCGACCGAGCTGCCCGCCGGCACCGACGATCAGGGCACTGCCGATCATGGATAGGTGTCAGCCCCGGCGAGGACGCTGCCCGCCCGGTCCTTGTCGGACAGGAGCGGTGCCGTGCCTGCCGGCAGCGGCCAGTCGATGGCGAGCGCCGGGTCATTCCAGGCCAGCGTCCGCTCGTGCGCCGGTGCCCAGTAATCCGTGACCTTGTACTGCACCCGCGTGTCGTCCTCGAGCGCGAGGAAGCCGTGCGCGAAGCCCGGCGGCACCCAGAGTGCGTGCAGCGCATCGGCCTCGAGCCTGACCGCCGCGTGCCGGCCGAAGCGCGGCGAGCTGCGGCGCAGGTCAACGACGACATCGTGCACGGCGCCCTTCACGACCCGCACGAGCTTGCCCTGCGCCTGCTGCACCTGGTAGTGCAGCCCGCGCAGCGTGCCGCGCAGCGAGAGACTCAGGTTGTCCTGAACGAACGGCGCGTCGACACCCGCCTCCCGGTAGGCGCGCTCGTTCCAGGTTTCGAGGAAGGCGCCGCGCGGGTCGCGGAAGACCCGGGGCTGGAGCAGCAGCACCTCGGGAAGCGCGAGCGGTCTGACCTCCATCAGAGCACGCGGCCGCTGACGATCGCGCGCAGGTAATCGGCGTAGGCGGTCTTGCCGAGCCGCGCGGTCAGTTCGCCGAGCTGGCCGGCGTCGATGTAGCCCTGCCGGTAGGCGATCTCCTCCGGACAGCAGACCTTCAGGCCCTGGCGGGTCTCGATGGTCGAGATGAAGTTCGAGGCCTGCAGCAGCGACTCGTGCGTGCCCGTGTCGAGCCAGGCGACGCCGCGCCCGAGCACCTCGACCTTGAGGGTGCCGCGCTCGAGGTAGACCCGGTTGAGGTCGGTGATCTCGAGCTCGCCGCGCGGCGAGGGCTGCAGGCGCCGGGCGATCTCCACGCACTCGCGGTCGTACATGTAGAGCCCGGTGACGGCGTAATTCGACTTCGGGGCCTGCGGCTTTTCCTCGATCGAGACGGCGCGACCGACCGCGTCGAACTCGAGCACGCCGTAGCGTTCCGGATCGCTGACGTAGTAGGCGAACACGGTCGCACCCTCGTCGCGGGCCGCGGCCTGGCGCAACTGGTCGGGAAGTCCGTGGCCGTAGAAAACGTTGTCGCCGAGCACGAGGCTCGCCGCACCGCCGGCCAGGAACTCCTCGGCCAGCAGGAACGCCTGGGCGATGCCTTCCGGCCGGGCCTGCACGCGGTAGGCGATCGCGATACCCCACTGCGTGCCGTCACCGAGCAGGCGGCGGAACAGCGGCTCGTCGTCCGGCGTCGTGATCACGAGGATGTCACGGATGCCGGCCAGCATGAGCGTCGCGAGCGGGTAGTAGACGAGCGGCTTGTCATACACCGGCAGCAGCTGTTTGCTGACCGCCCTCGTCACCGGATAGAGCCGGGTGCCGGAACCACCGGCCAGAACGATGCCTTTGCTGATCACGATTGCGGCGAGCCCCAGCGGAACCGGCGACGAGCATAGCGACTGGAGGGTGGAGCGTCCACGTGCGCCCGGCGGGCGGTGGCGGCCCGTCTGTTACGATCCGGCGACACGGCCTCCAAGCACGAACGAATGACACTGCGCGCCCTCGACCCGCTGCCCGCCCCCGCCCGCCCGGCCCGCACCGGCGGCTTCCTGTTCGTCCCCGTCAGCGGTCCCGAGGGGGCGGGCGAATACCACCGTGCCCTCGCCCTCGCCGAGGGCGTGCACAGGCGCTGGCCGGACGCGCCAGTGCACTTCGTGCTGCACCGGGACGCACCGTACGCGACCCGCTGTCCCTTCCCCTGCACGCTGCTCGACGATTCGCCGACGCGCGACGTGCGCCGGGTGCTCGAGGCCATCCGCGCGCAGCGGCCCGAGGTCGTGATCTTCGACAGTGCCGGGCGCGTCTCGCAGCTGCGCGCCGCGGCACGCGTCGGCGCCCTGCGGGTCTACGTCAGTTCCCGGCCGAAGACGCGCTGGAAGGGCTTCAAGCTCAGCCGCCTCGCGGCACTCGATGAACACTGGCTGGTGAGCCCCGAGTTTCTGGGCCGGGGTCTCACCCTCTGGGAACGCTGCAAGCTGTGGCTGTACCCGCGGGTCAGGGTCCGCTTCCTGGCGACCTTCTTCGACCGGCCCGGCCCGGCGGTCGGCGCGCAGTTGCGGCAGCGGTTCGGCCTTGAGGAGGGTGCCTACGTCCTCTGCTGCCCGGGCGGTGGCGGCCAGTTTGCGGGCCTGAAAAGCGGTCCGGCGGTCTATGCGGCGGTGGCGCGCGCGATCGCCGCGGCCGGCTTTCCGGTGCTGCTCGTCGGGGTCCGTGAGGCCGCCGTTCCGGGCGTGGTGGCCTGCGAGTCGCTGGCGAATGCGGAACTCATGGCCGCGGCCGCGGGCGCGAGGCTCTGCGTGATCAACGGCGGCAGTCTGCTGATCCAGTGCCTCGCCCAGGCGGCGGCCTGCCTCGCGGCGCCGATCGCCGCCGACCAGGATGCCC
>CAIMCI010000217.1 GCA_903839465.1 uncultured Pseudomonadota bacterium
CACCTGGCGGACGGCATCGGCAAGGCCCGCTGGCCAGTTCCGCACTTCCCTGCCGGCGACGAAGAACTGCGGCGTGTAGACGGTCTGGTGCCCGCCCAGCCGGACCAGACCGGCCTGGCGCTGATCGTCCTGAACGTCTTCGTCGACCAGGCGGGACTGCCCGTGCCGGCGGGGCCGACGCTCGTCGTCGCCGGTGCGATGGCGGCCGTCCACAGGGCCTGGGGCCTCGAACTCTTCGTGCTCGCGACGTTCGCCTGCGTCGTCGCCGATCTCGGCTGGTTCTATGCCGGTCGCTACTACGGCAGCCGCGTGATGCGTCTCCTCTGCCGCGTCTCGCTGTCGCCGGATTCCTGTGTCAGCGAGACGCAGCTGCGCTTCGAGCGCTGGGGTGGCAAGGCGCTCATCGTCGCGAAGTTCATCCCCGGCCTGTCGACCATCGCGCCACCGCTGGCCGGCGCGCTCAAGATGCCGTTGCTGCGGTTCGTGGCGCTGAGCACGCTGGGGGCGGCCCTCTGGGTCTTCGCATTCATGGCGGCGGGAGCGATGCTGCAACGGCAGATCGATGCCCTCATCCCCTACGTGACACGCTATGCCGGGCCGACACTGTTCGTCGCGGCCCTGCTGCTGGCGGCGTACGTCGCCTTTCGCTGGTGGGAACGTCGACGCTTTCACGCGTTGCTGCGGATGGCGCGGATTTCGGTCGACGATCTTTACGCGCTGATGGAAGCGGCCGGCGCACCCGTGATCCTCGACGTTCGCTCGCACAGCGCACGACAGCTCGATCCCCGGGTGATCCCGAACGCCCTGCACGTGCCGCCCGACGAGGTGGCGCGCCACATCGGTCACCTGCCCCGGGATCGCGAGGTGATCCTCTACTGCTCGTGTCCGAACGAGGCCTCGGCCGCGAACCTCGCGCGGATCCTCGTCCGCCACGGGTTCAAGCGCGTCCGGCCGTTGCAGGGGGGGCTCGATGCCTGGGTGGCGGCGGGTTTTCCCGTCGGCGAGGCCGGTGCGGCGCGGGACGCGACGACCGTGGCTGGACACTGACAGCGCCCGACAGGCGGCGTGCCGGAATTCGTCATCAACGTCGACCGGTTACCTCCGTTCGACCCGCCCACGCAGCAGCCTCGACGCCGGCGCGCTGTTCCAGGACAGCCGGCAACGAGCCCGAGCAAAGTCCATGCGGACATTCCATTTCCCTGTGACGCCGGTGAAGGAACACGTGAGGGCTCCCTGCTCCGTGTGAAGGAGCAGGAAACGGCCACCCCTCACTTGGTAGAATCCGGCCGCGTTTCCGCCCCTCGGGCGGGCGTCGACTGCTCCTCCATCCCTCAGGTGCTCCGATGACACTGCCCCGCTCCCCTATCCTCGTGATCGCGCTTTGCGCCACCCTTGTCTTCTCCGCGTGCCGCCAAGCGGACGAGAAGGCGAAGGCCCCGCTAATCGCCGGCCACGCGTCCAGCCAGGTCTATTTCGGCGGCGACATCCTGACGATGGCCGGCGCCGAGCCGGCCTATGTCGAGGCGCTCACCGTCAGGGACGGGCGCATTGCGTTCGCCGGCAGCAAAGCCGACGCCCTGCGTGCCGCGGGTGAAGGCGCCGAGCAAATCGATCTGCATGGCCACACGCTGCTGCCGGGCTTCGTCGACGCGCACAGTCATCTGCTCAACTATGCCGACTCGCTCGTCCAGGCCAACCTCAATCCGCCGCCCATCGGCGACGTGCAGTCGATCGCCGATCTCCTCGCCCGGATGCGGGCGCTCAAGGAGCGCCTGAAGGCAGACGACTCGACCCTGCTCGTCGGCCAGGGGTACGACCAGGACTTCCTGGCCGAAAAACGCCATCCAACGGCGGCCGATCTCGACGCAGCGTTCCCGGCCAACCCGGTCATCCTGGTCCACACGTCCGGGCACATGCTCGTGGCCAACAGCGCTGCGCTGCGCCTCGCCGGGGTGACAGCAAAGACCCCGGATCCCGAGGGCGGCACGATCATTCGCAAGGCCGGCTCGCGCGAACCGGTGGGGCTCGTCCAGGAAACGGGAATGATGGCCTTCGCTCCGCTGCTGAAGGCGCCACGCGATCCGGCCGTCTCTGCCGATCTGATGCGCCGCGCCGTCGAGCACTACGCAAGCTATGGCGTGACGACGGCGGCCGAGCATCTTGTCGTGCCGGCCCAGATACCGGTGCTGGAGGCAGCGGCGGACCGGGGCCTCCTCAAGATCGACCTGGTCGCGGCCCCGATCTACCTGATGACGGACACGGTAATCGGCACGAACAAGATCCACTGGGGCGAGTACCGGAACGGGCTCAAGTACGCCGGCATCAAGCTGACCCTGGACGGATCGCCGCAGGGCAAGACGGCCTTCCTTTCCCGCCCGTATCTGACACCGGTACCGGGCTGCAGGGGGGACTGCCGTGGCTTCGCCAGCATTCCGCAGGACGAGGTCAACCGGCTGATGCTGCTCGCCTACCGCCATCACGTGCCGGTGTTCGCTCACTGCAACGGTGACGCGGCCATCGACAGTCTGCTCGAGGGGCACCGTTTCGCCGAGCGCGAACTCGGTGAAACGAGCACCGACCGGCGCACGGTCGTGATCCACTCGCAGATCGTCCGCCCCGACCAGCTCGCTTCCTACCGCCAGTACGGGCTCATCCCGTCGTTCTTCACGAACCACGTCTACTACTGGGGCGACACGCACCTCGCGAACCTCGGTCAGGAACGCGCCGACTTCCTCAGCCCGCTCAACTCCGCGCTGAAACTCGGCATCGCGGCCACCAACCACACCGACAATATTGTCACTCCCGTCGACCCGATGTTCCTGCTCTGGACCTCGGTCACCCGCACGACCCGTTCGGGCAAGGTTCTCGGTGCGCTGGAAAAGGTCACGCCCTACGACGGCCTGCGGGCGCTGACGATCAACGGCGCGCACCAGTACTTCGAGGAGCGAACCAAGGGTTCGCTGGAAGCGGGCAAGCTCGCCGACCTGGTGGTTCTCGACCAGAATCCCGTCAAGGTCCCGCCAGAAGCCATCGCCCGCACCCGAGTCGTCGAAACCATCAAGGCGGGAACGGTGATTTATCGGACACCGTGACCCGCGGGCGCCCGGCGTATCGCCGATGCCGACCCCATGGCCTGCGTGGCCCGAATCCCGAACGTTTCACTCCCCTGCGCGTGCCCCGCGGCGGGCCCGACCCGTCGCGCCCCGGTCGGACGCGCGAGCGGCGGGACTCGTCAGGGCGATCCTTCTCGGCAGCCTCTCGGGCAGCGTCGGTCTGTGGCCGGCCGCAACGCTTGCCCAGCGCGCCGACCAGAATGCCGTGACCTCGGCCGAAGACGCGTTCGGCACCCAGACCGGAACGCAGTCCGTCGGTCTGTATTCGCTGAACGACGCGCGTGGCTTCAATCCGCAGCAGGCCGGCAACCTGCGGCTCGAGGGGCTCTACTACAATCAGACGGCGCCGTACATCAACCAGTGCCTGGTGCGCGACACGACGATGCGGGTCGGCATCGCCGCGCAGTCGGTCGCGTTCCCGGCACCGACCGGTGTCGCCGACCTTCGCCTCGCCGTGCCGGACGGCAAGCCGCGCGTCAGTGCGGTAGGCAATTACGGATCCTTCGGCGAGGTCGGCGCCCTGCTCGAGGGCGAGACGCGGCTCACCGGCTCGCTGAGCGGGCTCGGCTGCGTCAACTACAACCGCAACTTCTTCCACGACGAAGCGCGGTCCTCGACGAACCTCAGCGGCGGTGGCGTGCTCGCCTGGCGCCCGGCCGAGGCGACCGAGATCCTGCCCTTCTGGGGCGTGCAGGACGGGCACGACCACAACGTCGTCCCGGTCGTGTACACCGACGGCGTGCTGCCGCCGCCGGAATTTGCGAACCACCGGCTGGCGAGCGCGCCCTACACCGTGCAGAACTGGCGCCTGACGAGCGGCGGCGTGCTGCTGCGCCAGACGCTGTCGCCGACCTGGTCGCTGACCGCGGGCCTCTTCCAGTCGCGCGAACACGACGGCCTGACCTTCCTCGACGAGTTTCTGTCGGTGCTGCCCGACCGCTCGGCCGATCACACGCTCGATATCGCACCGGCACTCGACAGCCAGGTGACCTCCGGCGAGGTGCGCCTGACGCGGCGCACCGTCGAGGGACCGCACAGCCGGCGCCTCGAGTTCGCGCTGCGCGGGCGCGCGGCGTACCGCGAGTACGGCGGCGACGCGCTGGTCGATCTCGGGCCGAGCACGCTCTACGCACCGGCACCGGCGGTGCTGCCGGCGTACGCGACGAGCGCGGTCAGCCGGGACACGACCCGCCAGCTCGATGCCGGATTCTCCTACGAGGAGCGCTGGACGGGCCGGGGTTCGGTCGCGCTCGGCCTCCTTCGCACCCACTACCGGCGGACCATCGAGGATCCCGGCAGCCTGCCCGAGACCGACACGACCGCGCCGTGGCTGGGTAGCGCCCGGTTCACCGCCAACGTGAGCGGCGAGCTCACCGTCTACGGGAGTTACCTGCAGGGCCTCGAGGACGCCCAGCTCGCGCCGACGACCGCCACCAACCGCGGCCAGCCACCACCGGCCACGCGCACTCACCAGGCCGATGCCGGCCTGCGCTACGCGCCGGCCGGCGGCCTCTCGCTGATCCTCGGCGTCTTCGAGATCGACAAGTCCTATTTCAATCTCGATGACCGCTCGCTCTACACGCGCCTCGGCAGCCTGCGTCATCGCGGCGTCGAGTCGTCGGCCACCTACGCCGTGAACGGCTTCACGCTGGTCGCGGGCGGCGTCTGGCTCAGGCCGCACGTCGAGCGGACGATTCCGGAACCGGGGGCGACCGGCACGCTGCCGCTCGGACCGACGCCGCTGACCCTGACCTTCAACCTCGACGCCGCGCCGGCGAGTCTCAAGCCCTTCGCCCTGCAGCTGACGGCGAACCGCCGCTCGGGCGGGGCAGCCACGGCCGACAACCGCTACCTGCTCGCGCCGGTGACGACGGTGGGCCTGGGTCTGCGCTACGAAGCCAAATGGGCGGGCCGGGCCGTGACGGTGCGCCTCGACGCGCAGAACCTGACCAACGCGACGGGCCTGCGCGTCACGGGCGTCGACCAGGTGCTGGCGGAACCGAGCCGGCGCTACCTGCTTGGCGTTGCCGTCGACAACTAGTCGACAACGAGTCGACAACGAGTCGGCAACTAGTCGACGACCAGTCGGCAACCAATCAACTACCAGTCGACGACCGGTCAGCTCCGGCGCGACGCCGCGCCGCCGACCGGTCAACGCCTACGGAGCGCGTGCGGCCGGCCGGAACGGCAGCGTGGCGCTCATGGACGACGAACAGACCGTGAGCGTCGGATTGATCACGATGACGAACTTCGCCTCGAGGAGCAGGCCGGTCGCGGTGCGGGTCAGCGTGATGTAGGACTTCGACAGGTCCTCGCGGCTGACGGCAACGGCACGGTCGCTGAACTCGACCGTGCGCCCGTCGGGGTGGAAGTAGGACGCCGGAAGGACGACCCGCAGCGGCTGCTGCGGGTCGAGACCGACAAACTCCGCGTCCCGCGCGAACGCCTTGAGCGCCTCGCTCTCCTCGGTCGCGCCCGCCCTGGAGACGAGGCAGTGGTGGCCGTTGCCATCGAGGTCCTCGGTGATCGTCCGGTAGCGGGCGCGAAGCGCCGCCTCGTCGGGTGCCGGCGCGGGCCGGGTCACCTCGTCGGCCAGGGCACCGCGCACGGCGATGGCAGCCACGAACGCCAGCGCGAACGTCACGTACCGCATACGGACCGTCTCCGTCACGACCTGCCCGGCGGGGCACACCCGCCGCGGGCCACCGGTCTGACTCCGATGCTAACGGACAGTCCGGCGACCCGAACGCTCAGCGTCGATCGAACTTCATCGCGAGCAGGATGGCCGAGGTGGTCTGGCGGATACCGTCGATCGCGCCGATCGCATCGAGGATGCGGTCCAGATCCTCGACCCGATCGACCGCGACCGTCGCCATGTAGTCCCAGACACCGCTGACCGCGGAGAGTTGTTCGATCTCGGGAATGCCCGCAAGCCGCGTGACGACCGCCGGCCCGGCCCGGGGCTCGACCTGCAGCGCACACAACGCCCGGATGCCGCCGTCTTCCGGACGCTGGCCGAGGCGCAGCCCGTAACCCTTGATGACCCCCGTTTTTTCCAGGCGCGCGATGCGTGCGACGACGGTCGTGCGCGCGACCCCGAGTTTCTTCGCCAGCGTCGAGGCCGGCGTGCGGGCGTTCGCCTGCAACAGGGCCAGCAACCGGCGGTCGAGGTCGTCCAGTGGGTCGTTCATGTCGTTCTAACCATTACTTTAGTCGTAATGACCAGTATATCCATTTTAATGACGAGTTTGCTGGTTCATTTCGTCATGACCGCCGGGCACACTGCCGGCGCCGGTTGGCTCTCCCGCCGACCGCCGAACCGTTGAGGACCGACGACCGTGCACGCCGCCCCGCTCGAACTCCGCTGCCCGCCCCTCCCCGCACCGCCGGCACCGGACGCCACGCTGGGAAGCGAGGCCTTCGTCCGCTCGGCCGCGGCCTATGCCGCGACGCTACCCGAGGCCGTTCCGGAGACCGTCGGCGCGTTCCGCACCCGCTCCCACGCGAGCGGCGCGCTGCTCCTGCGCGGCCTGCCGCTCGGCGCGGTGCCGGCGACCCCGTCGCAGCCGACCGAGGCGACGCCGAAGGACACCGTCAGCGAGCGCACGCTGCTCGCGATCGCCACACTCCTCGGCGAGCCGGTCGGCTACCGGCCCGAACTTGGCGGCCGCCTGGTCCAGAACCTGGTGCCGACCCGCGCCAACCAGGACCGCCAGACCTCGACCTCGTCGTCGGTGCCGCTCCTCTTCCACACCGAGACCGCTTTTCATCCGTACCGGCCCGCCTATCTGGTGCTCCTGTGCCTGCGGGGCGACCCGGCCGCCGATACGACGCTGGCCTCGATCCACGAGGTCTGGCCACACCTCTCGTTACGGACGCGCGAGGTGCTCTTCGAGGCGCGCTTTCGCACGGCGATCGACGAGAGCTTCCTGAACGGGTACGACAACGAGCTCGGCGCGCCGATCGCGGTGCTCTGCGGCGACCGCGCGAACCCGACGATGGTCTTCGACGAGGACCTGATGGTCGGCACCGATGCCGACGCGTCGGCCGCGCTGGCCGAACTCGGCGCGGCGACCGGCGCCTGCCATGCCCGCCTGAACCTTCGCGCCGGTGATCTTCTCGTGATCGACAACGCCCGCGCCGTCCACGGTCGCAGCCCCTACACACCGCGCTTTGACGGCACCGACCGCTGGCTGCAGCGGACCTTCGTCATCGACCGGCTGCCGGCGAGTGCCGTCGACCTCGACGGGCGGGTGATCACGACGCCGTTCGGCCGGCCGCGCGCCGCCTGAGTCGGCGCCGACCGGTCTGCGCCGGCAGCGGCCTGCACAAGACAGCGGCTCGGCTTGCCATTACCATCGGGTCCTGGGCGGCGGCACGCGCGTTGCCGTCAGCGACCGGGAGCCCGCAGCGATGAATCCGACGGCAGGACGTGGCCGGCAGCGTCGCCGTGCGACCGGCGTAGCGGCACTTCTTTATGCGCTGCTGGTCTTCGTGCCCGCCGCGACACACGCGGTGTGCCTCGAGGTTCCCGACGCCGACCTCCAGCCGCTCGACCGGTTGACCGCTGGCGAGCCGCTGCGTGCGGTCCAGACCGCCGAGACCCTGCTGGCCTCGACGCCGCCCAATGCGGTGCTGCGGCGCGCCGAACTCCTCGCCATCCTCGCCGAGGCGCACGTCCAGGCGAGCCAGCCGGCCGACGGCCAGGCCGCCGCGGCGCAGGCCCTGTCGGTGCTCGTCGCCCTGCCGGAGTCGCCGCCGGTCCGCCGCCTCAAGCACCGGCTGCAGCTGACGCGCGCCGATGCGCTCGACGCCAGCAACGACAGCCCGACAAGCCTGACGATCCTCGACGCGCTGATTCCGACCCTGCCGGAAGCCTCAGAGGAGCGCAGCTGCGCGCTCGCGCAGCGGCTCGTCGCCCACGCCCTGACGGGGGCCATCGACCGCGCCGCGACCGACGGGGTGACGGCCTACCGCATCGCCGAGGCCGGCGGCTTTGCCGATGCGCGCATCAACGCCGCGCTCGGCCTCGCGGTGGTGTACCGGCGGGCGGGCCTCTTGCCGAACGCGGAGGCGATGAACGACGAGGTCGTGAACTACGCGACCGAGAGGAACCTGCCTGCGCTGCTGGCTAACGCGGAATTCGCCCGCGCCTACATCCTGATCGAGGAGCAGCGCTATCCCGACGCCATCGCCGCCCTGCGCGTGCATCGCGACACCTCGGCCAGCATCCACGATGCGGTCGGCGTCGCCGTCGCGGATCTGATGACCTGCGTGGCCTACGTCGCCGGCAAGGACTACGACGCGGCGGAAAAATTCTGCCGTGTCGACGACGGACTCTTCCGGCAGGCCAAGCGCGTCGACCTGATCGGCATCCTGCACGGCGAGCGCGGCGAGGTCGCCCTCGGCCGTGGTCGCCTGCAGGAGGCGCTGAAGGAGTTCGACACCGCCATCACGGGCTCGGGACCGGCGATACCGGTGTTCCTGAGGACGCAGTTCTATGCCGACCGGGCGGCAACGCATGAACGACTCGGCAACACCCGCGAGGCCTACCGCGACCTGCAGGAGAGTCACCGGCTGGGGGAGGACGCCAGCCTCGCGCAGCGCCTGCGGGCGGTGGGCGTGATGGGCGCCGCGGCCCAGGCCGAGCGCCTCGCGACCGAGAATCGCCTCCTCGAGCAGCGGCTCGCCCACCAGCGCGTCGAACTCGCCCACCAGGAGTTCATCCGCCGCCTGTGGGTGACGGTGTCCGTGATCGCCGCCCTGTTCGCCCTTCTTTTCCTCTACCTGCTGTGGATGGCTCGTCGCCAGGGCCGTGCGCGGCGCCGGCAGAACACGATCGTGCGCACCGTGGCGAGCCACGCCCCCGATGCGCTCGTCCTGCTCGATGCCGACCAGCGCGTGCTGTTCGCAAACCGCGACCTGTTCGGTGGCCCCGGCCTCTACGCGGTCGGCGAACCGCTCGCCGGGCAGCTGCCGGCCCAGGCCGAAGCCATGCTGGGCGGGGCCATCGCGCAGATCTGCCGCGAACGCACGACCGCGCACGTCGCGATCTCGCTCGGCGGACCGGACGGGGAGATCCGCAACTTCGAACTGACCGGCGGCCCGGCGCTGGAGGACGGCCGGCTCATCGGCGTGGTCCTGCGTTCGATCGACGTCACGGCCGTGCGCCGCCTCGAGCACGAGGTGATCGACGTGTCGAACCGGGAGCGGCAGCGCCTGTCCGAAGACCTGCACGAGGGCCTAGGCCAGGAACTGACCGGCGTGGTCCTGATGCTGCGTAGCCTGCTGACCGGGCTCGATCGTGGCCAGAGCGTGCCGCGGCGCGACGTGGCCGAACTCCTCGAGCACGTCACCGGCAGCATCGAGACGACGCGCCAGATCGCCCGTGGCCTGTCGCCGGTCCGCATCGAGCGCGGATCGTTGAGCGATGCGATCGGCCGGCTGGGCGCCGACGCGGGCCGCCGCCTCGGCCTCACGATCAGGGTGCGCTGCGAGCCTCCCGGCATCGTTGTCTCGGACGCCGCGGCGGATCACCTCTACCGGATCGTGCACGAGGCGATCACCAACGCCGCCCGCCACGCCAACTGCCGGGAGGTCGATGTCGCGCTGACCGTGAGCAACGGCATGCTGGCGCTGACCATCCGTGACGACGGCACGACGCCGCTGTCGGCGAAGAAGGACCACGAGGGGCTCGGCCTGAAGACGATGGCCTACCGCGCGCGGCTCCTCGGCGGGGAGATCCATTTCGCCGGCTCGCCTGGCCATGGCACGACGGTGACGCTCGCCGTACCGCTCGCGCACGTCACCGACGGCCCGCCCGCCGCGGCGCGTCCGCCGACGTACCGCGGCGCGCTGCCCGCGTCAGCGAATCAGACCGTCCTGTCGTAGCTTGCCGGCGATGGTCGGCGTGATCGTCGCCAGCGCCGAGTCGCGGCCGTGCAGGTCGCCCGCCTTCACCGCCACCGAGTAGACGGCAGACCCCGCCTTGGCCTCGTAGAGCATCGAGGTCACCGCGACGTTCGAGCTGAGCGAGGTCAGCGGGGCGGTCGTCACGAACTGGCCGTAGATGACGGTGACCGGCACGCCGTAGGCGCCGTAGCTGTACGGGCCGTAACCGTAGGCGGTACCGAGCTCGGATCCCGTCGCCTTGTAGCCGGCGGTGCCGCGCGTGTCGCGCGAGCCGCCGTCCTGGGTCTCGTAGGTCTTTTCAACCAGGATCGTCGTCAGGACCGCGTCGGCGCCGGTGTCGGTCACGACGCGCACGATGTTCTCGCGCGACAGCTGGTCGTCGCTCTTCAGGCGGCTGCAGCTCGGCATCGCGTCCGTATGCTCCGACTTCAGCACGCCGACCATCGACCACTCGAAGGCGCAGCGGGCGTTGTAGTCGGGGCTGAGGGCGACGACGAGGATCCGCTGGTAGGCCTGGCCGCGGACGGCGTCCTTCTGCCAGGCGCCGTCGGCCACGACCCGGCCCGCGCAGGCGGCAAGGCCCGTCGTGCCGGCGACGGTCAGGGCAACGAGCGCAATCCGCAGGCCGGTGGTCAGGTCAGTCTTCATCGTTGGGGTTCCTGGCAGGGCGGCGGCGGGCCGCGCGGTGAGAATCGGTGTGCGCAAGGATACCGCAAACGGCCCCCCAGCCCTGCCATGGCCGGGGCCCGGGGCGCCCGCCCCCGCCTGTGTGCGGCACCGAACCCAGCACCGTGTCGCGATCGAGTAAACTTCACGCAGTACCCTCGTTCAGGTCCGTTCGCCGGATCGGTCCCTTGCATCACCACCCGAACCCCGGAGCCCGCCATGAAGCGCACGTCCTTTCTCACGCCGTTCCTCGCCGTCCTGTCGCTGTGTCTCGGTCTCGCCGCCGGCAGTGCCCGCGCGAGCGATGACTCGGAGACCGTCCAGCTGTTCAAGAAGGCCGGCGAGAGCGCCGATTATTTCAAGAAGAGCTACGGCTACGCCGTGTTCCCGACGATCGGCAAGGGCGGCCTCGGCATCGGCGGCGCCTACGGCACGGGCAGTGTCTACGCCGGCGGCAAGCACGTCGGCAAGACCTCGGTAACCCAGCTCTCCATCGGCTTCCAGGCCGGCGGCCAGGCGTACAGCGAAATCATCTTCTTCGAGGACAAGCGCGCCTTCGAGGAGTTCACGAGCGGCAACTTCGAGATGACGGCCGGCGTCGGCGCGATCGCGATCACCGCCTCCGCCTCGGCCAGTGCCGGGACCACGGGCGCCGGTGCCGCGGCGAGCGGCGGCAAGAACGACGCGGCGACCGCGGGCGGCTACTACAAGGGCCTCGCGGTGTTCACCGTCGCCAAGGGCGGCCTGATGTACGAGGCGTCGGTCGCCGGCCAGAAGTTCTCCTACAAGCCGCTCTGAACCGCGGGCGCCCGGCTCCATGACGGTCGATGAGATCCGCCGGCGCGCGTTCGCGATGCCGATCACGAGCCCGGCCTTTCCGCCGGGCCCGTACCGCTTCGTCAACCGCGAATACCTGATCATCACCTACCGTACCGACCCCGAGCGGCTGAGGGCCGTGGTGCCCGAACCGCTCGCGGTGACCGAGCCCGTCGTCAAGTACGAGTTCATCCGCATGCCGGACTCGACGGGCTTCGGCGACTACACCGAGAGCGGCCAGGTGATCCCGGTCAGCTTCGCCGGCCAGCACGGCGGCTACGTGCACTCGATGTTCCTCGATGACTACCCGCCGATCGCCGGCGGCCGGGAACTGTGGGGGTTCCCGAAGAAGAGCGGGTCACCGCGCCTGGGTGTCGCCAGCGAGACGCTGATCGGTACCCTCGATTTCGGACCGCTGCGGATCGCCACCGGCACGATGGGCTACAAGCACGTCCCCCTGGCCGTGGACGGGATCGGGGCGTTGCTCGCCGCGCCGAACTTCCTTTTGAAGATCATCCCGCACGTCGATGGCACGGCCCGCATCTGTGAACTCGTCCGCTACCACACGGTCGACGTCACGGTAAAAGGAGCGTGGTCCGGCCCGGGCGCACTGGAACTCCACCCCCACGCGCTGGCCCCGGTCGCGGACCTGCCGGTCCTCGAGGTCCTCTCCGCCAGCCATTTCATCTGCGACCTGACGCTCGCGCTCGGCGACGTGGTCTACGACTACCTGGCGAGCGGCTGACCCGGGCCGGCCTGCGGTCCGGAAAACTGTGATCCCCGACCCACCGCCGGCCGGGGGCCGTCGCCATACTGGACCGTGGATTCTGGCAAGTAGACCCGGTCGACATGGCACGCCTGACGCCTGATACCCGAAGACTTTTTCCGCTGACCGCCCGCCTCCGGGTGGCCGGGGAGCTGTCGCCGTGGCACTGAAGGGCCTGAAGCTGCGCGGCGCACCGGCCGCGGCGGCGGCGGCGCCCGCCGAACCGCCTCCGGTCCATCCACCGCTCGAGGCGCTGCGCGCGGAACTCGCGCAACTGCTGGAGTACGGCAGTCACGACCCGGCGCCGTGGATCGAGTACTGGCCCCGCGTCGAGTCGCTGGTCGCCTGCGACCCGCCGGGCACGCCGGTCGGCGATCAGGTGGCGGCGTTTCGCGGCGAGGCCCTCGAGGCCGCGCGCACCGCCTTTGGCATCGCCAATCTCGCCACCGCCCTGCCGGCGGCGCGGGCGCTCGTCGCCGCGGCGACGACCGTGTTCAACGGCCAGCCGCAGACCGTCGCCTGGCCGTCCAAGGCCGGCCGCGTCATCAGCCCGGAGATCGTCATTGCCGAATACGACAGTCTCAAGGCGGCGATGGCCGACTACGGGCAGAAGGTCGCCGCGCTCGACGAGGCGATCAGGGCGGCCCGGGAGCACGACCTCCTGTGGCTGCTGCCCGAGGGCAGCTTCCGCTGCCCGGTCGGCGCCAAGGAACTGCTCGCCCACTTCGCCTGCGCCGCCAACCTGATCAGCTCGCCGCGCGACGAGCAGGAGTTCGGCCATTTCATCCGCCACCTCGGCCTCTTCTCGACGCCGGGGCGCAGCCAGGACACGCTCGCCTCGCTCCTCAATCCGTTCCGCCAGGAAATGATGGAGTACGCGAAGGAAGCGCGCGCCCAGCTCGACATCCTGATGAAGGCCGGTCCCGCCGGCGATGCCGGCAGCCTCCTCGTCGAGCGCCCGTTCCGCTTTCGCGGCGTGGAACTGTCGAGCGACTCGTCGGCCGCCTACGTGCTCGGGTCGCTCTTCTTCATCGGCAGCAGCGTCATCGTCTGGGTCGTCAGCAAGGAGCTGCCGCCGATGGTGACGATGGGCCTCGCGGTGCTGTTATTCGGCGTCAGCGCGCTGTGCGCCGTGCTGCCGGCGCGCAATGCCCGCGCCGAACACTGGCAGGACACCGTCGACTGCGCGAACGCCGTCTACGCGAGCCTGCGTGATGCGCTCGTCACCCGCCGCGCGCCGTCCGCGAAGCCCGCGAAGACCACCGCCGCCGGGGCCGACGGCCCGCCGCCCGCCCGGGCCGCCGCAACCGGCAGCTGAGGCGGCACCGGCGCGAGGCCTCCGGTGCTCAGGGCGCCAGCCACCCGTACTGGTAGGTCAGGGTATAGGTCGAGAAGTCACCGCCGATCGTGACGCGCGCGCCGCGGCTGTAGGCAACGCGGAGCGACTGATGCGCATCGAGCGGGAGAGCCAGGGTCACGCCGGCGCGCGAGTTGTGCTGGTCGCCGGCCGTCTGGCGACCGTCCACCGCAGTCCGTCCACCCGCGTAGGTATTGGCGTCGAGCGCGAGCCACGCGCGCGGATAGAGGGTGTAGATCGCGTGCAGTTGCGCCGAGCGCACCGGATCCTGGGTGCGGGTCCGGCCGCCCCGGTAATCGCGGTTGTCGCCGTACAGCCAGAGCCCGACATCGGCTTCGAGCGTCAGCCGGCCGATCGCCCGGCGGAACCCGATCTCCGGGCGCGCCGCCCAGCGGTTCGCACCGACGTTGATCAGCCGGGCATCGTCGTAGGTGCCGAGCGGTGCGACGACGAGGAGGCTTGCGCCGACCACGGTGCGCGCCGCGCCGGACGTGAAGTGACGTGCGTCCTCGGCCGGGACGCCATAGAGGTTGACCGCGAGGCGCAGCAGCGGATCGCCGAAGGCCGAGCGGTGGGCACTGGCCCGTTCGCCGAGATAAAGGCCCTCGGCGTCACCCCGCACGTAGGGCGCCACCGCGGCGATGCTGGCCGAACGACCGGCGAGAGCGAAGGTGTGCACAAAGCCCGCGCTCGCCGTGCGGACCACGGCGCTCGTCGCCGATACCGGACTGCTCGCGTCGAAGGCGACGTCGCCGCTGCTCGAACCCGCCGACACGAGCGCGATGTTGTAGTTAACCGGCGCCGGCGAATACGCACCGGGCTCGAGCTCCTGCCCGGCAGCCGCAAGGCAGCCACCGAGCGCGACGAGCCCGGCCAGGCGGCTGGCCGCGCGGCTGGCGCCCGTCAGCACCCCGACGCCTCGACGTAGGCGCAGATCATCGCCAGGCACTCGCGGCGCAGCCGGCGCTGCGCCGCGGCGCCCACGTACTGCAGGTTGTCCATCATGACGCTGACGACGATGCCGATCTGCTCGCCGACGGCGGTCGCCCGGCGCGCCGCCATGCCCGGGCGCAGCCGGCGCAGCGTCCGGGCGACTTCGCCCGCCACCTGGGCGCGGCCGGCGAGGACCGCCGCCCAGACGATCGGATGGTGCTGGTAGGCCAGATACAGGTCGAGCGCCGGGCGCCGCTCGCGCCAGAACCGCGACAGCCGGCGCTGCAGGGCGGCGAGGTAGGCCTCGAGCGAACGGGCCGCCTCGGCGCTGGTCGCGGCGAACACGGCCGCCTCGTCGTGCAGCAGCCGCTCGAGGGCCGTCAGGTAGATCGCGGTGCGGTCCGGGAAAAAATGGTAGAGGCTGCCGACCCGGGTCCCCGCCTCGCGGGCGATATCCTCGATCGTGATCTCGTCGTGGCGATGCTC
>CAIMCI010000218.1 GCA_903839465.1 uncultured Pseudomonadota bacterium
CGACCGAGACGACGAAGCGGGAGCGGTTGATGACGGTGGCCACGGTAACTCCTGAAGTGGTGGAGTCACGTGTAGGCGGGCGTTTAAACGGCTCGGCCAGCAACCCGAGCGAGCTCGGGTTGCGCGCCGGGCGCGTGTCACAGATCTGGCACAGATTCGGGTTTTCGACGGCTTATGTCGAATCGCCCGACGCTATGCGTCGATCTCGAACCACGCGTTTTTCTCGGGAATTCACGGCGAAAACCGTGAGAGCGTAATGGTCGGGGTGACAGGATTTGAACCTGCGACTCCTACGTCCCGAACGTAGTGCTCTACCAGGCTGAGCTACACCCCGCCGCGGACTGAAGGAGACGTCCGGTGCGAAACAATCGACTAGAACTGATCGGGCTTGTTGCCCGCGAAGCTCAGTAGGTCCGCTGGACCGCAAACATCGCGAGACTCTTGAGCGCTTCCACATGAACCGACCCGGGAAGGGGTTCGAGCGCCGCAAGTGCCTGATCAGCCTCGCGCTGAGCGAGCCCCAAAGTGTACTCAAGCCCGCCCGTCGATTCAATGGCCGCGAGCACCCGGGGCAGTTCCCCGAGGCCGCCCTGCTCGATCGCCCGGCGCAGCGCCTCGTGCTCGGCGCCGCGGGTCGAGCGCAGGGCGTGGATCACCGGCAGTGTCGGCTTGCCCTCGGCGAGGTCGTCACCGACGTTCTTGCCCCGTTCGGCAAAGGTGCCCTGGTAATCGAGGGCGTCGTCCACCAGCTGGAAGGCATTGCCGAGATGCCGCCCGTAGCGGGCAAGCGCCGTTTCGACCTCCGGCGGGGCGCCGGCGACGACGGCGGCGATCTGTGCGCCGGCCTCGAAGAGCTTGGCGGTCTTGCGGTGGATGACCGCGAGGTACCGCTCCTCGGTCGTGTCCGGATCGCCCGCGTTCATGATCTGCAGGACCTCGCCCTCGGCGATCAGGTTGGTGGCGTCGGCCATGAGGTCGAGGACCCGGAGGCTGTTCAGACGCACCATAATCTGGAAGGCGCGGGAGTAGAGGAAGTCGCCGACCAGCACGCTCGTCGCGTTGCCGAACACGGTATGGGCGGCATCCCGGCCACGGCGCTGGTCCGAGCCGTCGACGACGTCGTCGTGCAGGAGCGTCGCGGTGTGGATGAATTCGATGACGACGGCGGCGCCGACCTGGGGTCCGAGGGGCGCCGCGCCGCAGGCGCGCGCGGCCAGCAGCACGAGGAGCGGCCGCAACCGCTTGCCGCCGCCGGCGATAATATAGTCGGAGACCTGGTTCACCAGCGCGACATCGCTGGCGAGTTCCCGGCGGGTGGTCGAGTCGACCGCCGCCAGGTCGGTGCTGACCGTGCCACGGATGAAGTCGAGCGGGGTGGTGTTCGCGACGGCCATCGCCCGAATCCTACCCGATTCGGCCGGTCGGGCGCTGGCTGCGACCCGGGCGGCGCGCCGGGGGCCGGCCGACGCGCCCGGGCGGTCGCCCGGGCCGGCAGGGCCTCCGGACTTGGGCTCCGGAGCCGCTTTTGACGGGGCGACAGAAGCTCCCTATAATCCGCGATTCACTGCGGGGGCGTAACCCGCTGGCGGAGCCGTGGACAGAACCCGCGGTCCACCCGAGTCATCCGGAGCACACATGTTTGCGGTCATCCATACCGGCGGTAAGCAGTACCGCGTCAGCGAAGGTTCGGTACTTCGCATCGAGAAGCTCACCGCGGAAGCGGGCAGCACCGTCGAGTTCGGCGAGATCCTGCTGGTCGGCGAGGGTGCCGACGTCAAGGTGGGAAAGCCCTTCCTCGCCGGCGCCAAGGTGACCGCGACCGTGCAGTCGCACGGCAAGGGCGACAAGGTCGTCATCGTGAAGTTCCGGCGCCGCAAGCACTACAAGCGCGGCGGCACGCACCGTCAGCACTACACTGAAGTCAAAGTGACGGGGATCGTGGCCTGAGGGCCGCAGTCTCTAACTGGAGAGTTCGACATGGCACATAAAAAGGCAGGCGGCAGTACCAAGAACGGCCGCGATTCGCATTCCAAGCGCCTTGGCGTCAAGCGCTTCGGCGGTCAGGACGTGCTCGCCGGCAACATTCTCGTGCGCCAGCGCGGCACGCTCTACAAGCCGGGCCGCAACGTCGGCGTCGGTACCGACCACACGCTGTTCGCGCTCGTCGCCGGCAAGGTCGAGTTCCAGAAGAAGGGCGCCGCGCAGCGCACCTTCGTCAGCGTCGTCGGCGAGGCGGCCAGCGCCTGAACCCCGGCCGGGTCAGGTGCGTAAAAACCCCGGCTTCGTCCGGGGTTTTTTGTCTGCGGCGCCCGTTGGCGCCTCGGGTCACGGAGGGTAGCTCATGAAATTCGTCGACGAGGCCGTGGTACGCGTGGCGGCCGGCAACGGCGGGCGCGGCTGCCTGAGTTTCCGCCGCGAGAAGTTCATCCCCTTCGGCGGCCCCGACGGCGGCGACGGCGGCACGGGTGGCGATGTCTACCTGATCGCGGCCGAGGGTATCAACACGTTGGCCGACTTCAGGGTCGAGCGGACGTTCAAGGCCAAGTCCGGCGAGGCCGGCAGTGGCAACGACTGCACGGGCCGCGGCGGCGAGGATCTCTACGTCACGGTCCCGGCCGGCACTGCCGTCATCGATACCGAGACGGAGGAGTTGCTGGGCGATCTCGTCAAGCCCGGCGACGTGCTCAAGGTGGCGCAGGGTGGCAAGGGCGGCTGGGGCAACCAGCGCTTCAAGTCGAGCACGAACCGCGCACCGCGCAAGACGACCCCGGGCCTGCCCGGCGAGAAGCGCCAGCTGCGCTTCGAGCTCAGGCTCATCGCCGACGTCGGCCTCCTTGGCCTGCCCAACGCCGGCAAGAGCACGCTGATCCGGGCGGTGTCCGCCGCCCGGCCGAAGGTCGGCGCGTACCCGTTCACGACCCTGCACCCGAGCCTCGGCGTGGTCAGCGCGGGCCCGCACCGCAGCTTCGTGATGGCCGATATCCCGGGGCTCATCGAGGGGGCCGCCGAGGGCCACGGCCTCGGGATCCGCTTTCTCAAGCACCTCGCCCGGACCCGGATCCTGCTGCACCTGGTCGATATCGCCCCGCTCGATCCGGCCGCGGATCCGGTCGCGGACGCACGCTCGATCGTCAAGGAGCTGAAGAAGTTCGGCGCCGGTCTCGAAAGCCGCGAGCGCTGGCTGGTCCTCAACAAGCTGGACCTGCTGCCGCCGGACGAGGCCGACAAGCGCTGCAAGGAGATCCTGCGCCGTCTGCGCTTCAAGGGCCCGGTCTACCGGGTCAGCGGTGCCACCGGTGCGGGTACCGATGCGCTCAAGGCCGCCCTGATGACGCGGCTGGAGACCATGAACCAGGAGGAAGCGGCGCTAAAGGCCGCCGAAGCCTGAGAATCCCGACCCGGGCCCGGGCCCGGGCGGCCGGAGCGGGCAGGGGCGGCAGGGCGCCGCCCCGGTACGGTCAGGCCAGCGCCTTGACCAGGGCCGACAGGCGGCTCTTGTGCCGCGAGGCCGTGTTCTTGTGGACGATGCCCTTGTTGACCATCGAATCGATGACCGGCACCGCCGCCTTGAACGCCTCGGTCGCCTCGGTCTTGACGCCCGTGGCAGCCGCCGCACGTACCTTCTTGATCGCCGTACGCATTTTCGAGCGCAGCGTCATGTTGTGGGCACGGCGCTCGACGGACTGTTCGGCGCGCTTGATAGCAGACTTGATGTTGGCCAAGGGACTCGGACTCCGGCACAAAGGGCTGAGCCGCGCAGTCTGCCGGGAGAGGTCCTCCTTGTCAATTTCCGCGGCGCCAGCCGCCGCCCGGGCCGGCCGGGACCGCCCGGCCGTGGCCGACGCCCGAATTCGTTATAGTCCGGCGCCATGATGCGACGCACGATGCCAGCCGCCGGTTCCGCGACCACCCCGCTGCCGCCGGTCGGGGGCCGGCCGTGAAGACGGGCTTCCTGCGCAATACCAGCGTGGTCGGGGCAATGACGCTCCTCAGCCGGATCAGCGGCCTGGTCCGCGACATGGTCTATGCGCATCTCTTCGGCGCCGGTCCGTTCATGGACGCGTTCCAGATGGCATTCCGGATCCCGAACTTCCTGCGCCGGATCACCGGTGAGGGGGCGTTCAGCCAGGCCTTCGTCCCGGTCGTCGCCGAGTACCGCCTGAAGGGCGACACGGCCGCCACCCGTCGCCTCGTGGCCGGCGTCACCGGGCGCCTCGGGCTCGTGCTCCTCGTGATCACGCTCGCCGGCGTGCTCGGCGCGCCGACCGTCATGCGCCTCTTTGCGCCGGGCTTCGGCGTCGACTCCGAACGCTACCGGCTCGCGGTCGACATGCTGCGCTGGACGTTTCCGTACATCCTCTTCATCTCGCTGACGGCGCTCGGTGCCGGCGTGCTGAACGCGTACGGCCGCTTTGGCACGGCTGCCTTCAATCCGGTGCTCCTGAACCTGATCATGATCGTCTTCGCGGCCTGGCTCGCGCCGCGCTCCGCCTCGCCCGGGATCGTCCTCGCGATGGGCGTGTTCGTCGCCGGTGCGGTGCAGTTCGTCGCGCAGTTCCGCGGCCTGCGGACACTCGGTCTGCTGGCGGCGCCACGCTGGGCGGCGGAGGAGGAGGGCGTGACGCGGGTCGCGCGCCTGATGCTGCCGGGCATCTTCGGCTCGTCGGTCGCGCAGATCTCGCTGCTGCTCGGCTCGTGGGTGGCGTCCTTCCTGATGACCGGCAGCATCTCCTGGATGTACTACGCCGACCGCCTCGTCGAGTTCCCGATGGGCGTCTTTTCGATTGCGCTCGCGACCGTGATCCTGCCCGGCCTGTCGGCGCACCACGTGGAAAAATCGCCGCAGCAGTTCAGTTCGACGCTCGACTGGGCCTTGCGCCTGACGGTGCTGGTGACGGTACCGGCGACCCTCGGTCTGATGCTGCTCGCCGTGCCGCTGACGGCCACGATCTACGGCCACGGTCGCTTCGTCGAGCGGGACGTCGTCATGGGCAGCTATGCGCTCGTCGGGGCCTCGTTCGGGCTCCTCGGCTACAGCCTGGTCAAGGTGCTGGCGCCCGGCTACTACGCCCGCCAGGACACCCGCACGCCGGTGCGGGTGGGCCTCATCGCCCTGAGCGTGACCATGATCTTCAACCTGGCCGTGGTGCTGCCGGCCCACCACGCGGGCTTTTTCGCACCGCACGCCCTGCTCGCGCTGGCGCCGGGGCTCGGCGCCTACATCAATGTCTGGCTGCTGTACCGCGGGCTCGTGCGTCGCGACGTCTACCGGCCGTCGCCCGCCTGGGGGAGGCTCCTCTCGCGCCAGGTGCCGGTGGCCAACCTCGCGATGGGTCTGTTCCTGTGGTGGGCGGCCGGGCGGGCCGATGCCTGGGTGCATTTCTCGACGGTCCGCCAGGTC
>CAIMCI010000219.1 GCA_903839465.1 uncultured Pseudomonadota bacterium
GCGCGGCGGCCGGCGGCGGGAGTCTCGGTGTCTTTGCTAGCATGCAGTCCTCGTCGCCATCGGATATCACCGCCATGTACGATTACCGCGCACCGCGCCGCGATATGCAATTCGTCCTGCACGAGGTACTCGATGCGTGCGGCACGCTCGCGAGGCTCGGGCGGCCGGATATCGACCGGGCCACGGTCGACTCGTTCCTCGAGGAGGGCGCGCGCTTCGCGGAGGAGGTGCTCTCGCCGCTGAACCCCGTCGGCGACCGCAGCGGCGTGTCGGTCAACGCCGGCGTCGTTACCGAGCCGCCCGGCTTCGCCGCGGCCTTCCGCCAGTTCGCTGACGCCGGCTGGCCGGCCATCGGCGCCGATCCCGCCTTCGGCGGCCAGGGACTGCCGACGCTCGCCCACCTCGCGCCCGGCGAAATGTTCGTGTCGGCGGCGATGGCCTGGCGGATGTGCAGCGGCCTGTCGGATGGCGCCGCCCGCACCATCGACCGGCACGGCACGCCCGAACAGAAGGCCTATGCGCTGCCGCACCTCGTGCGCGGTGACTGGACCGGCACCATGTGCCTGACCGAGCCGGAGTCCGGCACCGATCTCGGTCTGATGCGCAGCCGCGCCGTGCCGGATCCGGCCGGCGGGTACCGGATCAGCGGCACCAAGATCTACATTTCCTGGGGCGAGCACGGCATGGCGGACAACATCGTCCACCTCGTGCTCGCCAAGCTCCCCGACGCCCCGGCCGGCACGCGCGGCATCAGCCTCTTTCTGGTGCCGAAGCGGATCGACGGGGCGCCGAACGGGGTGACCTGCGTCTCGGTCGAGCACAAGATGGGCATCCACGGCTCGCCGACCTGCGTGATGGCTTTCGAGAACGCGCACGGCACACTGATCGGCCGCGAACACGGCGGGCTCGCCTGCATGTTCACGATGATGAACCACGCGCGGCTCGGCGTCGGCCTGCAGGGCCTCGGTCTGTCGGAGCGGGCGCTGCAGGCGGCATTCACCTACGCGCCGGCGCGTCGGCAGGGTCGCGCGCTGGTCGCGAAGGGACCGCTGACGGGCGCAGCCGATCCGATCACGGTCCACCCCGACGTGCGGCGGATGCTCCTGACGCTGCGGGCGCTGACCGAAGGCGGGCGGCTGTTCGCCTATCTCGTCTACCAGTGGCAGGACGTCGAGGAACTGTCGGTGGATGCCGCCGAGCGGGCGCGGCACGCCGACTGGGTGGCCTTCCTCGTGCCGATCGCCAAGGCCTTCCTCACCGACATGGCGATGGAGACCACGGCGCTTGCCATCCAGGTGCACGGTGGCGCGGGCTTCATCCGCGACACCGGCGTCGAGCAGTACCTGCGCGATGCGAAGATCACCTGCATCTACGAAGGCACGAATGGCATCCAGGCGCTCGACCTCATGGGCCGCAAGCTCGCGCTCAACCAGGGCGCGACCGTCTCGCCGCTCCTCGCCGAGCTCGCCCGGGTCCTCGACGAGCCGCTACCGCCGGTGGTGGCGCCGCTCGCCGCGCGCTTTCGCGAGCTGCTCGGTGAATGGGCGGAGCTGACGCGCCTCGTGCTGACCCGCGCCGCCGGCAACGCCGACGAGCTCGGTGCCGCCGGCGCCGACTACCTCGCCTTCGCGGGCTACACGCTCCTCGCCTGGAGCTGGCTGAAGGCCGCCGCGGCGGCGGCCCGGGGCGCGGCCAGCGGCGAGGACGGCGGGTTCTATGCCGCGAAGCTTGCCCTCGCCGAGTTCTACGCGGCCCGCATCCTGCCTCGGACTCTCTCACACGCGGCGGCGGTGCGCGCCGGTGCCGCGACGCTGATGGCCGACGCCGGGCTCGCAGGCCTGGCCGGGGTCTAGGTAGTTGCAGTGATTGCAGCGCGCCGGGCCGCCGATTATCGTTGGGTCCGCGCTCCGGCAGCGGCTGCGCGCCGCGTAAAAAGAGGAGTAGACCGATGCGTGATACCTGTCGTTTACATCGCTGGCTGACGGCCGCGGCCCTTGGACTCTCGCTGGCGGGGCCGGCGCTCGCCGGCGATGACCGGTCGGGCGGCGACGAGAAGTGCGTCGCGCGCTGCGACGAGGACTCCGACAAGTGCATGTCGGCCGCCGGCAAGGACAAGCAGGGCAAGGCGATCTGCGACGAGAAGTACTCGGATTGCCTGCAGAAGTGCGGTTCCTGAACCGCTGAGCCCCGGGCGGGCCGCGCCCGCGTCACGACCCGCCGGCGGGTCCCGGCCGGGAGTCCGGCTCCGGCTCCGGATCCGGAGCCGGTACGGGGCCCCGGTCCCGGGCCGACCGGGCCGGCGCCCGGCGCTGGCCGGCCGTCCACTCCGGCAACGCCTTGAAATGCCGTTCGCGCACCCTAGATACGCAGGGTAAGACGCCGCCCTTCTTTGCTGCATTGCAAGAGGATGGCCGGCGGCCTAGCATACGGCCCCCGCCGGCGGGGGCCGGACGGCGGACCGTCGCTGTTGCAAGGCGGGCGTGTTTCTGTATAGTGCCGAGGCTTCAGGCAATCCGAAAACTCTCTGATCTCACTGATTTGCCTCGCGTTTTTTATCAGGCTGTTTAATGACCGAGCGGAACGACGAACATTTCGAGCTGGACGAGGAGTTTCTGGCGGACGCGGAAGCGGACGAGCCGGACTACGACCGGCTGCTCGATCGGGTGGACCGCAAGAAGGTGCCGCCGGGCAACAAGAAGGGCAAGGCGGCGTGGAGCAAGCTGGAAGACGTGCTCGCGGAACGCCGCCTGCAGAAACAGCTGGAAGATTTCGAGGACGACGAGGCCTAGCTGACGGCGCGGCCGGCCCACCCCGGGCCGACGCCTGCCGGTGCGTCGCGCGCTGCCGTTGCCTGCCGGTGACGGACCGGCCGCCGCGCCCGGCCTCTGCCCGGCGCGTCGCCCGGGCATTGCATCTGTACTAACGGCAAGATCATGACGACGCCCCGAGCACCCCTTCTCGTCCTCAAGTTCGGTGGCACCAGCGTGTCATCGGCATCGAACTGGGCCAACATCGCCCGCGTCCTGCGCGAGCGGATGGACGCGGGCTTCGTGCCCTTCGTCGTGCACTCGGCGGTATCCGGCATCACCGACCGCCTCGAGGCGCTGCTGGTGGCCGCGCTCGCCGGCGGGCACGCGGCGGTGCTCGAGGAGATCACCCGTCGCCACACGCGGCTGGCCGGTGAGCTCGGCATCGCGGTGCCGGACGGCGTCAAGGACTGCCTCGCCGAACTGACCCAGCTCGCCGGCGGCATTGCGCTCGTCGACGAGGTCAGCGACCGGGTCCGCGCCCGGGTACTCGCCAACGGCGAACTGATGGCGACCCACATCGGCGCGGCGTACCTGCGCGCGCAGGGTTTCACGGTCGACTGGCTGGATGCCCGCCAGGCGCTGCGGGCCGAGGCCGTGCCCGGCGCGACCGAGCGCAGCCAGCTGCTGTCGGCCACCTGCGACTACGCGCCGGACGAGGAGCTGCAGCGCCGCGCCGGCTCTGCCGGCGTCGTCTACCTGACGCAGGGTTTCATCGCCGGCGATGCCCGCGGCCACACCGTGCTCCTCGGGCGGGGTGGCTCGGATACGTCGGGTGCGTATTTTGCCGCGAAGCTCTCCGCCGCGCGGCTCGAGATCTGGACCGACGTGCCCGGCATGTTCAGCGCAAACCCGCGCGGCGTGCCGGCGGCGCGGCTTCTCAAGCAGCTGCACTACGATGAGGCGCAGGAAATCGCCTCGGCCGGCGCCAAGGTCCTGCACCCGCGCTGCATCCTGCCGGTCAAGCAGTACGCGATACCGCTGTCGGTGCACGCGACCCAGGACCCGGACCTCGAGGGTACGCAGATATCGGGCAAGCCCGCCGGCGATGCCGTCGCCCAGGTCAAGGCGATCGCGATCAAGAAGGGCATCACGCTCGTCTCGCTCGACAGTCCGGGCATGTGGCACCAGGTCGGTTTCCTGGCCGACGTGTTCGCGGTGTTCCGCGACCAGGGCCTGTCGATCGACCTGGTCTCGACCTCGGAGACGAACGTCACGGTATCGCTCGACCCGGCGGCCAACCCGCTCGACGCGGCGACGCTCGAACGGCTCGGGCTCGCGCTCGGCAACCTGTGCCGGGTCGAGTTCATCGGCCCGTGCGCCGCGCTGTCGCTGGTCGGGCGCAACATCCGCGGCATCCTGCACGAGCTCGGTGCCGCGCTCAGCCTTTTCGCCCAGCAGAAGATCCACCTTGTCAGCCAGGCCGCCAACGACCTCAACTTCACCTTCGTCATCGACGAGGCGGAGGGCGATCGCCTCGTGACCGAGCTGCACGACATCCTGATCCGACCGCGGGCCGCCGATCCGGTGCTCGGCCCGGCGTGGACGGAGCTGAACGCGGCGGCGAGCGGTCCGCGCCAGGGACCGCTGCCGTGGTGGCACGGCCGGCGCGACGCGCTGCTCGCCGCGCTCGGGCCGGCCGATGCGCTCTATGCCTACGATCCGGCGACGATCCGCGCGCGCGCGCGGGCGCTCAAGGGCCTTGCTGCCGTCGAGCGCGTGCACTACGCGATCAAGGCCAACGACTTTCCGCCGCTGCTCGCGCTCATCGCCGCGGAAGGCGTCGACTTCGAATGCGTCAGCCCCGCCGAGGTGGCCCGGCTCCGCGAGGCGGTGCCCGGCATCGATAGCCGCCGGATACTCTTCACGCCGAACTTCGCGCCCCGCGCCGAGTACGAGTGGGCGGTCGGCGCCGGCGTGCAGCTGACCCTCGACAACCTGCATCCGCTGAAGGAGTGGCCGGCGGTGTTCCGCGGCGCCGAGCTCTTCGTGCGCGTCGATACCGGTGTGGGCCGCGGCCATCATGCGCACGTGCGCACCGGCGGTCTGCAGTCCAAGTTCGGCGTGCCGCTCGCGGCCATGGCCGAGTGCGCGGAGCTGGCCCGCCTCGCCGGGGCGCGCATCGTCGGCCTGCATGCCCACGTCGGCAGCGGTATCCTCGGCCTCGACACCTGGCCCGCCAACGCCCGTACGCTCGGCCGGCTGGCCGACGAACTCGGCGCGCAGCTGCCGGACGTGCGGGTGCTCAACCTCGGTGGCGGACTGGCGGTCGCGAGCGAGGCCCGCGCCCCGGGACCGGACTTCGCGGCGCTCGGCGCGGCGCTGGAGACGGCGCGCGCCGAGCGGCCGTCGTACCGGCTGTGGATCGAACCCGGGCGGTATCTCGTCGCCGAGGCGGGCGTGCTGCTCGCCCGGGTGACGCAGCTCAAGGGCAAGCGCGAGCACCGCTACGTCGGCATCGCGACCGGCATGAATTCGCTGATCCGCCCGGCGCTCTACGACGCCCACCACGAGATCTACAACCTGACCCGGCTCGACGAGCCGGCCACCGAGCCGTGCGACATCGTCGGCCCGATCTGCGAGAGCGGCGACGTGCTCGGGCGCGGGCGCCTCCTGCCGCCGACCCGGGAAGGCGACGTGCTGCTGATCGGTACCGCCGGCGCCTACGGCCACGTGATGGGCTCGAATTACAACCTGAGGCCACCCGCCGACGAGCGGCTGCTGCCGGAGTGATGACATGCGCGTAGGAATCGTCGGCTGGCGGGGCATGGTCGGCTCGGTGCTGATGGAGCGGATGCGGGCCGAGGGCGACTTCGCGCTGATCGAGCCACGCTTCTACTCGAGCTCGCAGGCAGGCCAAAAAGGCCCGTCCATCGGCCGCGAGGTGCCGCCACTGATCGATGCCGGCAACCTCGACGAGCTCGCCCGCGAGGACGTGATCATCACGGCGCAGGGTGGCGACTACACGACCGCCACGCACGCCGCACTCCGCCAGCGCGGCTTCAGCGGCTACTGGATCGATGCCGCCTCGACGCTGCGCATGCAGCCGGACGCAGTCATCATCCTCGATCCGCTGAACCGCGCCGTCATCGATGCGGCGCTGAAGGCGGGAAGGCGCGACTTCGTCGGCGGCAACTGCACGGTGTCGCTGATGCTCCTCGGTCTCGCCGGCCTGATCAACGCCGATCTCGTCGAGTGGATCACGGCGATGACCTACCAGGCAGCCTCCGGCGCGGGTGCTGCGAACATGAAGGAACTGATCGCGCAGATGGGCTTTGCGCGCGACGCGGCCGGCAGTGCGCTCACCGACCCCGGGTCGAGCGCGCTCGAGGTCGACGCCAGGGTCCAGGCGGCGCTGCGCTCGGCCGCGGCACCGACCGCCGAGTTCGGCGTGCCGCTCGCCGCGAGTCTCATTCCGTGGATCGACAAGGACCTCGGTACCGGCCAGAGCCGCGAGGAGTGGAAGGCGATGGCCGAGGCCAACAAGATCCTCGGTCGCGAGCAGGCGCCACTGCCCGTGGACGGTATCTGCGTGCGGGTGGGCGCGATGCGCTGCCACAGCCAGGCGCTGACCCTGAAGCTCCGCCGCGACCTGCCGCTCGCCGAGATCGAGGAGCGCCTGGCCACCGCCCATCCCTGGGCGCGGGTGGTGCCGAACACCCGCGCGGCGTCCATCGCCGAGCTCTCGCCGCTCGCCGTGGGCGGGACGCTGACGGTGCCGGTCGGGCGCCTGCGCAAGCTGCCGATGGGCGGTGAGTACCTGACCGCGTTCACCATCGGTGACCAGCTCCTCTGGGGCGCCGCCGAACCGCTCCGGCGGATGCTGCGCATCCTCCTCGGCCGGCTGTAGCGCGGCCGCGGCGGCCGGGGCCGCACCCGACCCGGCACTGGCTCACGTCCGGCCGCATGGCGCTTGACGGGCGGTCGCCACCCCATTAGGCTCTCGACCGCTTATCTAGACCGGCTGAGGGAAGGGCCCTTTGAAGCCGGGGCAACCACCGCATACCACGCGGCACGGTGCCAACTCCTGCGGTTGCTGTGCGTCCCTGTGGGCGCCGGTGCATCCGACAGATAAGCCGTCGTCAGCCGCTGACGATGCGACGGACCGGGCAGCCTGCCCGGGGCGTTTGCCGGGAGTTTAAGCGCTTCAGTTCCGGCAGGGTGCCGGATGCGCGGCCCCCGGAGCAGAGCATGACCAGTCCGATCGCCCCCAGTTCCCTCGTCCCCGGCACGTCGCCGACCACCGGCCAGCCGGTCCGCGCCAGCGCCCCGACGCCACCGTCGGCCACCGCCGCCGTGCGCGCCGGTATCGACACCGATCCCGCCCACGGCGCGGTCGTGCCGCCGATCTACCTCAGTTCCACCTACTCGTTCGCTGCCTTCGGCGAGCGCCGCCAGTACGATTACGGCCGTTCGGGCAACCCGACGCGTGATGCGCTCGGCACGGCACTCTGCGAACTCGAAGGGGGCGAGCGGGCGGTGGTGACCGCCTCCGGGATGGCGGCGATCACGCTGGTGACGAGCCTGCTCCCGGCCGGCAGCCGGATCCTCGCACCACGCGACTGTTACGGTGGCAGCCACCGGCTCTTCTGCGCGCTCGAGCGTACCGGCCGCGCCATCGTCGACTTCGCCGACCCGACGGATGCCGCCGACCTCGCCCGCGGCCTTGCGCTCCGTCCCGCGCTCGTCTGGCTCGAAACCCCGTCCAATCCGCTCCTGCGGATCACCGACATCGCCGCGGCCGCGAGCGCTGCGCACGCGGTCGGCGCGCTGGTGGTCGTCGACAACACGTTCCTCTCGCCGCTCTGGCAGCAGCCGCTCAGCCTCGGTGCGGACATCGTCGTGCACTCGACCACCAAGTACCTCAACGGCCACAGCGACGTGGTCGGTGGTGCTGTCATCGCCCGCGACGGCGCGAAGGGCGAGGAACTCGCCTGGTGGGCGAACTGCCTCGGCCTCACCGGTGCGCCGTTCGACAGCTTCCTCACCCTGCGCGGCGTGCGTACCCTGCATGCGCGCCTGCGTATCCACGAGTCGAACGCGCGCGCCATCGCCGAGGACCTTGCCCGCCAGCCGGGCGTGGCGCGGGTCTATTACCCGGGACTGACCACCCACGTCGGCCACGAACTCGCCCGGCGCCAGCAGCGCGGGTTCGGCGCGATGCTGTCGATCGATCTGGCCGGTGGCGCGGCGGCGGTGCCGGCGTTCCTCGACGGGCTTCGGTACTTCTCGCTCGCCGAGTCGCTTGGTGGCGTGGAGAGCCTCGTGGCCCATCCGGCGTCGATGACGCACGCGGCGATGGACGAGGCCGCGCGCCGGCACGCCGGGATCGGCGACGGGCTCCTGCGCCTGTCGATCGGCATCGAGGACGAGGCGGACCTGCTGAAGGACCTGCGCGCCGCGTGCCGGCGGGCCGC
>CAIMCI010000220.1 GCA_903839465.1 uncultured Pseudomonadota bacterium
CCGTGCTCGCGACCGGCCGGGCCATCGGCAGCCGGATCAGCCTGGGACCGGCCCGCATCATCAAGAGCGTCAAGGAGATGTCGCGCGTGCAGCCAGGCGACGTGCTGGTCGCCGACATGACCGATCCCGACTGGGAACCGGTGATGAAGCGGGCGGCGGCCATCGTCACCAACCGTGGCGGGCGCACCTGCCACGCCGCCATCATCGCCCGCGAACTCGGCATTGCGGCCGTCGTCGGCTGCGGCGATGCCACCGCGCGGATCCAGGAGGGGCAGCCGGTCACGGTCTCCTGCGCCGAGGGCGACACCGGGTTCATCTACGAGGGTGCACTCGATTTCGAGCAGAAGCAGATCGAGCTCGATTCGCTGCCGGAGATCCCGCTCAAGATCATGATGAACGTCGGCAACCCCGACCGCGCCTTCGACTTCGCCGGCATTCCGCACCGCGGCGTCGGCCTTGCGCGCCTGGAATTCATCATCAACCGGATGATCGGCGTGCATCCGCGCGCCCTGCTCGAATTCGACCGGCTGGACCCGACCCTGAAGGCGACGATCAGCAAGCAGATCGCGGGCTACGCGGACCCCGTCTCCTTCTACGTCGACAAGCTCTCCGAGGGCATCAGCCAGATTGCCTGCGCATTCGCCCCGGAGCCGGTGATCGTCCGGCTTTCCGACTTCAAGTCCAACGAGTACGCGAACCTGATCGGCGGGCGCGACTATGAACCCCACGAGGAGAACCCGATGCTCGGGTTCCGGGGCGCGTCGCGGTACGTCGATCCCAGTTTCAGCGCCTGCTTCGAGCTCGAATGCCGGGCATTGAAGCGCGTCCGCGACGAGATGGGCCTGACCAACATCCAGGTCATGGTCCCGTTCGTGCGTACCGTTGCCGAGGCCCGCAAGGTGACCGAGCTGCTCGCCGCACAGGGTCTTGCCCGGGGCCAGAACGGGCTGAAGATCATCATGATGTGCGAACTGCCGACCAATGCCCTGCTCGCCGAGCAGTACCTCGAGCACTTCGACGGCATGTCGATCGGCTCGAACGACATGACCCAGCTGACCCTCGGTCTCGACCGGGACTCGGGGATCGTCGCCCACCTGTTCGACGAACGCGACGAGGCGGTCAAGGCGCTGCTGTCGATGGCCATCCGCGCCTGCAAGAAGCACGGCAAATACGTCGGCATCTGCGGCCAGGGCCCGTCCGATCATCCGGAACTCGCGCGCTGGCTCCTCGAGCAGGGCATCGACAGCGTGTCGCTGAACCCCGATACGGTCGTCGAGACCTGGATGTACCTCGCCGGCGCGGCCGTCTAGCCCGGAGCCTGGTGCAGGCCACCGATCGAGGCTTCCCAGTTGCGCCCGTCGAACGGACGCACCCGGTTGCCGGCGAGCGTACCGGCGTCGAGGCACCGCGCGTTGACGCTGACGCCGTCGGGGTGCGACCTCGGGACGTAGAACGACTTGACGCCGCAATGACGGCAGAAGAGGTGCCGGGCGAGCCGCGTATTGAAGCGGTACTCGGCCAGCGCCGCGCCACCGCGCACGAGGCGGAACGCCGTGGCCGGCACGATCAGGTGCAGGAACCCCGCGGCGCTGCACAGGGAACAGTTGCAGTCGACGAGTTCGGCGTCGACCGGCGCCTCGACTTCGAAGCGCACGGCGCCGCAATGGCAACCGCCGCGATGGACGACCGGCGTGGCGGAGCCAGCCGGGACCTCGGTGTGTCCGCTACTCATCGTGATCACCCTGCTGCCTTGCGGCAGCGGTAGAAAGCCTCGGGAACGGCGGCCGCCACCGGCGCATACAGCAGGTACGACCTGCCCCCGGGCCGCTCGAACTCGCAGACGGCGGTGAAGTCCTCGCGCGCCGGTGCCGACAGCGGCACCCGGGCGGCCGGGGCCGCG